>JAYVIO010000186.1:0-13492 GCA_043770175.1 Verrucomicrobiales bacterium | reverse complement strand
GTTCATCGACGAGATGTTTCGCAGGCGCTGCGGAGAGATCGTTGAAGACATAGAACTCACGCGGCTCCACGCCGAGCTTGCGCTGGATGCCAGTGAAGAAGCTGACCCAGCCATAGTAGTCGTCCTGTGTCCAACGGTCGAAGGGATGATTATGACACTCGGCGCACTGAATGCGCACGCCGGTGAAGAGCTGTGAGAAATCTGCGGCGAGGTTCTTCGGCGTCACCCGCGTGTCATGCACAAGCATGGTGTAAAGATTCGCGGGGCCGCTGGTGAGGTTGCTGCCGGTGCCGGTGATCTGATCGGCCACGAACTCGTTCAGCGGACGGTTCTTGGCGATCTGTTCGTGAATCCATTCATAATAGACATCGGCTGCCTTCACATCGGTGGCGCTGGGCGCGTAGCCGCCGCCTTTGATGCGCAGCATCTCGGCCCAAAGCGCGGTCCAGAGGTCGGTGAAGCCGTCGCTTTGCAGCAGGCGGTCGATCAAGGCGCTGCGCTTGTCCTTTGACGTATCCGCCATGAAGTCGCGATACTCTTTCGTGGTCGGCAAGGAGCCGGTGAGGTCGATGTGGATGCGGCGGAGGAAGGTTTCGTCATCGCAAACGTCCGAAGGCAGCAGGCGGAGCTTTTGCAGCCGGTCGTGGACGATCTCGTCGATGTAGTTGTGCGCAGTCGGGTTCGTCCACGCATAGTTTTTGTCCTGCGGCAGCACGATGACCTCAGAGCCGATGGTGAAGCGGTTGAAGCGTGCAAACACATGCGTGTCGCCGCGACCAGCCGCGGTCACGATGCCGTTTTTGTCGATCTTGGCCGTGGAGGGATTGTTCGTGGCAAAGAGCGCGAGATCCGTGACATCGCGCTTCGAGCCATCGGAGTAGCGTGCAGTCACCGTGGTCTTCTGCGTGCCTTTGCCGCCTTCAAACACGATGCGATCTGGCGACAGTGTGATCTCGACGGGTTGCGGCACAGCTCCCGTATCATCCGGCGCTCCGGCTTCGATCCAGGCGAGTAGCGTCTTGTAATACTTCGTGTCCGGTTTGAACAACTCACCGCCCGTGTGCGGCACTTTGCCAGTGGCCTTCAGCAGCATCAAACTCTGCTCAGGTGCCGCGAGATTCACTCGACGGCCCACCATCTCTTGCGTGATGCGGTAGTAGTCGCCCTTGGCGTCGTAACCAAAGAGCGAAAGCATGAAGCCATCCTTCCCACGAGCAGAGCCATGGCAAGTGCCTTGATTGCAACCTGAACGAAACAAGATCGGCATCACATCGCGGCGAAAGCTGGGAGCTTCCTCGGCGATGAGAAAGGACGGGAGCAAGAGGGCTAAAATAAAGGTTCTCATTTTGGCAAGGGAATGGATTGGCAAGGGAATGGCTCAGAATGGATTTATTTCATTGCCATCTCATTTCCTTGCCAAGGCTTCATTGAGTCAGGGTGATCAGAGTGATGTCTTGATGATTGAAGTTGATCCAGTGCATGGCCTTCAAAGGAAGTAGGGCAAGAAGGCGCTGAAGATGCGGACGCTGGTGATCAATGTTGTCTGTGTAGGCACTAACATAGAATGCGATGTGCTCGGAGAGCGTGCGAGTCGGGTGCGTGCCGCGCTCGTTGCCGTTGCTTCTCACGGTGAGCCTTGTTTCTGGGGCAGACAGGAGGCAGGACAAAGCTTCCTCATAAAGACTGGCTTCGAGAAAGCCGCCAAAGTCAGCCACGATAGCCGTGAGGTGGTCTTTCAGTAGCTGGCAACGTGATGAAAGTGGCTTCCAGTCCTCAGTGATGACGCGGCAGGCATGGCGCTTAGCTGGTGTGATGGGCACGATGCGCAGTTTGCCATCCACTTTGGTCTCGCGGAAGTTCAGAAGCTTGATGCACCGAATGCCGAGACACATCGCGTAATTGAACACCTGCGTGTCGTGAGCCCGAAGATACTGTGCGACCGTCTTGAGTTCATACACAGCGTCATCCGCCACCAGATCGATCCGATACTCCTTGGAGAACGGGCCATGGGTCACCAAGATCGGCACTTGGGTCATCACATTCTTCATGCCAGCAGCACGCAGACGATCTGCCAGCTCATTCTCATAGACGCGCTCCTCACAAAGTCGCCCCAGCTTGTTCTGCGTGGCATAGGCGCATTTCATGATCAGGTCATCGCGCTCAATAAACTCGTCTCGCGTGAGATTGGCGATGGGTGTTTTACAGGTGATTGGCATGAGATGAAGGATTCAAAATTGGCAAAGGATTGTTTCGGCAAGGGAATAAATGATTCTGAATCAGTTATTCCATTGCCATTCCATTCCCTTGCCAATTTTGGTCAGTGTTCATTTCAGTAGAGCCTGCTGCAGCGCGGGATCGACACGCAGGATGCCTTTGCCGGTGCGCTGGCGGATTTGTTGGCCGTGTTCGGTGACGGTGATCTCGCAGCTCAGCTCTTTGTATTGGCCGAGCAGCGCCTCGCTGGTGGCGGCGATGTCGAAGATGAGCTGCTTGTCGCCGGATTTGAGTTTGGGCGTGCCGATGACGCTCACGCCTTTTGGCAGGCCGAGTAGCGTGGCTTCGGCTTCGCCTTCGAAGGGCTTCTTGTGCTCCACGTCCCACACGACCTGCGCCTTTTCACCGCGACGCACAGCAGTGGGATTGCTCTTCAGCGCGATGTAGGGCTGTGCGATGGTAATGTCGATGAACGCACTCGATGCGCGGATGCGACCTGCTCCGAGGTAATATGAGCCGCCTGCGGTCGAGGCAGTCATGGCGAGGCGATACGTGCCCGGCACGGCCGAAGTGCTGGCGCTGAGGCGCAGCGTGCCTTCGTTTTTGCCCGCAGGAATAGTGAGCGTAGGCTCGCCTTCGACACCGGGCGGCACCCAGTCGAACTGATGCTCGATGGCTTCATCAAAGCCGGGCTTGCGCGTGATTTTGACCGGCAGCGTGAGTTCGCCATTCTGGGAAAGCGGGATCGTCGGCTGTTCGACGTCGATTTGATATGGCGTCGGCTCCGTGACGGCGAAAGCATAGTCATGGACGACAAATGAATGCCACGCATGACCGCCGCTGTGTCCGAGGAACGGAAACGACTGCTGCGGACGGCTGACGAGCGGTGTGCCGTCGGTGGCTTTGCAGGCGATGGAGATGAGCGTGGTCTGCGGCTTCGTGTCGGCATCGGCGATGAACTGCACGGGCACCTGACGCTGACCGGCGAGCAGGCGTGGAGCGATCATGCGCACGCCTTTGGGCAAACCATTCACCACGAGATCGAGTTCGCCTTTATAGCGGCTTCCAGGAGCGTCGATGAGGTTCACATTCACCGTCCAGCGGCCGCCCTGAGGCACGGCGATGCTGGTGAGGCGCGGGCACTCGACCATGTCGATGACGCGGGCCTGAATGAAGGTGTTGATCTCATCGCGCACGGGTTCGACCTCGATGCGATAAACGGAATTCGGATCGCCGAGGCCGCGCATGTCGGTGATGTTGATGAGGTAGTCGCCATCGGTTTTCGGCTCCCAGATCACCGCCGGGTCCATGAGTTCCTTCCGCTGAATCTGCCGCGACATGGCCCACAGATCGCGATCCGTGAGAACCGAGTCGTCAGCCGTGATGTCATCGGTTTCAGCATCGGCTTTGCGAATCGTGAGCCGTGGATCGAGCGGCGTGCCGAGCGAGCGAGCAAACACTCGCACACGCCAACGATCACCTGCTTTGGCTTTCACGCGGAAGCTGTCGGCATCACCTGCGACTTCGATTTTGCCATTCAAAGCGGCGGGGAGAGCGCTGACGGCAGTTTCATCGGTGTCTTTGGCTTCGAGCACGTTTGGGAACTCACTCACACGCATCAGCAGCGGCGATGGCATGGTGTCGTTGAAATGAAAATCACCCGTTTGAGCTGGCAGCGTGATTTGCATGGCCTCATCGCCTGCGGCATCGCCAAGAAGCATGGCGGCCAGTTTTTCGCCTTTCATGCCACCGGCGGGATACACAGCCAACGGACGATGATTCGAGCCGATGTGCGCGAGGTAGTAGCAGTTGCCGCCGGAGTTGAAGACGCGCTGTTTGACCTCGACACGGTATTCGCCGTCAGCAGGCAAAATGGTGTTCAAAACCGGGTCTTGCAGATGCAGTGCGCTGTCGTCATTGCGGACGAGTTCCTTGCCGCTGGCGTCGAGAATGCGCGCGGTGAGGTCGAACTCGGAGCCAGCATAAAACTTCTCCGTGAGCCACACGGAATCGACTTCCACGGAGAGATGCTCGCCTTTGCGGCCTGTGACACGATAGGCATCAACATCGCCCACTTGATTCGTGTCCATGCGACCGAGCACGGCGCTGTTCATCGGCACCGTTTGGTCTTCCTGTGTCTCTTTGACAATGGGAAAACGTGTGACGGCGAAGGTGCTAAGTGTGGTCAACTCGGTGGCCGTGCGCAGCTTGAACGGATGCAGTCCGAGCGGGCAATCCGCGTCGATCTGAAACTTCGCCGTCACGTTGCCCTCAATGAAACCGCCGTGAATCGTGCTGCGAGGCTCAGGCAGCAACGGCAGGCTCTTCAACTCCACACAGCGGATGCCGGGGCGATAAAAGAGAGCCTCCCGCGCCTCCTTGATGAAGGAACCTTCAATCGTGACCTCGACCGTGGTGCCACGCTGGCCTGCGCGTGGCGTGACAAACTCAATGTGATGCACCATCGGGCCTGCGAGCGCTGTGGAGACACAGAGAAAGAAGATGGGCGTTATTCTTGGCAAAGGAATGAGCTGGCAAGGGAATGATTTCATGAAGTCTTTGCGATTGGATTTATTCCATTGCCGGAACATTCCTTTGCCGTTCTGGAGGATACTTTTTGCTCATGAGATGATTCCCTTCACGACTTTGCCGCCATTCACGATCTCAATTGGTCGAGTGCCGCCGAAGGCGGAGAGTTCTTGGTTCGAGTCGATGCCGAGTTGGTTGTAAACGGTGGCGAGGAAGTCTTCGAGCTTCACTTCGTCACGCGCAGGCTCGGCAGCGGTCGCATCGGAGGCACCGTAGATTTGCCCACGCGTGATGCCGCCACCGGCGAGCAGCATGGAATACACACGCGCCCAGTGGTCGCGCCCATTGCTGGTGTTCACCTTCGGCGTGCGACCAAACTCAGTGGTGACCATGACGAGTGTGCTATCGAGCATGCCACGCTGATCGAGGTCCGTGATGAGGCCACTGATCGCGTGATCGAGTGCCGGCATGTGCTCGGTGCAGGTGCCTTTGATATCGACATGCGAGTCCCAGGAGCCATAGTTCACGCTGACGAAGCGCACACCAGCCTCCACCAGACGACGTGCGAGCAACAAACGCTCGCCCACCGCCGCAGGAGCCTTTTGCTTCAACTCATAGCCGCGACCGTAAAGCTCGCGCATCGCGTCATTCTCATCGGCCAACGAGAATGCCTTCCGCGCCGCATCGGAGGTCAGCAGCGAGTAGGCGCTCTTGTAGAAATCATCCATCGTGTTGAGCTTGTCGATGTCGGCGTCCATTTTGCGAAGCTGGCCTTCCACGATGTCGCGTGCGGTTTTGCGGCGCTCAAACTGCTTCATCGACACGCCTTCCGGAATGCTGAAGTCACGCACCTTGAACTCACCCTTCGCACCGGGGTCGGCGTTGAGCTGAAAGGGGCCGTATTTGCTGCTGAGGAAGCCTGTTCCGCCTTCAAAGCCGCGCATGGACGGAACCGCCACATAAGGCGGCATCCCCCGGCGCGTGCCGAGCAGGTGCGACACCACGCTGCCCATCTGCGGGTAATCGATGACCGTCGTCGGAATGTACCCGGTAAACAGGTGATACGTCGCCTGCTGATGATCGGGAATCTTACCGGTGACGGAGCGCACGATGGTGAGCTTGTCGGCGATCTTCGCCAGACGTGTGAAGTTCTCGCTAAACACCTCGCCCGTGTTTGTTTTCGCCACGCCAAAGGCCCCGCGATACTCCGACGGTGCCTCCGGCTTTGGATCCCACGACTCCTGCTGCGCCATGCCGCCCGGCAGATTGAGATGAATGATGCTCTTCGCTTTTCCTTCTTTGAAAAATCCCGGCTCAACTGTCGCCCGCGCCTCGTGCTTGAGCAGATCGGCCAAGCTGAGGCCGAGCGCGCCACACACACCGATGCGCATCGCCTCGCGGCGCTGGAGGTTCATTTGACGAAAGCCGGAGCAGCCGACGGAGGAGGGTGTTTTCATGAGGGGAAAGAGGTACAGCAGGGGCTGCCGCATCTATCATGATTTTGTTCGCTGCGATGATGCCTTTGCAGATGCAGAAGCCGTGTCTCATAATGGAGCATGAAATTGAATCTCGAAGGTCAGTCGATTGCTGTGTTTGGAGCCGCGCGCGGCATTGGCCGCGCCATTGCGGACGGGTTTGTGGCGGAACGCTGCGAGGTGCGCGGATTCGACCGGGAAAAGAGCGCGGATTTCGTCACCACGGGCGATGTGACGAATTACGAGGCCGTCAAGACCTTCGCGGCGGGTTTTGATGCCGTTGATCACATTGTCTTCTGCGTGGGCATCGGTTCCGGAAAGTTTGGGTTTCCGTTTTGGAACCTGGAGCCTTCCGATTGGGCGCGAGTGCTGGAGGTGAACCTCATCGGTGCCGTGAATGTGGCGCATGCTTTTGCGCCCAAGTTGATCGCGCGCGGTGGTGGTTCGATGTTGTTTCTCGTATCCGTCGCGGGGCAGATGGGATCGCAGACCGACCCGCCCTACAGCGCGTCGAAGGCGGCGCTGATCAACTTCACCCAATGCGCCGCCAAGGACCTCGGCCCGCACAATATCCGCGTGAACGCACTGGCGCCCGGCATGGTGAAAACGGAGCTGAACCAGTCGATTTGGGCCGCCGGGCAGAAGAAACTGCCGGAAGACAAGCGTCAGAGCTTTGATGACTGGGCGGCGGAGAAGATCAAGAAGGTCTCCCACCTCGGCCGCTGGCAGATGCCGGATGAATATGCCGCCATGGCGACCTTCCTGGCCTCGGATCATGCCAAGAACATCACCGGCCAGACCATCAACATCGACGGCGGGCAGGTGATGCATGCATAGTAGCCATCATCGCTCCGCGTGATGAGCTGGGGGCTTTCATCGAAACGATGCGTTTTGTTGTTCGAGAATCTTCCGTTACGGCGAGAGCGCTCAGCTCGTCACGCGGAGCGATGACGGCTACTTTTCATACAGCCGGAACAGGCCCGAGTGATCGAGATCGCCGAAACCCTTTTCGTGAACAAACTTCTCCCACTGGGCGAGGGAGTTCTTCAAAGTCGGTGAATCGAGTCCGACGGAGTCAGCCAGCTCGCACATAAGGCGGACGTCTTTGAGTTGAAGAGTCGCGCGACCACCGGGGGCGAAATCGCGGCGGACCATGCGGTCGCCGTGGAGGTCGAGGATGCGGCTTTCGGCGAAGCCACCAAGAAGGGCTTTGCGCACAAGGGCGGGATCGACACCGGAGAGTTCGGCCATGCGCAGTGCCTGAGCGACGGCATCGATGGTTTGGGCGACGATGAGCTGGTTGGCGAGTTTCGTCACCTGCCCTGCCCCGCTGGGGCCGAGGTGCGTGATGTTTTTGCCGCAGGCTTGGAAGATCGGCAATGCGCGCTGGAAGTTCACGTCGCTGCAGCCCGCCATGATGGTGAGGGTTGCGGCTTCGGCACCCACTTGGCCGCCGGAGACGGGCGCATCGACCCAATTCACGCGTTCGGCCCATTTTTTGGTCTCGGGGACGCCCGTGGTGCCGAAGTCGATAATGAGGGCATCTTTGTGCAGGCCTTCGATCAATCCGCCAGGACCAAAGACGACGTTTTCGACGACGTCGGTCATGGTGAGATTGATGCAGATGACGCCGGGGCCGATTTCGCGGGCGAGATCGGGCAGCGAGGCGGCACGACGCATCCCAAGGGCCACAGCGGCCTCCGCAGGTGCTGCGCTACGGTTCCAGACGACGACATCGGCTCCCGCCTCGTGCAAATGACGCGCGTTGGCCCGGCCCATGTTGCCGAGTCCGACGAATCCGATCTTGTTTCCTGCGAGTGGCTTGCTCATGTCGGCGAACTCACATCAGGCCGTGCCTGATGGCAAACTCCTTCCCAACTCACGCATGAAAATCATCATCACCGGCGGCGGCGGCTTTCTTGGCTCCCAACTTGGTCAGAAACTCCTGGAACGCGGCACGTGGTGCGGCAAGCCGATCACCGAGATGGTGCTGCTGGATGCGTTTTTTCGCGGTGAGCCTACGGATGGACGAGTTAAGCACGTGAAGGGTGACATTGGCGACCGGGCAACGGTGTTCGTGGCGACCGGATCGAAGTTCGATGTGATCTTCCATCTGGCCTCGATGGTGAGCGGTGAGTGCGAGGAACGCTTCGATGATGCGATGCGGGTGAACCTGGATGGTGGGCGCAATGTGTTTGAAGCGGCGCGTGCGACGGAGGGCCGGCCGCGTGTGGTGTTTGCGAGCAGCGTGGCCTGTTACGGCGGCATGGACATGTCGCAGATGATGTCCGACACCACCAAACAACTGCCGCAGACGACCTACGGCATGACGAAGGCGATATGCGAGATGATGGTGAACGATCACACGCGCAAAGGCCACTTCGACGGCCGCAGCGTGCGCCTGCCGACGGTGATCGTGCGGCCCGGCAAGCCGAATGCGGCCGCATCGAGCTGGGCCAGCGGCATGTTTCGCGAACCGCTCAATGGCGAAGCCTGCAATCTGCCGATTCGTCGTGAGCAGCCGCATCCGATGACGGGTTATCGCACGGTGATCGAGTCATTCATTGCTTTGAGCGAGGTTTCCGAGGACAAGCTCGGCAAAGATCGTGCCTATGTGCTCCCCGCGCATCGGGTGACGCCGCAGATCGCGGAGAAGGTGATCCAGGAAGTCGCAGCAGAGCGTGGGATCAAGCTGGGGCCGATTGTGGATGCGTTTGATGCGCGGATTCAAGGCATCGTGGACAACTGGCCACAGCAGGTGGATGGTGCGCGGGCTGAGGCGATTGGCCTGCCACGTCCGCCGGAGCTGAAGGTGATTGTGGAGCAATATGTGGAGGATTTTCTTGGGAGGTGAGCTTTCACGTATGTCGCTTGCTGCTACCTCAGATTGAAGTAGCCTCGTGACATGAGTGAGATACGACCCTTCCTAAATGCACCGCAGATCAAGCTCGATCCACGCCGCATCCTCATCGGCATCGGCGCGGTGTTCGTTGCCATCGGGCTGTTCTCCGGCATCTACCAAGTGCCGGCCAATTCCGTGGCGGTGGTGCAGCGCTTTGGCGGTTATTTGAAGACGGCGGAGCCGGGGCTGCACTTCAAGCTGCCGTGGGGCATCGACCAGATCACCATCGTCGAAGTGGAGCGCCGGCAGAAGCTGGAGTTCGGCACCGCCACGCCGGGCGCCTCCAACCCGTACCAATACGAGGAAGACTTCAACGAGCAGCAGCGCGAGAAGAACATGGTCACGGGGGATTTGAACGCCGTGCTCGTGGAGTGGGAGATTCAATACCATGTGGAAGAACCCATCGCGTATGTCTTCAACGTGCGCGAGCCACTGCCCACACTGCGCGATCTGGCCGAGGCAGTGATGCGTGAGGTGGTGGGCGACCGCACTGTGGATGAAGTGCTCACCATCGGCCGTCAGGAGATGGAATTGAAAGCACTGGAGCGACTGCAGGCGCTGGCCACCGGGCTGAAAATGGGCGTACACATCGACCAGATCCAGCTCGGTGATGTGAATCCTCCCGCCGGGGTGAAAGCCAGCTTCAACGAGGTGAACAGCTCCCAGCAGGAGCGCGAATCCCTCATCAACCAGGCCAGCGGCGAGTACAACCGCGTGGTGCCACGCGCACGCGGTGAAGCGGTGCAAAAAACCAGCACCGCTGAAGGTTACGCCGCCAAACGCGTCAACGAGGCCGAAGGCGACGCCACCCGCTTCAAGGCGCTGCTCGCGGAATACCTCAAAGCGCCAGAGGTCACCAAGAAACGCATCTACCTCGAAACGATGAGCAAGGTGCTGCCGTCCGTGCCCGGCAAAATCATCCTGGATGAAAAAGCATCCTCCTTCCTCCCGCTCATGAATCTCCGCCAACCCGCGCCTCAGCCGCCAGCCGCCGACCCCAAGCTCCCCGCCCGATGAAAGCCCCCCTCATTCTCATCATCATCCTCGCACTGACCATCCTGCTCGGCTCAGGTTTCTACACCATGAGCGAGACGGAGCAGGTCGTCATCACCCAGTTCGGCATGCCGGTGGGCGAACCGGTGACCAAAGCCGGCCTGCACTGGAAGACCCCGTTCATCCAGACCGCCAACCGCATCGAAAAACGCGTGCTGGAGTGGGACGGCGAATCCACGCCTATGACGACGAAGAACAAGGTCTTCGTCATGGTCGGCAGTTTTGCCCGCTGGGAGATCATTGAGCCGCTGGTGTTCTTCCGCCAGCTCACGGATGAGCGCCGCGCCCTTTCGCGACTGAACGGCATCATCGGCAGCGAAACGCGCATCGTCATCGCCAAGCATGACTTCATCGAGGCCGTGCGCACCACGAAGGACCGCAAGGTTGTGCGGGATATGATCACGCCCTCGCCTGGTGCCACCGCCGGCACGCCGCTCTCCACCGCCGAGGCGCGCATCGGCGTGCTGCCCGCCATCACCAAGGGCCGCAGCGAACTGGAAGCGGAAATTTTTGCCAACGCCGCCGAAAAGGTCAAAGACCTCGGCATCCGCCTGCTCGACGTGCGCCTCAAGCGCATCGACTACGATCCATCCGTGAGCGAGTCCATTTACAAACGCATGATCAGCGAACGCCAGCAGATCGCCGACCGCTACCGTGCTGAAGGCGAAGGCGAGGCCGCGAAAATCAATGGTGAGCGGGAACGCGATCTGAGCCTCATTGAATCCGAGGCCTACCGCAAAGTGCAGGAGATCGAAGGCACCGCCGATGCGAAGGCCACGGAGATTTATGCACAGGCCTACAACCAGACGCCTGAGGCCGCACAGCTCTTCGAATTCCTGCAAACGATGACGGCCTACAAAACCCTCATCACCCCGGACACGACAATGGTCTTCACGACTGACAGCGAGTTGTTCCGCTATTTGAAGTCCAGCAATCCACAAGCAAAACCAGCGGCGGGCGCCAGCGTGGAGTTCACGCCGTTGAACAAGCTGCCGACGTTGCTGGAAGTGGGGCGGTAGTTTCGTGGCTGCGTTCGCCAGAACGCGGAGGTGGTTGGTATTTTCGGGAACAACCGCGTTCTGGCGAACGCAGCTACACCCAACTCACGGCTGCGGCTTCGGCGTGGGCAGCAGCGGGGCCTCCGGTTCGAAGTCAAGAACGTCTTGGTGTGTGCGCAGGGCTTTGCGGGCCTTGTCGAAGAAGGAGCTGAGGTCTTCGGCGTTCATCTGCTGCTTGTCGTCGATGTAGGCGTGCAGTTTCTGGATCTGTGCGTCAGCATCGAGATTCACGGTGCCCATGACCTTCTGCGCCCGCGTGTAGGTGGTGGAGAACTTGCCCTGGGCCTGCTCGAAGGCCTCTTTGGCGCCTTCCTGGCGCAGGTATTCTTTTTCGGCTTCGCGGAAGTCCTTGCTGAACATGCGTTTGAAGAAGCCGCCCTTGGGTTTTTCGATGTACTTTGAGGCCTGCGCATCAAAGTAAGCGGCGAGTTCCTGGAACTCTTGCATGGGCTTTTGATACTGCTTTTTCAAGTAGCCAAGGCCGGTGGTGATGATGGCGAGCTTCTCCACCTCGGCCTTCGAGAGCGTCTGGCCAGCCTTCACCTTGTCCTCCAACAGGTCGATGTATTGAAGCGTGGTCTTGTTGCCCTCGAAGATGTTTTCAAACTCCTTGGCGGCGGTGGCAAGACGCTGGCGCTCGCCTTTGCGCAGGGTGTCGATCTTTTTTTCGTGCTCGTCATTGAGCGCAGTGATCATCTTCTGATGCTGAGCGGCCTGCGCACTGAGCGTGCGCTGGAACTCGGCCTCCTTGGCCTTCAAATCGTCTGCATGCTCGGTCTTGATGTGCTCCAGCTCGGAGCGTAGCGCGGTGAGATCGGACCGTGATTGAAACAGGAACCAGCCGAGCACGCCGGAGGCGAGAAAGCTGAGCACGAGCAGCGCGGTGAGATTTTTGATGGCAGTCATGGTGTGGGAAGAATTCGTGAGACGTGGGCAGGGTGCAAGGGCATTCAATGCGCGAATTTTCCCCTGCCCTGCATGGTGATGCACGTCTTCGCTCTGTTCATCAAGCCGGAATGCTGCTAGGGCTGGAGGAAATTCAGCGTCTTGTCATCTCCGATGAGTTCTTCCGCCCGCCCCACGATCGTCCGCCATCAAATCCTCGCCACGGCGACGATGGTGGCCTTCCTGATGTACCTGGACCGCATCTGCCTGGCAGAAATCATCAAGTCAGACTCGTTCGGGGCCAGCATCCAGCTCAGTGCGGCACAGAAGGATCTGATCAAAGGCTCCTTCTTCTGGGCGTACGCGCTGGCCCAAGTACCCGCCGGCTGGCTCAGCGACCGCTACGGCGCACGCTTTCTCATTTCCATCTACATCGCCGCCTGGTCGCTCTTCACGCTGGGCACCGGATTTTGCACCGGCTTCATCAGTTTGATGCTCGTGCGCTTCGGCTGTGGCCTGGCCGAGGCCGGCTATTACCCGGCCAGCAGCGGGCTCATGACACGCTGGGCGCACATTGAAAACCGTGGCTTCGCCAGCAGCGCCATCACCTGGGGCGGACGGGTGGGGGGTGCTGTTGCCCCCATGCTCACCATTTATCTCATCGTCACTTCCGGCAATTGGCGCTGGGCCGGTTGGCTCTACGGCGGGGCAGGCCTGTTCGTCGCCATACTCTACTGGCGGGTGTTCCGCGATCATCCGCGCCAGCATCCCCGCTGCAATGACGGCGAGATCGCCCTGCTCGCGGAGGGCCGTGGCGCATTTCAGCCCGATTCACGCACCGCGCGGAGTTTCCCATGGGCGGCGGCATGGCAGAGCAAGAATCTGTGGATGTCCAACGGCCTGCAATTCTTCACGAACATCGGCTGGGCATTTCTCGTGCTCTCGCTGGGGGACTACCTCAAAGTCGTGCTGCATGTCAGCGACAAAATGAGCGGCACCATGACCACCGTCGCCCTCGCCATCGGCATCATTGGCATGCCGATCGGCGGCTGGATGACGGATTATTTGTCACTCCGTCTCGGCAAGCGCATGGGGCGCGTGCTGCCCATGTCCGTGTCCAAGTTCATCGCTGCGGCGCTCTATCTCGTCGCCATCAGCACGCAGTCGCCGTGGCTGGCCACCATCTGGTTTGGTCTGGCCACCTTCTTCGCCGACTTTGGCCTGCCTGCGCTGTGGACCACGATGCAGGACATCAGCGGGCGGAATCAGGCCCAGCTTTTCGGTTGGTGCAACATGTGGGGAAACTTCGGCGCCGCCATCATGCCCATGCTGTTCACCGGTGTGCTCAAGGCCTATGACACGAACAACGACTACCA
>JAYVIO010000185.1:0-13493 GCA_043770175.1 Verrucomicrobiales bacterium | reverse complement strand
CGCTCCTCATGCTTGAACTGCGATCCGGTGCAGAAGGCACCGGGACGCTTGCCAGCACGCGGCTGCGCTTCTATCCAGCGCTGCGCCAGCATCTCGCGGAAATACGAGCCGAGCTTCGGATAAGCGGCGCTGAAGGCTTGATCGACCGTTTTGCACGCTTCGTCCCAAGTCAGCTCTTTTTCATCCGGTGGGGCGATCTGCGGCGCTTCGAGGTCGAAGTAATGCAGGGCGGGCGTGCCTTGCAGTTTCGCTGCCTTGCGCAAAGCACGACGTGGCAGCTCGATATGCGTGAGAATGGCCTCCAACATTGCATCAAGGGACTTGCGGCTCATCGCGCCATCGAAGAGCGGCGTGTCGAGGAAGTGCGGCATGCCACGGCGGCCATACAAACTCAGGCGCGTGCCCGCGATGCCGTTCAAACCGGCGGCGAGCGTCGTGGCGTGATCATTCCATGGTTTCTGCCCGTCGTTAAAGGCAGCCTCTCGCAGTTTGCGGTCGGGTTCGGACATCAGAGCGCGACGACGTGACATGGGCACGGTTTCCTTGTGCCCGTCCGGGAAGGTCATTTCGAACTCCATCTTGCCGGTGAGCGTGTCGTAGAGCCGTCCCCAGGCATGCAGGCCGTTCACATTGAGATCGGCGGCCAGCGCTTCCATCTCCGCGCTCATCTGATGCTGCCCCTCATGGCGCAGACGTTTCACGCTGTGCTCCGCGTTCTTCAGAGAAGGATCGGCCAGGAGCGTGGCAAACGCCGTGTCACTCAGCGCTGCCAAAGCGGAGCGCAGCGAGGCCATGAGTTTCGTGCTTTCGGCTTCGAGCGTCGAAATCCACGCCTCATCCGCCTTCACCGTCTCGTCATTGGCATCGTCGGCGGACAAGCAACCGAGATAAGCCGAAAGATGACCGAGACGATCGCCGAGCGACTCCACGTCATTGATGACATGCACGATTCCTGCCGTGTCACCGCCCAAGGCCGCGGCCTGAGACTTCAACGCCTCGACATCGCGCACGAGGGCGGCTTTGAAGTCGGTGTAGTCAGGTTTGCCAAAGCCGGAGAACCAGGATTCGAGAGACCAGCGGTCGGGGGATTGCGGAGTGGTGGTGGACATGCTCCTTTGTTACGAGGAAGCGCGCACCGCGCAAGCAGCCTTAAAACACGGAGGCGTCGATGATGGCGAGCACATCTTCCAGCACGTCCTGAGGCGCGCGTTCGATGAGTTTCAGCCCACGTGCACGGAAATCGAGCGACTTCACCTGCTCGCACATGACAAAACCGGTCAGCGAGGTGCGGCCGCTAATCGGCACATGGAAAGGGATGTGGCGGTTTGTGTTTGTGATCGGACAGCAGATCGCCATGCCCGTGGCCTTGTTGAAGACATCCTTGCTCACCACCAGCGCCGGGCGGCGGCCCTTTTGCCCGTGGCCGGATTGAGGATCAAAATCCAGCGCCACGAGATCACCTTGACGTGGGACGTAAGCAGCCATCACCAGACCTCCCGCCCACTCGTTCCCCAGTCGAATTCAGCAGTCTTGCTCCCCTTCGGCATGGCGGCGGCCAGATCCTCAATGCGATGGCGGCCACGAACACGAGACGGCGCATCCGCAGGCTTCACGATGATGGCGTCCTTCTTGGGCGAGAGCACCACTTCGAGACTGGCCCCAGTTTCGATGCCCAAGGCTGTGAGTAGCGTCTTAGGCTGGCGTACTCCCTGGCTGTTTCCCCATGCTTGCAGTGTTGTGGTCAAGCCCAGATTGTATAGCCCTCGGCTAAACATGGCAAGTTTGTGTTCCCTGCGGTGCCTCGTGCTACCGACTCACTCTTCCACCACCATCACCTTGCATGAGCGCTTCGATCTCTTCGCGGGTGTTGTAGTTGTAATCGCCTTCAATCGAATGCGCGAGGCATCCGGCGGCGGTGGCGAAGGCGACGGCGGCAGGAGCGGTGGAGTTTTGGAGGAATGAGAACACGAGTCCGGCGGTGAAGGCATCGCCAGCACCGAGACGGTCGATGATTTGCGTGATCGTGTAAGCGGGCGTTGTGTGCAACGTGTCGGTGCCGACTTCGTAAAGCGCGCCGCTGAAGCATTGTGCGGCGGAGGTGCTGCCATCGCGCAGCGTGAAGGCGGCGTGGGTGAGATTGGGGAACTCGGCGACGATTTGCTTCGCCAGCGTATTGAGATCGCCGTTGAAGTCGATGTCGAGCATCGCCGTGGCATCGCTGATGCCACCGACGAAAATGGTGACGTGCGGCAGGAGCGTTTTCATCGTGCGCGTGGCGAGTTCGCGGGCGGAGAGCGGCGGCTCCCAGCGCCAGAGCTTGGTGCGGTAGTTCATGTCGCACACGACTTTGATTTTTCTGCGCGCGGCTTCCTGCACGGCGATGAGCGCGACCTCGGCGGCGTTGCGCGAGATGGCGGGCGTGATGCCGGAGATGACAAACCATTCGCAACCGGTGAAGATCGCGTCCCAATCGTAGGCAGAGGCTGGCGTGATCGCCACGGAGGAACCATCGCGGTCGTAGATGACGTTGCCGCCGCGTTGATTCGCACCGTGTTCGAGGAAGTAGATGCCCAAGCGGCCTTCAGGTGTGCGCAGGATGTGTTTTGTCTCCATACCGAGGCTGCGCAGATCAGCGATGCACGCATTGGCAATGGCGTGATCAGGCAAAGCGGTCACAAAAGCCGCGTCGATGCCGAGATAGGCCAAAGAGGCCGCGATGGATGCTTCCGCACCTGCAAAGGTGACATTCACACTGCCCGGCATGGCCTGCTGAAACCGCGCAAAGCCCGGCGTGGCGATGCGGGCCATGATTTCGCCGAACGTGACGACGCGACTCATGGGCGCACTTGTTTGACGATGTCGCTGGCCTCGCGTGCGAGCTTCGTGATTGCCGCCCAGTCGCCCTTGGCGATCAAATCCTTTGGCGCGAGCCATGAACCACCGAGCGCGAGCACTGAAGGCTCCTTCAAATACTGCGCCGCATTTGCCGGACCGACGCCGCCGAGCGGGATGAACTGCACGCCGATGTGCATGAAGGGCGCGGAGATCGTGCGCAGATAGGCAAGACCGCCGCAGGGTTCGCTGGGGAAGAACTTGAGCAGCTTGCAACCGGCCTCGATGGCCAGTTCGATGTCCGTCGGTGTGCAAACGCCGGGCGCGAATGGCAGGTCAATGCGTTTGGCCTCAGCAACGACACGCGGATTCATGCCCGGAGCCACGCCAAAGCTCGCACCCGCTTCCTTGGCATCGTTGACCTGTTTGGGAGTCAAAATCGTGCCCACGCCGACGGTCATCTCCGGCACCTCAGCACGGATGCGTCGCAGGGATTCGAGCGCGGCATCGGTGCGCAGCGTGAGTTCGATGCAATCGACTCCTCCCTTGAGCAAGGCCCGCGCCAGCGGCACGGCATCGTCAGCACGGTCGATCATGAGCACGGCGATGACGCCGGTGCGTTGGAGGTGGCGGGTGAGTGATTCGGTCATTGCCTGAAGCAGGACGGGAGCGGTGCTTTTGCAACCAGCATGTGTAGAAGGTCGTTTTATTGGGCATCCGATGCTTGGCTTGGAAGTTGAGAAGCAGAGGTTTGGCGCATCTGCTCGATCGTTTTTTCTTCAAGGTTCGGATACGGGATTAGATAGTCGCCGTCCGGCTTAGCGCTTAACTGAGTGCAGAGATGTTTTTTGCCATCTTTGGTTCTTTTGTGCAAATCCTCCAGCAGAGCCTTCACAAGCCTTCTTGCTCGTGGAATTTCTTCGTCTAGGGGGACCAGTGTATACGGAATGATCTCACATTCATCGCCTTGTTTGCGCACAAAAATCTGGTTGGCTTGAAATCCATCTTCCAGTGTCTCAAGCGGATTAGAGTGACCATAAAGTGAATCTCGCGCCTTTCGGAACGAACGGTGCAGTTGTTTCAGATCGGATGGAATCGCTTTGTCGCTTATTCCTCCCATGTCATCGTTTGACGTAAATGGCTTCGCATAAGAGACGATAAATGCTATCCATAGCGGCCATTTCAATGGCTCTGGAGTGCTTTGTCCAGTCTCCTCGATCAGAGTGAGAAATCTGTCTGCATCTGAAAGTGCTCCCAAGGCGAACATGTCACGCCAAATTGCCTTAGATCTTGCGAGTTCAGGTGTCATTTTCATGGAACGCCTAAAGTGACTCATCGCTGCTCATGGAGCGAAGTTGTCGAGCCTGCACATTGAAGGTCAGCACTTACTTTTTGTTTTGATCGCAGGTGAGCTCGCCTGTCGAAGACTTGTCCCATTCGCCTTCTACACCAGTGACTATATCTACCGACGTCTTCTTCTCACCTGGTAAAATATGATCACACTTCAGTACATGCTTCTCCACTTTTCCTCCTTTATTCAGTGCCACGACAAAGACTACATTGGTTAGCGGGTACACAGAGTCGTTCCTGAGAATAACATCGTCCCAGACCCAGTCATCTACGACGCTCCACGTCCATTGAGGATTGGCGAGTGCGTCGAACTCGGTTTTTTTCTGTTCTCGCAGGTTTAACAGATCTGGGTCTAATCGGACATCTGCCACATCCACCGTCCCCGTTCTCAATGCCGCATCAAGCGCTTGAAGTGCGCGGCCAGTGTCACCGTCGAGACTTAAAATGCAGGCATACCCATAAAGAAATTCACCTCCTGTCTTGAGCAAATTCAAGACAGACTCAGCTTCACCACGCGCCTTGTCGGACTCACCGTTTGCAGCGAGCGCCATTGCGCGATAGAAGCGAATTTGGCCTGTCGGGTCGGATGGTTGAAGCATCAACGTTTGGTTCCACAATTCCAAGGCGCGCACGCTCGCTTCTGAACTCCTCGGCGAAGCACCACTTCTTCGTTCTGCATCACGAGCAGCACTCGCAAGAAGTGCGGCTTGTGAGATGGCCCCGTGCTTGTAGTCGTCGTATGCAGGGTCGCTTGGAATCAGTGAGATGCTTTGATAGGTATCCTCGGAAAGGCGCGAAAGCATACTGGCGTCTTTTTCATTCCCTAACGCCTGAAACAAGTTGTGGGTCAACCGGATGTAGGGGTCTTTGGGGCGGGATTCCCGCTGGAGCGCTGTCTCTCGCGTTAAACCAGGTAAATCACCCTCAGAATACATGCGCAGCACGTTCTTCGCATGCGTCTCCGAAAGATCCCAGCCGATTTCAGACGCATTCCAACCCCTCATGGCAGCGACTTTCTGGAAGCCCTGCTTTGCTCTCTCCAGTGTAGCTATGAACGAATCTTGTATCCGCTGCGCCGCAGCGGATACAGCGGCTCGTTCAGCTTCGTCCCTTTTGCTGCTTTTTCCCCATGCGTCGACAGCATAGGTGATCCCGCCAACGACGAGTGATGCCAAAGCTGCCTCCCCAGACGTCACATTTTCGTTTTGACTCAGCGTACCAAAAGTGCCTGCCGCTGCATATCCACCCTTAAATCCGGATTGAAATTCTTCTTTGCCAGCGTTCTCTCGCGCAGCACTCCGAATGGCACCAATATTCGTCAAAAAATTCGTGTATGAGTCAAGCAGACTAACGAAGTCTTCGAGCCTTGCGGCAATCTCAGTATCGACTGATGCACGCTCAGCTCTGACACGCAGTCGGATCGCGTCTTTGCGGAGTTCTGCGGCTGCAGAGGCAAATGCTGTCGGGTTGCTCACATCTTGAGGCCATTGCTCGTAGAGCATTTCTAAAGTGCGAATGAGGAAGTATTCCTCATTGCGATTAGATGCCGAATCTTGCGCATGGATGAAGCTAACGAAGACCGCAAATAGCATGAAGCAACTGGCGGAGGCACTACGACGTGGTTCGGTTTTCATGGTGTTAACGTTGTTTAGTCACACAATTCTGTAGCTGGAGACAAATCTGCCCCCAACTTGTGAGCGGATTGTCAGGTGGGTGGGAAAGAAAGCAGGAGCATCAAGGTGATGTCAAGAGCATGCTCGGCGTCACCTCGCCTCACGGTTTCGTGATCTTCAAATCATCCACGTAGATCCAATTGTCCGTCTCGATCTCGGGATGGCGGTACATGCCGAGCTTGAGGAAGTGCTGGAAGTCGTTGTGCATGTTCGGGCCGGTGGCGGTGGCGGTGGCGACGGGCTGGGCCATGTCGTCGAGGAAGAAGGTGGCTTTGCCGTCGGCTTGTTGGGACCAGTGGATCTCGACGGCGATGCTGTGCCACTTGCCGGGCTCGATGAAGATGGGGCCGTGCTTCTGCGATTGATCGGGGCCGTAGGCGATGCCGATGCCGAGCTTGCCCTGCAATTCACCGAGACCGAGGAGCAGGGGCGGACTCTTGGAGGCAAAGCCGTCCCAGCTTTCACCACGAGCGCGATCCGGCTGATCGTGCCATTGGCCGATGATCCACCAGCGGTTCTTTGGCGCATCGGACACGAAACCCTTCGGCACCATGAAGCGCCAGGCGTAGCGCACGGTATCGCCCTGCTTGCACGGGTAATCGACGCTGACCTCGGCACGGATGCCGCCATTGAGCTTCTTCTGGCCGGGGAACACATGCAGGCCGAGGTGCTGAGCAGCGCCTTCTCCCATGATGGCGACGTTTTCGACAGCGGGGACTTCGACATGGGCGAATTCCAGTAAATCATCCGGCACCACGCTGCGAAGATAAGTGAGTTCTTTCTCACGAGCGGCGGGATCGGCACTGCGGCCGCAGGAGGTGAGCAGAAGGAGGGTGGCGAGGATGCGGAGGTTCATGGCTGGAAAGAATGAATCATCTGCACGGTGATGACACGGGCTATTTCTTGGCCTTCTTCGGCGCGTCCTTCTTCTTGCCGCGTGGTGCATCGCTGGTGGGATAAAGCGTCTGCGGATTGGCCACTTCCCCGGCAGGGCGGCGTGCTTTCGGCTCTTTGCCGCCGATCTCAGATTCCATCTGGGTGGCGAGGGCTTGGAGCTTGGCGACGATGTCGGGATGTTGCGCGGCGAGGTTGGTTTGTTCGCTGATTTCGGTATCGAGGTTGTAGAGGCGCGGATTCACTTTCGCGTCAGCGGCGGCTTCTTTGCCCATGGCTTCGTTTTGAGTGGCAATGGCGAGCTTCCATGGGCCTTGGCGCACGGCTTGAAGGTTGTAACTGGCGAAGTAGTAGTGGGCGTCACGCTGTGACTCTTTGGTTTTGCCAAAGAGCAGCGGCGAGAGGTCGCGGCCATCAATGACGGGCTCAGCGGGGACTTTGCCGCCAGAAATCGAGACGCACGTGGGGAGCAGGTCGATGGTGCCAGCGACGGCATCGCACACGCTGCCGGGGGCGATTTTGCCAGGCCACCAAGCGAGAGCAGGGACGCGCACGCCACCTTCCCAGGTGCTGCCTTTGCCACCGCGAAGCGGCAGTGCGCTGCCGCCGTCGGCGCCTTTGATGAGCCAAGGGCCGTTGTCGCTGGTGAAGACGACGAGGGTGTTTTTATCGAGCTTCAGCTCGCGCAGCGTATCGAGCACGCGCCCGACGCTCCAGTCCACTTCCTCCACCCAGTCACCGAAGCGGCCGTTGGCGGATTTTCCTGCAAAGGCGGCCCCTGGGTGGATGGGCGTGTGCACGGCGGTGTGCGGGAAGTAGAGGAAGAAGGGTTTCTCTTTGTTCGTGCGGATGAAACCGAGTGCTTCATCGGTGTAGCGCTCGACGATGCGGCTCTGGGCCTCGTCGGTGAGGAGTTCGGCCACTTTGTCGTCACGCATGAGCGGCACGACTTTCGCGCCGGTTTCCTTTGAAACTTTCTCCATGTCGTTGGAGTAAGGAATGCCAAAGTAGTGATCGAAACCTTGCTTGGTTGGCAAAAACTCCGGCTGATCACCCAGGTGCCACTTGCCGATGCACTGCGTGGCGTAGCCTTGCTGCTTCAAATGCTCGGCGATGGTTGTTTCGGCGGGATTGAGGCCATTGGTGTGGCCGGGGAAATACACGCCCGGTACCGAGATGCGTGCGCCGTAGCAGCCGGTCATCATTTGCGCACGCGACACACTGCAAACAGGCGCGGCATAGAAGGAATTGAGTTTCATGCCCTCCTTCGCCATCTTATCGAGGTTTGGTGTCTTTTGCTTCGTCGCACCAAAAGGGCCGATGTCGGCGTAACCGAGATCGTCGATGAAGATGATGACGATATTTGGCTTTTGAGCGGCGGAAACGGCGCTGGTGAGGCAGAGGAGGGCGAGGAGAAGTGACTTCATGGGTAGTGAGCAGGAACGCGGCAAAAGCCTCTTTGTGTCGGGGCAATGCGTTGAGAATGACGAATGGCATTCCTTTTGCTCTATTCAAGGGTCAGCCTGACCAACCATGACTCCAGCTCCGCTTTCCACCGCCATTCCGACCCTCGGCCCGTGCCTGTTTCACTCGCCTTTGCAGCGCGTCGGAGCACCGTTCAAGTCGGAGCTGCGTGACCGCATTCTATATCACAGCCACGTGCTCGAAGATGGCCGTGATGTCTCGACGCCAACTTTTGAGGAAGCGGGTGCGCGAGAGATGATCTTTTTCGATCCAGCGAAGACGACCGTCGGTATCGTGACCTGCGGTGGGTTGTCGCCGGGTCTGAATGACATCATTCGCGGCATCGTGAACCAATGCTCGCTGCAATACGGCATCAATCGCATCTACGGCTTCCGCTTTGGTTATGAGGGCCTCGTGCAGCGCTATGGTCACACGCCGGTGGTCTTGCGGCCCAGTTCGGTGGAGCAGGCGCACAACTTCGGCGGCACGATGCTCGGCAGTTCGCGTGGTCAGCAGGACATCGGTGATATGGTGGACACGCTGGAAGACATGAAGGTGGATATTCTCTTCGTCATCGGCGGTGACGGCACGCTGCGTGGTGCGGCGGAGATCGTGAAGGAAATCGAGAGGCGCGGCTTGAAGAAGGCCGTGGTCGGCATTCCGAAGACCATCGACAATGACATCCGCTATCTCGACAAGAGCTTCGGCTTTGAGACCGCTTTTGCCGCTGCAGTGCAGGCCGTAAAGTGCGCTTACACCGAAGCGACAGGCGCAGTGAACGGAGTGGGCCTGGTGAAACTCATGGGCCGCGATTCCGGCTTCACCGCCTGCTATGCCGCACTGGCGGGCAGCAATGTCGATTTCGTGCTCATTCCCGAGGTGGCGTTTGAGCTGGAAGGCGACGGCGGACTGCTGGAGAGCCTGCGCTACCGTCTGAACAAACGTGGCAGTTCCGTGATCGTCGTGGCCGAAGGCGCGGGCCAGCATCTCATGCAGAACAGCGGTGCCACCGACGCCAGCGGCAATCAACGCTATGGCGACATCGGCCTGTTCTTGAAGGACCGCATCAACGCCTTCTTCAAAGAGCGCCGCACCGAGGTGAACCTCAAATACATCGACCCCAGCTACATCGTGCGCAGCGTGCCGGCGAACGCGGCGGACAATGTCTATTGCTCACGTCTCGCGCAATCCGCCGTGCATGCCGCCGTCGCCGGCAAAACCGGCATGCTGGTGGGCCGCTGGCATGGTTCCTTTGTGCATCTGCCGCTCGAAATGGTCATCCATGGGCGTCGTAAGGTCGATCCCACGCAGGAGCTGTGGCACTCGGTGCTGCAAGCGACCGGTCAGCCGCCAGTGATGCGGTGATCACTTCAGCGGCGGCAGCTTCGCGCTGTAATGCACCGCACGATGCCGGTTGTCGTCGAAGGCGAAGTGGAGCCACTGTTTATCGGCGCTGACGAAGCCGTCGGGGTAGTTCATGCGGCCTTTGGGGCCATCGACGGATTCTTGCTGGAGCACGCGTTGGTAGGGCCAGGTCTTCATGCCATCAAAGCTGATCCACAGCGCCATGGGGCTGCGGTGCTTGCTGTTGGGATTGTGCAGGATGGCGACGGTATCGCCGCCGAGCTTGTAGAGCGTGGTTTTGCTGCCAGGATTGGGGATCTGGGTGATGCTGGCGAATTCGGGCCAGGTTTTGCCGCCGTCTTTGCTCTCGGCTTTGTAGAGCATGCCGCCGAGGCCGTCGGCACGGATTACCATGGTGATGCGGCCGTCGGGATGCTCAAAGAGATCGTTCTCCGCCCAGCCGAAGTAACGGCTGTTCGGCGTGAGGCGGATGTTGCCGTGCTCGCTCCACGTTTTGCCGCCGTCGCTGCTGATGAGGACGCCGTTGCGTGGATTGGTGAAGGCGCGGTCGAGCGGGGCTTTGTCCTGCTCGTCATCGGGGCCGATGTAGTGCTGAAACGGGATCATGAGGCGACCGTCTTTGCAGACGATGTGCTTGCGGATGAAGGTGCGCTCCTTGAGGCGGCCGGGGACTTCGAAGGGCTTGCTCCACGTCTTAAAGGAGTCGTCGCTGCTGAGATACCACGAGCGCCAGTCATTGGCCCAGTGCTTGGAGTGGGTGGAGAAGAAGAGCGTGCTGCGCTGGCCGGTAATCATGAGTTCGGTGGGACCTTGGCCCATGGTTTTGCCTTCGCGCGGAAAGCCGACATCGAATGGCTCCAGCGGCGTCCAGGTCTTGCCTTTGTCTAAACTGCGTGTGACGCCCGTGTAGTTCAGCGGCGACGGCTCGGTGTCGCCGCCGGCGAGGATGAAGAGAATCCACGAACCATCGGGCAATTCGCGCAGCGTGGTGTCGCAGACCATTTTGTTTGGTGTGACGCCGTCATACGGGATGCTCTTGAAGTCCTGTTTTGCATCTTCGATGCCCTGCGCGGTCCATTTGGGATCGGGTTTGATGCTTTTCGGCAGTTTGGGCGCGTGGGCTTTGTTGACGACGGTTTTGCCGACGGTGGAGCGGCGTTTGATCTCCTCCGGGTCCATCGTGAGCTTGCCGATCTCGGCCTGCTTGAGGATGTCGGCTTCGGTGAACTTCACATGCAGGATCTCGGCGTCGGTGTGGCGGTTCCAGTCATAGAGGATGTGGATGTCGCCATTCGGTGCCTGAAAGCCGTCAGGGTAGGAGACTTCAGCGCGATCATCGATGAGGAAGCCTTTGCCCCATGTCTTGCCGTCATCGTCGGAAAGAAACGCCTTCAGGTTCGAACGGCGCGGCAGGCGCACATTGACCGGGCCGTTCTTCACCAGGATGAGCTTTCCGCTGGCGAGACGGCGGATGAAGAAGCGGGCGCTGGGATTCTGGATCGAAGATGGCTGAGGCTCACTCCACGTCGCGCCTTTGTCCGTGGAGGTGCTCTCGCTGATGCCATCCTTGGTGCGTGCGAGCATCCAGAGGCTGCCGTCCTTGCGCTCGACGATCATGTGCTCATCGAAATCCGTGCGTGGGAATGCCACGCCGCTGCGACGTGTCCAGGTTTTGCCCTGATCGGTGGATGCGAACACGTTCGCCATGCGGATCACGTCGAGATCCTTGTGCGCCTCTTTGTCCACTCCGGGGCCACCCATGCGATCGCGCGTCCAGAGCGCCACGGGCAGCAGCCAGTCGCCATTCGAGAGGACGGTGGGCTTGTTCAGCGTGCAGCCATCGGCAAAGCGTACGGGCTTTGTCCACACCGGCTCGGCCGCGTCAGGATCATCGCAACGAATGAACCAGTCACCGCAGCGGCCGTCGAAGTAGCCGAGGCTTTGATCAAAGAAGCACCACAAGCGGCCGAGAGGATCGGTCCACAGATTGCCGACTAGCGCCCGTCGTTCGTAACGCACACCGTTCAGCTCCCCATCCTGCGGATCGATCACCACACGCGGCTTTGACCACGATTTGCCATCGTCATCGCTCGTGGCGAGCATGAAGAAGCCATTCGGCGAATCGCCATTGCCCACCCACGCGGCCCACAGGCGGCCTTTCGGCGTGCGGTCGATGCCGATGATCATGTTGCCAGGGCGCTTCTCGGCATCGTATTCGGGGCCGGGCGCGGTGTTGATGACCGGCGGTTCGAGCGCGAGATCGAGCAACGCCTTGTCTTGGGCGGAAACGAGGCTGCAGAACAGAGCAGATGCAAAGAGGAAGGACTTCATGGTGAGTGTAAAACGACAACGCGGACCGCATTTCACCCGTGGAGGCGGCTGTTGTCGAGTTATGTTAACACCATCCCTCAGCGTGCCGGGTAGCTTTGCGCATCGAGCACCTTGCTAGCGAGGCTCTTGATCTCGATACGCATGGGCGACTTTGGTTGGAACGTTAGCAGCACGTAGCTGTGCTCGCTGGCGAAGAAGGCGGACTTGGGGTCGGGGTAGCGGTCGCCATCGCCTTTGAGCGCGGTGTTGTAATAGGGGAAACCGTCCACCATCGCGCGTTCGGCGAAATAACCGAAGCCGGTGATCACAGCTGAGCCATGCTGGAACAGGCGGCCCCATTCGCCCTTCAACTGGCCGCGCATCGTGGCATTGCGCTCGTTTTGGATGGTGATCGTGTGGCCGGGGCGTGGCGGCTGCATTTGCTGACGATACCAGGCAAGCTGATCGGATGCGGCATCGAAGGGGTGACCGGTCTGCCAGGTGGTGCCCATGTCCTGAATATGTTCGAGGTCGAGAGCGATGAAGCGTGCGTTGAAATCGGGAAACGTGAAGACCCAGCGCCACTCATCGCCTGGCAGGGCGAAAAATTCACGATACGCGGTGGCCTCCACGTCATAGACCGCTTCCGGCGGCGGTTTGGGGCCACGTGAACGGATTTCGCGATCGTGATTGCCAAGCACGGGCATGATCGGCGTGTTGCGGAACAACTCCGGCTGCGTATCGATCCGCGCACTGAACGCCTTGGTGCCTTCGCGGCCCTGCTGATGAACGCTGCCGACATTGTCTCCTGCCGTCATCAGCACATGCACGTCATCCTTGATCAGCGCAGCGAGATCCGGCTGCGCAAAGCCCCAGTCACCGACCACGGCGATGCGCAGTTCCTTCGATGGCATGCCTTTGAAAGTGTGAACCGCCGAGGTTTCAGCGCCCGAGCCCACTTGATAGTGATAGGTCACGTCTTTCTCAGGAATCGGGATCTCGACGTGATGCAGCGTGACCTGCTCATCTTTGAAAACTTTGCCGCCAAGCTGAGTGCTGGTGCCGAAGGTGACTTCGGAATTGCCGGGCTGTGCCGTTTCCCAATTCACGGTGATGTGGGTCGGCTCCTCACGCTGAAAGCTCAGCCAGATCCGCTGAATGGCTGGCGAATCGGCGGCGCTGGCAGCGGAAACGAGAATCAGGGCGGCGAGCAAGGCTTTCATGGCGTGAGGATTGGGAGAAACGCGCCGTGAGTCGGAGTTTCACCGCTAAAATGCCGCTCGCTCATCGACAGTTGCTCATCAAGTGATCAGGGCCTAGTCTCCGCCCGTTCTGGCCAGAAATTCGCTGCCAGCATGCTCTTTGAAATTTCCGCCGCTTCGTGCGGCCTCTCAACTTCCTGCGGTGTTCGTTTTCGAGCTTTGTGGCCCGGCCCGATTCATCAACTGCGGGGGCTACGCGCTGAAGTGACATGTCATGCCTTCACTGGAAGACAGAGCTTCATCACGCGGGTTCCCACCTGGTCTCATGGGATACGTGAGCCCTTTGTATTCGGACGGCACAGGCGGGTTTGAAAGCGTCCCGGCTCCGCCCGGGGCGCTTTCT
>JAYVIO010000184.1:0-13507 GCA_043770175.1 Verrucomicrobiales bacterium | reverse complement strand
CGCAGCACCAGGAGAGGTGGTCGAGTGGTTTATGGCTCCAGTCTTGAAAACTGGCGTGGGGTAATTCCCACCGTGGGTTCGAATCCCACCCTCTCCGCGCGAGCTTTTAAGCAAAAAGCGGTTCACGCATGCGATCCCATGCGGACAGCCCCTGATTGTTCGGGGGTGCTGCATGATCCGCCGCCTTGGCTCGTATTGTGACCGCCGATGCTGAACCGCCACCTCTTTGCCTGCTTTGCCACTGTTCTATCACTTGCCCCCTGCGGAGCTAGGAGCGCCACGCCCGCACTCGACCCGAAAGTGCAGGTGTATTTGGAAACGCACTGTCTTAAATGCCATGACGCCGATGTGCAGAAGGGCGATTTCCGAATCGACACGCTTTCAACCAAGGTCGGCCACGAGAACACGCCGCAGTGGATTGAAATCATGGAGCGCATCAATTCTGGCGAGATGCCGCCGAAGAAAGAAAAGGTAAAACCCACAGCGGAGGAAAGCGCCAAGACGGTCGAGTGGATCGCTTCGCGGATGAAGGAGGGCGAATCGGCGCGCATGGCAGCTCGGGGTCGTGTCAGCTACAACCGCCTCACGCGCGACGAGTATGTGAACACGGTGCGGGACCTCCTCGGCGTGGAGTTCGACGCGAAAGATCCCGGGGCCTTCCTTGAAGACCCGGAATGGCATGGTTTTGAGAACATCGGCTCGGTGCTGACGCTTTCGCCCTCGAACATCGAAAAATACCTCGCGGCGGCGGAGACGATTTTGAATGAGGCCTATCCCGATCCGCCTGCGAAGAATGCGAAACCTGCACCGCCCTTCGGTGGCACGAAGCCTGCGATCTACGAAGAGCAGGTGAATGAGCGGCATCGCGAGCGACTGCGCGAACTCGGGCTGCTGGACAAGGTGCGTTATGATTGCTGGCCAGGAGATCAGTTCCGCTACTCGATGTTAAAGGATCCGCTACCGGAGGCGGGCGTGTATGAAATCAGCTACACCCTCAGCGGCTTAAAGCCGAAAAATGGCCGGGCACCGAGGTTGAAGGTGTATGAGTCGAAGTTGGATCGCGTGCTCTTTGAGCAGGACATCATTGCCCCCGAAGACAAACCGATCACGGTCACTTTCCGCGCCCATTTGCCCAAGGGCAGGCCGAACATTGATGTGTACAACGACGTGCCCGGCCCGTCGAACCTGCCGCGCTCCGGCCGGCATGGTGATGTGCCTTTCATCAGCATCAAGGAAGGGCGCATCCCGTGGCAGATGAAACTCACGGATGAGGCGGGAAATGCTCGTTATCCCTTCCTCATCATCGACTCAATCACCTGGCGTGGCCCGATCATCTCTGATGACGAGCAAAAGCGGCGCGCCGAGTATTTCGCAGCAGAAGAGGGCAATATGGATCAGGTGCGTGCGGGGCTCGGCAAGCTGGCAAATCGTGCGTTTCGTCGTCCGCTCACCGAGGTGGAGTTGGACGGCTACATGAGCATCGTAAAGGCCGAACTGGCCGCTGGTGAAAAGTTCCGCGACGCAGTCAAAGCTGGCATGCTGGCCATTCTTTGCTCGAAGAGCTTCATCTTCATCGCGGAGGGCGACCAAGCTGCGCAGCGCGATGCGCTGAACGATTGGGAGATCGCCTCACGCCTTTCCTATCTGCTCTGGGGCACCATGCCCGACACTGAGCTCTTCGCTTTGGCCGAAAAAGGCAAGCTGCGCGATAAAGCCGAACTTAGCCGCCAAGCCGCCCGCCTGCTGGCCGATCCGCGCTCACAGCGCTTCAGTGATTCGTTTGCCACCCAATGGCTGCGCCTGCGCAAAGTGGGCATGTTTCAGCCGGACAAGAAGCTCTACCCCGACTACGACAAGCATCTGGAGCAAAGCATGATCAGTGAGACGAAAAGCTTCTTTAATGAGGTGCTGCAACGGAACCTCACGCTGCGCGAATTCCTGCACAGTGACTGGAGCATGATGAACACCTGCCTCGCTGATTTCTACGGCCTTACCGGCGCAAAAGTGGCCGGAGATGAGTTCATCAAAGTCTCGCTGCCCGCCGAAAGCCATCGCGGTGGCCTGCTCACGCATGCGTCCATTCTCTCGCTCACCAGCGACGGCACGCGACACCGGCCCGTGCATCGCGGCGTGTGGGTCATGGAGTCCATCTTTGGCAAATCACCGCCGCCACCGCCAGCGAACGTCGATCCCATCGCCACCAATCCCGCTGCGCCAAAGGCAACACTCCGCGAAAAACTCGAAGCGCATATCCACGATGCCAATTGCGCCTCCTGCCACGCCAAAATCGATCCGCTCGGCCTCGCCTTTGAAAACTACGACGCCATCGGTCGCTGGCGCACGGAGGAGGTCACCGATGGTGTCGGCGCAAATCCCAAAGTAAGCGCCAGCGGCAAACTGCCCGACGGTCGCACCTACCAGACCGCCGAGGAGTTCAAACAGCTCCTTCTTGCCGACCTCGACGCCTTCAATTTCACCTTTATCGAAAAACTGTCCACCTACGCCCTTCGTCGCAGCATGTCCTATGACGACAAAGACGAACTGCAGGCCATCGCCGCGTCCAGCAAGTCCAAGGATTATCGCCTGAGAGACATCGTCGAGTCACTCGTTTGTTCCGAACTGTTCCTGAAACGCTAAATCCGCACCATCATGGCCCACCTCAATCTCAATAAATGGCAAATCTCCCGCCGCCAGATGCTGCGCGGCATCGGTGCCTCCATCTCGTTGCCGTGGCTCAATGCGATGGCCGCCCTGCCGGCGCCGTCGAAGCCAAAGCGCAGTGTGTTTCTCTACATCCCCAATGGTGTGAACACGCTGACGTGGCAGATTCAAAAAGCGGGCGCGGATTACGAGTTCACCAAGCCGCTCGCTGCGCTCGAAAAGCATCGCGCGGACATCACGCCCATCAGCGGCCTGCATCATCCGCTGGTGATCGGCAAACATCACAACTGCGAAAAAGTTTGGCTCACCGGCGCAAACGTGCCGGGCGACGGCGGTGCCTTCCGCAACACCGTCAGCGCCGACCAACTGATCGCCGAGGTGCAAGGCAATGCCACGCGCTTCCAGTCGCTCGAAATGGCCATTGAGGGCACCTCGCTTGCGTGGTCAAAGGACGGCATTCAGATTCCGGCTGAGCGCAATACGCAGCAGATCTTCAACATGCTCTTTGGCGTTGAAAAAGACAGCAAGGAGACCATTCGCCGCCGCCTCAGCCGCCGCGGCAGCATCCTCGATCTCGTCGCCGAGGACGCGAAGCGCGTGAACAACAAGCTCGGCAGCGAGGATCGCAGCAAGCTCGACGAATACCTCACCGCCGTGCGTCAGGTCGAGGAGCGCACCCGCCGCGCCGACGAATGGCTCAACGTGCCAAAGCCCGCCGTCCCCGCCAGCGAAGCCACGCGCCTTCAGCGCAAGCTCAGCATGGCCGAAGCCGGTGAGTATTACCGCCTCTTCTATGATCTCATGGTCATGGCGTTGCGCACGGATTCGACCCGCGTCATCACCTGCGGCATCGGCGGCGAAGGCAACGCCAGCGGCATTCCCGAAATCGGCATCCTCCAGACACGCCACGGCCTCAGCCATCACAACGGCGACCCCGAGCAGCTCCGCCGTCTCACCGAGACCGACACCTTCCTCATCGGCCAGCTCAGCTACTTCCTCGACCAGCTCAAGGAGCACAAGGAAGGCGACACGCCCTTGCTCGACACCACGCAAGTCCTCTGGGGCAGCGGCATGGCCTACGGTCACAGCCACGGCAATGCGAACCTGCCAACGATCCTCGCCGGCGGCAAGGCCCTCGGCTACAAGCACGGCACGCACGTCGATTTCAACCTGCCCAAGATCGGCAAATACGACGTCACCAACGCCCAAGGCCACTACCAGATCTGCAGCCGCCCCATCGATAGCGATGCCCGCGTCAGCAACCTGCTGCTCACCATGCTGCAACGCGTCGATGTGAAAGTGGACAAGTTCCAGGACAGCGTCGGTCCGATCGCGCAGATTGTGGGGTAAGGCTGCGGAGGAGGAGTAATGGAGTGTTGGAGTTATGCATGAACCCAGAACGGCGAAATAAGAACCGCGGCTATCAGCAGTTGTTTGTTTGGCAGGATGCCATCGAACTGTACGGCCTGTCTTGCCGCGCCGTTCGTGGCTGGCCCTTTGAGCACAAAAAACTGGCGTCACAGTCTGTTACTTCCAGTGATTCAGTGCATCGCAACATTGCCGAAGGCTACTGTCGTCGGACCGTGAAGGAATATCTGCAGCATCTCAATGTTGCTTTGGGGTCTCTCGGCGAAACGCTATCAGGATTCATCGCTTACTCACGCAATGACCAGATTACGCAATCTGAATTCGAGCAACTGGACAGCCTGATCTTCCGCCTGGAAAATCGCCTCTTGAAGCTCGTCGAATCTCTCGAACGTAAACGCGACGCAGGCGATTGGACGGAGACCCTCGTGGTTCGAGAAGAGCCTCCCGAGTATGGAGCCAATCCCGCCATCGCTCACGACCTGAGCATCCTCGAATCCAACCTTCCGCCCACTTCCTGAGTCCATCACTCCGATTCTCCACCACTCCATCACTCCGGTTCCTCGCATGCGTCTTCTTCTCGTCCTCTGCTTTCTCACCTCACTCCTCCACGCCGAGGACAAACTCAAGTTCCGCACTGATGCCGACGGGCCGGTGAAGGCTGATGAGAAAAAGAAGAACCCCAAGGACAAAAAGCCAGACGATAAACCGGAGTGGTTCGAGCTCGTCGAAGGCCAGTTCCCTCCGGAAGGCTCCGCGCATGCAGTTTCGGGTGAGTTGATCCGGGTCGATCACCTGGATCGCCGTTTTCAAATCCGCGTGGATCGCAATGACAGCCAGGATCGCGGCGTGTGGGACCTGCCGCTGGATGCGGGGATGCTGCCGTATGGTTCCATCTGGTATCACGGAGCGCCGGCGGCGCTTCAGGACATCCCGCTGGGCACGCACCTGCACGGTTTGTTTTACCTGGCCGATCCGAATGACAAAACCCCAGCGCCGGACACCTGGTATCGACGCAAAACCCCGGAGTTCGACTTCCGCCGCTGTTTCCGCATCGAAGATGAGTTCAGCTTTCACGCACGGCAGAAACAGATGTGGAAGATCGAAAGCGTCGATCTCACCACGATGAAGCTCACCGCATCACTTCAGGGCGATAAACCGAAGATCTTCGACCTGCTCGGCAGCACGCGGGTGTTCAAAGGCAGCGGCTTCGCCGACCTCAAAGCGTTGAAAGCCGGCCAAAGCGTCCTCTTCAACCTCAGCTGGGTCACGCTTTACGGCCCCGGACGTATCACCGATGTCTGGCTTGATGAGCCAGCTCGTGCGTTCGCCACGGCGCAGCAACTCGAACGCCATCGCATCCACATCCGCGAGCGCGGCCTGCCCGGCTGGGTCACCGCTGTCGAGGACGAGCCACAGCTCGTCACCGTCACCTTCTTCGGCAACGTCGATGCGAAACTCTTCGACGAACTCACCCTCAAAGACCTCAACGCCCCGCCGCCGAAGGACGGCAGCCCTCCGCCCGCAGAACCGCAAGGCGGACTCGCCGTCGCACGCGACACACTCATGGCCTATGACCCCGTGAACGACCGCAAACGCGGCGGCATCCTCGAAGTGAAGAAGATCCCCGCCGAACCTGGTAGCAGCGGCGTGCAGATCAAGCTCAAGATGGATCTGATGCTCGAAGGCTACCGTCCGAAACGCGTCGTGCGTTTCTATCCACCGACGTGGAAAGTGAACGCCCTGCCGAAGGAAGAAGAGTTCTTCGGGCGGGAGTGATCCCATCGAAGCTGGTGGCCGATCCCACCACCAACTCAGCAGGTCTCAGGCTTTCTTTGTTGCCTTCTTGGCTGCTTTCTTGGCTGTTTTCTTCGCCGTCTTCGGCTTTGCGACCTTCTTCTTCACGGGCTTTATTTCCTCGATGACTGGAATGTCCGAGCCAGCGCCCAGATCGATGCCAAAAATGGCTGAGAGATCCGCGCCAGCCAGATCACCCGTGTTCGCAGAAAGGTCTGTGATCGCTGCGCTGCTCGCATTGGACAGCAGTTCCGCCTGATCCACGCCACGCAGCGTGAACAGCAGCTCCGGCTTCGTATCGAGCAGCACACCAACACCGTAGAGCACGGCGGAGACATGCTTGCACATGTCGGCAAAGTCGGGGCACGAGCAGTCAAAGCGGATCTCCTTCGGCTTCGGAAACAGACCGTTCTGCGGATCGGTGAGCAGGCGCATCAAACCATCACCGAGCTTACCCGCGAGCAGGTCGAGCATCGACCCGACTTGTCCTGCGCCTGATTTCACGATCTCTTTCCACTGCTTCTTCGGCAGCGGTTGGATGTGGATGCTCGTATCATACAGCTCTGAGCCTGCCACCACCGCGTTGAGCTGTCCGGCCGCGATTTCGAGGTTGTACACGTTCCCTTGGCGCAAATAGCTGCGGCCACGCGGCAGGCGTGACTCATACTGCTGATACGACTCCAGATTCTTGCACCACGCCTGTCCCCAAAACGTCGCGCAGAGCTTCTTCTGCCCCGCCGGCGCCGCCAGCGGCTCAAACTTCTCCCCACGCTTCTGCCGCTTCGCGATCTCGCGCTGCAGCCGCTCTTTTTTCTCCTGAACATCTTCGTAGGACCACCACATGGCGCTTTTTAGCCGATATCCATGCTCGCATCAAGGAAGACAAGCATTAGCGGCACGCCTTGCGATGGCTGGTGCTTCGAAATGCCGTCTTATCCGCAAATTCCACGGATCCTCTCGATCACCATCTCCTCGCGAATGTCCTCCGGCACGAGTTTGGGCAAGCACTCCATAAAATGACGCTGCTCAAGCAGCCCGCCAAAGCACTGCCTCAAAAAACCACGCACATCTGGCGCTGCACGCGAAATCTCCTGCAACAACTCGCTCCGTCCATTCACCACAGCGAGGATGTCGCCAATGTCCTTGCTCGTCAGGAAGTCATTCTTTCCACGACTGAAAAAGGCCTCAAACTTCGTGGCGAGAAAACAGGGCGCGGACGCTCTCCACGCTCTGCGTCCCGGCAACACTTCGACATGCTCCGCGTCTTTCATCAGAAAGACAAACCAGCGATTGTGGGGCATGGACTGTATGCATCGATGAGGCAGCGAATCGACTCGCACGCCTTTCCATTCCCAGGTGACGATCTCCGCATCGTCATCACGCGGACGTCGGAATCCCGCACCCTCCAACGCTTTCTCCATAGCGAAAAGATCCCAATTGCTAGCTATCTCCAGCACCAGATCGACATCCTTCGTGAACATGGCCTGTGGTGCCTCAGGGTCTGTGATGAGCATGCTCACAATGCCGCCGCCGGTGAAAACCGGATCCCAACGTGTCCGCTCCACCTCCTCTTCTTCACCTTCGATCTCGAAATCGAGCCTTTGTTGCCTCGGAAAATGTTTCGCCATCGCCTGTGGCAGCAGCATCGCCAGTTCGGCGATGATTTCACGGCACTGCTGTGCATTGAGCTGATCGTTCATTGCAGTTTTTTCTGAATGGCGGTGGCGGCCAGCGCGGCCTCACGCCCGGTTTTGAGCCGCAGAATGTCGATCAAAGCCAGCCACTCATGCAAAGCGGCATCTCCAGCCACCACCGCCGTCGTCCGTGGATACAGCGGCTCCACCGACTCCCCGCTCTGTGTCCCCTCCGCATGCGGCCAGACTAATGCCCGCTCAGGCTGCGGCATGCCCAGAAGGGAAGCTACGGCGGGCAGGCTCCCAGCGGTAGGAACTCCTCGTGTTATCGGTCCCCTCACTGCAGGCCAGACATACTTCACCCCGGAAACCAGGAACTCCGCTAGTGCGGCTCGCACTGGAATGGGCATCGTTCTCGTGGAATCCGGCAGCGGCTTACGCAGCAGCCCAGCCTCCAGCCCACGAACAACGGCCGAATGCGCCTCGGAAGCGCTCATTTTCAAGACGCTCGCCAACTCGGCGTAGGTCGGGACGGACTCCTCGGTGGCTTGGAGGAGCTTGAGGACAATCACGATGTCATGGGGCTTGAGCATAAACCAATATGCGTTACTATATTCGCGAATCGCGAATGTCGAACGTCAATTCAACCTCAAATGGACAGTCCACGCTTCCTTGGGCTCGCCTATGGCTGTCCCAGGAGTCTTGGGAGCAGAATCGTTACGCGGACGACTCGTTTCTTGAGGTGTCCGATGATGACACGGATTTGCCGCTCCCTGATCACGCCCTTCCAGGTATCGCTCCTCTCGCAGCTTTTGCCGAATTGCCGTTTTTACTGCTTCTAGGTCGGCCAGGCGCGGGAAAAAGCCATGAACTGACTCTTGCCGAAAAATTTGGCTGGCTCGGCAAGCCTTGTCTCTTGTTAGAGGCCAAGGAAATCGGCACAGCCAATCCTGGCGACTTCATCACATCCCGCTTGCCCCCCGGCCCGCCTGCGGAGGGCCTGCGCATCCTGATCGACGGTCTCGACGAGGCCCTGCTACAGAACCGCAACTTCGTCCCGCAACTTCGCCAGTGGCTCCGCCGTCACGTCGATCCAGAGCATGGCCGCCCCCTATGTCATCTGGCGCTTTCCTGTCGCTGGTCCGACTGGCCCGAGGCGCAGATTCAGGAGTTGGCCGCCCTGTGGCCGAACGACAGTTCCGGAAAACTGATTCTCTGCCCTCTGCGCCGGAGTGACGCCACAAAGACCTTGATTACTGCCTATGGCGAAACCACCGCGAACGACTTCTGGCATCAACTGCATGACCGGCACCTTGTCTCGACCGCCTGCTGGCCACAGGGACTCCTGGGGTTGATGGCTGGTTTTGAAAAATCCGACTGCAAGAACCTCTCAACCTCCCACGGTGATGCCATTGAAGCCCAAGTGCTGCGTCACTGCATGCTGACGGACTCGCCAGATGACTCGCCACGCTGGGAAAACTCGGTCAAAGACGAACAATGGCGGCGACGAGTTGCTGGCCGCGTGGCTGCCTCGATGATCTGGTACGGCAAAGCTAGTCTCAGCCTGCAATCGTGCGACAGCCGAGAGGACATCACTCTCCCGGACCTCGTTCATAGTGACGAGAGTTGGGCGATAACTCGCCGTAGTCTCGAACTCGTGGATTTGGATGACCTCGTGCATCGCAGTAGCCTGCTGCGCTTGTTAAGGGATCGAAAAGCCTGGGTTTTCCAAAGTCAGGTGCATCAGGAATGGCTCGCCGCCGACTGGCTCACGGCTCAAAAGTTGCCTTCGGAAAAGCTTCGCATGCTTTTTGGCTCAGAGGTGGATGGAATGTGGCGCGTCTATCCTGTGCTGCGTGCGGTCGCCGCTTGGCTGGCACGAGTCGATCTAGCGTTTCGCCAGCTCGTGCTGGCCAACGATCCGCTCGTACTCCTGCGACTCGACGCAGCCAGCCTGCCGCACGCGGAACGTGAGGAAATCGTCGAGGCTTTGCTCCATGCCACGGCGAGTGCCCGTGTCGTTGATCCGGGCGTATGGCAGTCACATCTGTCTTCACTGACCCATCCGAATCTGGATGCCCAATTGCGCCGCTGGCTGCTGCACACCGAGGTGGATGATGCGGCCCGTGAACTGGCCGTTGAGATTGCTGAAAAGAACCGCGTCACTTCGCTGGTTCCGCTGTTCTGGCAGCTTTACCCAACCACCAAAGGACGCCTCCAGATCGACATGGCCGGCGCCATGCGCCATCTGGCTCACGAAGGATCGGACGAAATGTGGAAAGCCGCCTTGAGTGAAGAAATACCGATCGACTCCCATGGAACTATTCTAGGCGCTGCGTTGGAGATCCTTGTCATCCAGTCGCACAAGGTTCCCGTGCGCGAGGTCATTTCATGGATTGTTCCGCGTCGGAAATTTGATGTCTATGGCTTCTACGACATGATGGCGGAGAAGGTTCACGAGCACATGACAGTGGACGATCTGCCCGCTGTTTTCGCCAAGCTCGGTGAACATCCTGACTTCATTCATGATTCCCTGTCATTCGCCGAAAAGCTCAATCAGACAGCCATAAAGCTCGCCGTGGAGCATTTTGATCTGCCAAAGGTGGCGTCGGCATTGGTGGAGTACTGGCACCGATGCGTGGCGCATCATCGCCACCCACATTACGACTTGAATGAGGTTTGGGATTCCGACAAGCCGCCATTCAACTGTTCGGTTCTACGTCACCGAATCACACAGACGCTGATTCAGCATCCTGGTTACTACCAGAACACGAAACGCGAATGGGTGTGGGCAGAGGAGTGGCTTGTTTCGAATTCCGATTTCGAGTGGTGCCTCGATGAGCTGCTGTCAGCACGGGATGACGAAGAGTGGCGCTACGCGCTGCTGATTCGCAACTTAGTCCGCAATGTCGATCTCAGTGGGCCGTTGGCGATGAAGTTCAACGCATCTGCAGCGAAAAGCTCCTTCTTGCGGGAGAAATTACCCGACCCTCAGGCAGGTGAAACATTTGCGGAAGCATTCAAGAGGGAAATCGCGGCCCAAGACGCCAAACGGCAGGAGGAGTTGGATCATTCCGCCCACCGGCAGACCCAGAGAGAAGCAGCATTCAAAAAGAGGCTTCAAGACCATGCAGGTGCCTGTGAAAAATCTCACTCGGAAGGAGATGTTGTCTGGCCTGCGGTTTTGCGCCTGCTTGCGGCACGTGAGCACGGGCAAGGAAGCTGGTGCGTTTCATTCGGCCCTGAGCAGAAAATCGGCGACGACGAAGGCTGGATGCGAGATGCCGCGAGACGTTACCTCCTTCGGTCACCTGGAGAAAACGCCCAGGACATCAACGAGGGCATTAATGGACTGTTCGCCTTGTCCGCGTGCGTCAAGGCGCTCGACCAGCCGGGAGATGTCCGAAGAGCCGTTGCTGAGCACTGGCTGACACTTTTCGTCAGCAACCTATCAGAAAGCGGACTTGGGAATCCTCCAGATGGGTTGAGCAATGAGCGATTCGCTGAGCTGTTTCCCTCCGAGTTCGCCGACGCCTTCGAGAAGATCATCCGAAGACGATACTTCGCCAAAGGTTCGCTGGGCGAACTGCGCGGCTTCAAAGACTACTGGTTCCCGGAACTCAGCCGACGACTCCTCCGCATCCTTTCGGAAGAATCCATCCAGCCTGAGGGGTTTCCGAATGCGTTTCGTGCCCTCGCTGCATTCGCGGAGTCACAAGCCCTTTCTCTGGGGGCCGGCTGGCTTCAAAAGTTCGCGGCCATCGAAACGCATGAGGCGAAATCAGCTTTGCTGGGTTCCTGCGCTATCCTGACTCAAGGGCGCATGGCCGAGGAAGTCAGGTGCCACCTCAGTGACACGGCCTTGGTTCGGGACGCCGTGTTTTTTGCCACGCGCACACTGGATTCCATCACAACGAAAATGGATTTCACCCTGTGGCCGGATTACGCCATCAGGGAACTCGGCGACAGCGTTTGGCAGGCATTTCCGGCCATCAAGCAACGGCGTCGGAACGGCTCTGGGTTTTCGGGAGTTACAGGAGTCGATTATGCCCTCGAATTTCGAGACAGCATCACTTCTACCGCCCAAGCTAGGGGGATCGAGCTAGACATTCCTGTAACGCACTCTGAAGACGACCCCGAACAGGCGAACGAACGCCTGCGAACCCTCAACTGGAACCGCCACAAGGCCGCTCAAGCTCGCGCAGGAACTGCCTGGCAGCACCTCGATCCCGAGCGGTTCTTTCTCCTCACCTCACGTCCACACGCACGGCTGGCCCGTGATGCGGATGAACTGATGCAGGCTGTAATCGAATGCCTTCAGCAATGGGAGAAACACCTGGAGAATGGAGCATGGGATCATCTGTGGGACCTCAAAACACGTACTTCGCGGCCCGAGGAGAGAATCGCGCGCGAAATGCGTGACTGGTTGAAGCAAAACCTCGACATCCTCGTCGAGCGCGAGGTGGAGCTTTCCGCCGAGACACGCACCGACATCCTAGTCCAAACTAACGCGCTCGGATCACCTCTCACCTTGGTTATCGAACTGAAAAAACTGCGAAAGAGCAACGCCAAAGAACGCCGGGTGGCGATGAAGACGCAATTGCTCGACCGCTATCTCAAACCTAGGCTGGCCGAAGGCTGGAGCCACGGCCTCTATGTCATTGCTTGGACCGCAGAACCGGGCAGCCGGGATGACAACGAGGATGCCATGCGTGAAGCCTCGGAGACGCTGGCAGGCCAAGCAAAAGATCTCAGTCAGACTCCATTCACTCTCTCCAGTCTTGTTCTAGACACTCGTTTCAAACCTGCACCGCGCTGACATCCAGCATCACGAAGTCTAGCAACTCGTCGCTGCTCATCGCGGTGAGCAGTTTCTCGGCCCCTGCGCCATCACCGATCAGATCCTGGGCTAGGAGCATCTTCTCCTCGATCAATGAGTCAATGCGCTCCTCGATGGTGCCTTGGCAGACAAATTTGTGGACAAAGACGTTCTGCTTCTGGCCGATGCGGAAGGCGCGGTCGGTGGCCTGGTTTTCGACGGCGGGGTTCCACCAGCGGTCGAAGTGGATGACGTGGCTGGCGGCGGTGAGGTTGAGGCCGGTGCCGCCGGCTTTGACGCTGATGACCATGAAGGGCGGGCCGCCGGGCTGCTGGAAGGCTTCGACAAGCTCCGGGCGCTTCTTCACCGAAGTGCCGCCGTGCAAAATGAGACCTTCGCGGCCAAACACGGTGGCGAGGAAGCGGGCGAGCGGGTCGCAAGTCTCTTGAAACTGAGTGAAGATGAGCGCGCGTTCACGGCGCTCGGCAAGTTCGCTGCAAATCTCGGCGAGGCGTGTGAACTTGCCGCTGTCTTCGGGATTCCATGCGCCATCGCCGTTCCAGTGGCTGGGGTGGTTGCAGATCTGTTTGAACTTCATCAGAAAGCCAAGCACGAGGCCCTGGCGCTTGATCGGCTCCATATCTTTGTCGGCGAGCATCTTCGCGAGCTGATCGACGAGCTTGGCATAGATCGTCGCCTGGCGCTTGGTGAGGCCGCAGAAGGCCTTCGTTTCGATTTTATCCGGCAGATCGGTGATGATGCTCTTGTCCGTCTTCATCCGTCGCAGGATGTAGGGTTTCACCAAGCGGCGCAGCGGTGCGAAGCCTTCGCTGCTTTTCGCGCAGCGCTTTACTGCATCGGCAAAGGCACCAGAACCACCGAGCAGACCTGGATTGAGGAAGTCAAAAAGACTCCACAGATCGCCAGGACGATTTTCGACGGGCGTACCGGTCAAGGCGATGCGTGTGGTTGCTTGCAGGCGCTTCACGGCCTTCGTGCTGGCGCTGCCGGGGTTCTTGATGGCTTGCGCTTCATCGAGGATGACGACGCTCCATGGATGCACCTGCCACGCCTCGGTGCGCTGGAGGAATTGATAGGTCGTGAGCATCGCGTCACAGCCGCGCAGGGCCTCGGTGGTGTGTTTCACAGCCAGATCCATGCTTTCGCGTGAAGTGACGGAGGGATGCGCGATAAAGAGCTTCAAATCGGGCGCGAAGCGCTTCACCTCCGC
>JAYVIO010000183.1:0-13548 GCA_043770175.1 Verrucomicrobiales bacterium | reverse complement strand
TCTTTGACCGCGATGGCGTCGTCAATGTCTCGCCCGGCGCGGGTTACGTGCTGCGCTGGGAGGAGTTTCAATTTTCACCCGGCATTTTTGCAGCGCTCGCGCTTTGCCGTTCGCGTGGGTTCGCCACGTTCCTCGTCACCAGTCAGCAGGGCGTGGGGAAGGGGCTGCTGTCGCAGGCCGGTTTGGACGACATGCATGCGCGCATGCAGGCCGAACTCATGAAACATGCTGCCGCCTTCGACGGCATCTACGCCTGCACGCATCTCTCCGGCACCTGCACCTGTCGCAAGCCAAGTCCTGAGATGATTTTCCGTGCCCGCGACGCGCATGGCCTCGATCTGACGCAAAGCTGGCTTATTGGCGACCATGACCGCGACATCCAGATGGCGATCAATGCCGGTGTGCCGCGCACGATCCGCATTCTGAGCCACCACGTGCCTCAGGTGGCTGCTGAGTTCACGCTGGAAGACACGGCAGATCTTGCGGCATTATTGGCAGCAGTACTTCCGGCAGGAGAGGGATCATCTTGATCCCTTGTCGCAAACCGGGGCCAGAGATGTCCCGCTCCTTGGCTCAGCGCTTCGCCATCGCGGATTCGAGCGCCTTGCGGTAGTTCACCACGGCGTCGGCGACGGCGGCGGAGACCTGCTGACGATAGGTGTCGGAGGCAACGAGGAGGCATTCCGCACCATTGGTGAGAAAGCCGCCTTCAAACAAGATGCCGGGGCGTTTGCAGCCGGTGAGCACGCTCCACTGCGCACGTTTGACTCCACGATCGACGAATTTGAAGCGACTGATCACACTGGCATGCACGGCTGTCGCCAGTGCGATATTCGCGGAGTCCTGTTTGTTGCCGGTGACACCGTTGAGGTTGTAGCCACCGCCGCGACTGATGGTGGCGGAAGCATTCTGGGGCGTCAGCGCCCAGGTTTCGATGCCCGTGGCGGTGGAACCACCGGAGTTGAAGTGGAAGCTGAGGAAAATGCTCTTCGGAGTCTGGTTGGCGATGGCGACACGTCCGCCCAGCGTGAGGAAAGTGTCATTAGCCCGGGTCAGGACGACCTTGAAGCCGCGCTGCATGAGCGCTGTGCGCACCGACATCGCCATTTTCAGCGCGAAATCTTTTTCATAGCCATAGATGCCGCGCGCACCGGCGTCATGGCCGCCGTGACCGGCATCGACGACCACGGTGTCAAAGTACTCGGCGTTTTGAATGTGGCTGGGATACAGCACCGGATCGATCAGCTTGCACAAATCGAGGCGGGAGAACAGCACCTTGCCGTTATGGGACAACACCGGGAAACTGAGGATGAACTTGATATTGTTGATCAGCATTTCCTGCGAGCCGACAGTCGCCTTCAAAATGAGCTTGGAAGACCCCAGCCAAAAATGGTTGCCCTGGAGGCGCAGGGTGGTGAAACCATAGACGGGGTTGTAGAAGTTACGGATGCTCTCCGCCGTCACGTAATCACGCCCTTCGACCTTCACGATTTCCCAGCCGTCTTTGGAGGGCAGCGCTGACACCGCTTCCGGTTTGGCCGAGGACGGCTTGTCATCGTCACCCGCTCTGAACTCGCCCTTCATGGGGGCTTCATTGTCCTTCGCCACTGACTTCGTCACATCCTTGATCGGCTCGGGCTTGGCCGTTGTGGTCTTACTGGCGGCCGTCTTGGGAGGAGTCGTGGCCTTGCCGATCTCGACTTTTTTCTTCGATGCACCGCCGGTTGTGGTGATGATCACGCGCGGCGGCTTGCCAGTTGTCGGCGCGGATGTGGTTGGTTTCGAGGTGGTTTGGGCCGGTTCAGCCTTTGGCTTGCTCGCAGGAGCCGATTTTTTCTCGGACTCTGGCGGAGTCTGCGTCTTGCTGTCACCACCGAAGATTTTTTTGAAGAAGCCGGGCTTGTCCTCAGAATGCACGGTGTCGAACGCAACTGATGCCAGCGCGAAGACGAGTGTGGCGGAGGTGATCTGGGGGAGTTTGGAGAGCAGTCCGGGAGTCATGACGGGAATGCCGGAGAAACGTGGAAACGGCGGCCTTTTATAGTCCGAGTCGGCCCCGAGCGCAAACGTTCTGACGCGGGCGGGACTTTCCCGCCCTTGATTCCCGGCCCGACTTGGCACAAGGAGCGCTGACAAACACTCCTTATGGCCAAAAAACCCGTTGTTCTGATTATCCGTGATGGCTGGGGCATCAACCCCGGCGGCAAAGCCCAAGCCGTTGCCAATGGCGACGCCACCCTGCTCGCCAAGACCCCCTTTCACGACCACCTTTACGCCACCTACCCAAGTGGCACCGTCAGCGCCAGCGGTGAAGATGTCGGCCTGCCCGACGGCCAAATGGGCAATAGCGAAGTCGGCCACCTCAATCTTGGCGCCGGGCGCGTCGTTTATCAGGATCTCACCCGCATCAATAAGAGCATCCGCGACGGCGAACTCGCCCAGATGCCAGTGCTCGTCGAGGCTTTCGAAAAAGCCAAAGGCAAGCGCCTGCACTTTCTCGGCCTCATCAGCGATGGCGGCGTGCATTCGCATCAGGACCAGCTCGTGGCACTCTGCGATGCCGCAAAAGCCGCGGGTGTGGAGGACCTCATGGTCCACGCCATCACCGATGGCCGCGACACCTCGCCCACGGGCGGCGCTGGCTATCTGGCGAAGCTGGAAACCGACCTCAAATCCAGCGGTGCCAAAATCGCCACGGTCATCGGCCGCTACTATGCCATGGACCGCGACAAGCGCTGGGATCGCAACAAACTCGCCTGGGATGCCATCGTGCTCGGGCGCGGTGAGATGCGCACCGACACACCGCGCTCCGCGATTCAGGCCGCGTATGAGCGTGACCCTCGTGGTGATGAGTTTCTGCTGCCAATGATCTTCGCCCATGCCAATGAGCAGCGCATTCGCGACGACGATGTCATCTTGTGGTTCAACTTCCGCGCTGACCGTGCACGCCAGCTTAGCGAAGCATTTCTCAAGTCCGGGTTTGATGGTTTTGATCGCGAGGTCACTCCCAAGACCGGCTACTACACCCTCACCGAATACGACGCCACCTACACCGACCTCGGTGTGCGCGTCATCTTCGGCCCCGAGACGTTGAGGAACAACCTCGGCCAAGTCGTCGCAGCAGCCGGACTCACGCAGCTTCGTGCGGCGGAAACGGAGAAATACCCGCACGTCACCTTCTTCTTCAACAGCGGCCTTGAGGAGCCGAATGCGGGGGAAGACCGCTACCTCGCCATCTCGCCCAAAGAAGTGCCCACCTACGACAAGAAGCCGCAGATGAGCGCCCCTGATCTCACGTTTGAAGTGATCCGCCGTCTGGAAAGTTACGACCTCGTCATCATGAACTACGCCAATCCCGACATGGTTGGCCACACTGGCGTCGTTGAGGCCGGCATCCACGCCTGCGAGACCATCGACCTCGGCGTGCGCCTCATCGTCGAAAAAGTGCTCGAACTCGGCGGCAGGCTCTTCATCACCGCCGACCACGGCAACTGCGAACTCATGCGCAACCCCGACGGCAGCCCCAACACCGCGCACACCACCAATCTCGTCCACGGCATCTACGTCGCCGCCGACGCAGCGAATTACACCGTCGCCAACGGCAAACTCGCCGACATCGCCCCGACGCTGCTCGACATGCTCGGCGTGGCGAAATCTGCGGAGATGACCGGCAAAAGTTTGCTGGTGAGGAAGGCGTGATATCAGAGGTGATGTGGGCACTCCTGCCCGCAGCGAACGTCCTTGGTCACTCGAATTGCGGGCAGGAGTGCCCGCATCACTTTCATGCGTCTCCTCTTCCTCTGCTCCCGCAACCAATGGCGCAGCCCGACGGCTGAGGCTGTTTATCAAAACGATCCGCGTGTCGAGGTGCGCAGCGCCGGAGTCAGCGCTTCCGCCCGGCAGCGTGTCACGGAAAAGCTGCTTCGCTGGGCAGATCGGGTGCTGGTGATGGAGCACGCGCACAAACGGCGGCTGCGTGAGCAGTTCCCAGCCATCGCTCATGATCTGCGCATCGACGTGCTCGACATACCTGACGATTACCCGTTCATGGATCCGGAGTTGATCACGCTGATTCGTGAACGCGTCGAACCGCTGCTGGCCTAAACGGCCTTGCGGATCGGAACAAGCTGCCACAAGCCGACGACGTGCTCCCAGCGCCGGATGGCGGTGTCGATGAGGAAGATCAGCAGAAGTGCGAGCAGCAGCGGTGGCCAGAGTTCTTCGTGCTGTACGGCCTTGGTGGTTTCGAGATTGGGCAGACGTGATGAATCGGCCAGGTAATCCCCGCCGGTGATGCGCACAGCTTCCTTGAGCAGTGTTTCATTCACGGTGCCGAGGCTGGATTCGGTGGAGGGATTGTGAATGAGGCCGGTAGTGACCATTTCCGCGCCGGATTGCGCGCGAATGAGATACACGCCGGCCTGCGTCGGTTTGAAATCGCTGGTGTAGGTGCCGGGAGCATCCTGCCGCAGCGCAAGCTTTTGCACCGCTTTCATCGGCGCACCGAGTGCATCGGCGGCGACATGAAACACCTCGGCTTCGACGATCGCGTTGTTCGCACGCGTGCCGGCGTCGGCCAGGAGATCGACGCTGATGTGTGCGTCATCGCCCTCCATGCGTGCGGAGAGATCCATGAGCCTGCCTTGCGGTGCGCGTGCGGTTTCACGCAGCACCTGGGACCAAAAACGGCCAAAGCCGCTCCAGCGCGCGATCCACAGCGAAGCCCAGCGACTTTTCGCATCGGAAGTGAATGCGGTGGCCTTGCCGAGGCCGAAACGCCAGTGCGCGAGCAGTGGATCGCCCGTGTCAGTGACGAGCGGCACCTGCGCCGATGTGCGGCGTGTTGTTTTGACGTAGCCAAGCAGCGTGGGCGAGTCCCATTTCTCGAATCCGGCCAGGATGGGTTGCTTTTCCTTCAGTTCGGGAATGAACGGCTCCTCGCGGATCATGCGGCCGGTGTGCATGAGTGTGTCCTGCGTGAAGATGCGGGTGATGCTGCTGGCATCCATCGTGGAGTATGACTGCCCGCCGCCGCTGGAGGCAATCGCTTGCAGCAGCGCCACATGTGAACCTTCGCCGATGGCGACAGTGGAAATGGTGAGTCCTTCGCCACGGCACTGCGTGGCGAGTTGTTCGTAGCCTGCGCCTGCGGTTTGCCCATCGGTGAGGATGATCATGTGCTTCACCCGTGCCTTCGTGCGCAGCAACGCTTCGCGAGCGAGCTGAAATGCCGGCTGCAAATTCGTACCGCCACCCGAAGCCACGGCGGCGATTTGTCCCGACACCGCATTCGTTGAAGTCAGTCGTGTCATCGGCGCGACGACGTGTGCTTCGGAGTCAAACGCCCACACACCGAGCGAATCGTTGTGCCCGAGCACTTCGGCCGTCGCAATCGCCGCGCTCTTGGCCATTTCGAGCTTCTCACCGGCCATCGAGCCGGAACGGTCCATCACGATGGCGACAGCGGCGCTTTGTTTTTCTTCTTCATCCGGCGCTTTGAGCCGCACCGGCAGCACTTCCTCAATCGGCGTGCGGTAATAGCCGCCGACACCGAACGATCCCGGTCCGCCGAGCATGATCAGGCCACCGCCGAGTTTATCGACGTAATCACGCAGCGCGTTCATGAGAGGATCACCGAGCTGATGCGCGGGCACATCGGAGAGAATGACACCGTCGTAACCGCCGAGTTGATCAAACGTGATGGCGAGATTGCCCGGCTGTCGCAGATCAAGCTCGATGCCTTCCTTCTCCATCGCCTGCATCAAGTAGCGTGCCTCGGAGGCGTCGGACTCGATGTAAAGCAGCCGCAAACGTCCGCGCACATCGACGATGGCCAGCGTGCTGTCGTTTCCAGGCAGTGTATCACCCGTGATGCCTTCGAGCACGGCGCGATATTGAAACGTGTTCCGCGTCGAAGGTGTGCGCGTGAAGGTGATCTCCTGTGTGGCACCGGGTTTGAGCATCACAGGCCGCTTTTCGACCTCGATGCCGTTTTCATAGAGCTTCAGCGTGCCAGCGCCCTCGATGGTGCTCTCAAACACGGCTGTCAGGCTCAAACTGGCGCCTTCAAACAAGCGCGTGCGGTTCGGTGTGAGCGCAATCATACGCGCATCCGGCCTGCGCGGCCCGGAAACCGGCAGCGCATGCAGTTTGATGCCCGAAATGGCCGCCTCGCGTGCCGTATTGAGCAAACTGCCGCGTGTCTCATGTCCGTCACCGATGACCAGGATGTTGCGGCTCGCGCCCGGTGGGAACAGCGCCTCCGCGTACTCGATGGCATTGGCGTAATGGCTGTCGCCGCCGTTTTTCTGCTGCCAGGCCGTTTGCATCGCGGGAGTCCATCCTTCGGGCAGCAGCTCCGGTTGGGTGCCGAGTTGGACGACAAACGAATCAATGCTGCTGCCGAACGCGGCACGCACACGGGCGGCTTCGGCGAATGCCTTCGTCATTCCTTCCTGGCCCATGCTCTGACTGGCATCGACGACAATGCCGAGCGCTTTGCGGCCGGTTTGAGTCACCCGCGCTGGCCCGGCCAGTGCGGCGAGCGCCAGCATCACGCCGATGGCACGTGTGACGAACAGCAGCCGCTTCCGCAAACCGGACATCGGATGCGATGAACGCGATTCGATCCACAGCAGCAGGGCGACTGCGGGCAGGATGAGCAGGAGGAGTTTTGGTGATTCCCAGTCCAAGGTCGGGACATTTAGAGTTCAAAGACCAAAGCGCAAAGATCAAAGTTGGCGAAGAACGGCTCGAACCTGACGTTTCATGGCCTGACACGGTCGCTTTGCCCCCCGGGCGGTCTTCATTCAGCACCCATCACTATGAAAACGATTCGCATGATGCTCATCACCCTGGCCATGGTCGGCTTAGCTGCCCAAGCCGAGGACAAACTGGTCAAGACACCGGAAGGCGCCAGCAAGCCGGCGATCAAGAAACCTGCCGCAGACGGCCAGCCAGTCGTGAAAAAGCCCGCACCCGATGGCACCAAGCCCGCCATCAAAAAGCTCCCGCCTGACCCCAACAAGCCTGCGGTCAAGAAACCTGCTCCTGATCCAACAAAGCCCGTGGTGAAGAAGCCTGCGCCAGACGGCAGCAAGCCTGTGATCAAGAAGCCGGATATCAAGAAGCCCGGAGCGAACGTGAAACCCGGCGGCAAGAAGCCCGGCGTTGATCAAGCCAAGGATGAGTTTGCCAGCATCCTCAACCGCTGCGACGACAACAAGGATGGCAGTGTGACGCTGGACGAGTTCAAGAGCCACCAAGGTGCCAAAGATCCGGCGAGCGTGGAGAAATGGTTCAACGGCCGTGATGTGGACAAGAACGGCCAGCTCACCGCCGCTGATTTTGCCCCGCCGCCGCCGAAAAAGTAATGCAGCCCGGAGGTCAGGCATCCTGCCTGACAACGGACCGAGGCTTCCAGCCTTTTCTCGGGATCAAAGACGGGACGTCTCGATCCATTGTCTGGCCGGAGGCCTAACCTCCGAGGGCTGAGCGCAGCACACCCAGCAGCGTCTCGACATCCGCCGCCGTGTTGTAGCCATGCAACGCGATGCGGATGCGGCCGACCTGGTGCATGACGTGGATGTTTTGCGCGAGCAGCGCCTCGTTGATTTGTGCCGTGTTTTTATGGAGGAAAGCGACGATGCCGCTGGAGCACTCGGGCTGCGCGGGAGCCAGTGGCGTGATGCCGAGTTCCTTCAATCCGGCATGCACACGTGCCACGAGCGGATCGGCATGGGCGATGATTTTGTCCATGCCGACGGCGTCGAGATAACGCAGTGAGGCGTTCAGCGCATAGAGCGCGGCGAAGCTGGGCATGCCGACGGAGAAACTCAGCGCTCCGGGCTTGATACGGGCGATTTCAAAGCGGTCTGCATCGAAGGCGTTGGCGAGATGATACCAGCCGCCAGCGCTGGTGGTGAGACGGGCGGCGGATTTTTTCGGAATGCCGATGATGCCGCCACCGTGGATGCCGAGCGTCCATTTGTGCGTGCTGGAGATGAGGATGTCCGCATCCTGGCAGTCGAGCTTCACGCGGCCGAGCGCCTGGGTGACATCGACGGCGATGAGCGCGTTTGGCGCGAGCAGGCGGATCATGTCGCGCAGACGGGCAAAGGCGATGCGGTGGCCGTTGTAGAAGCTCACGAGGCTAATTTGCACCAACGCCGTGCGTTCATTCAACAGCGACGCGAGATCGACGAGATTCAACGCACCGTCACGATTTTTCCACAGCCTGGTCAGAGGCCGTGAAGCCGCCGGTGCGGTGAGCCAGGGCGTGGCACCGGCGGGGAAATCGAGATCGGTGACGACGACTTCATCCTTGGGTGTGAGTTGCAGCGCGTTGGCGAGCAGGTTGTAGGCTTCGGAGCTGCAGGAGCAGAAGGACACTTCATCCGTGGCGAGGCCGAGGTGCTTGGCCGTAATCTCGCGGCAGGCTTCAACTCGCGGGAAGTGGAAATCGCGTCCGCGCATGCCCAGCGACTTGTGCTGCATGTATTCGGCCACGGCCTCATTCACGCAGAGCGGCGGGATGCTCTCGGCGGCGGTGTTGAGGTAGTGAATGCCTTTGAGGCTGGGGAAATCGGCGGCGCGGGAAGTGTCGGTGAGCATGCAGTGAAGAAACGCAGCAGATCTGGATTTTTCGCGATCACTCTGCCTTCAAAGACGGTGCATTTTCAGGCAACTTGATGAGCGGTTCGCCGCCAAGGTAGCCAAGGGAGGCAAGAAACTCGGCCATCTTCTTCGCGGTGACTTGAATCCAGGGCTCTTTGTTGAAGAAACCGTGCGGCATATCGGCGGCGGTCCACATCTCGGCACGTACGCCGAGGGCCTTGGCCTTGGTGACGTATTCGTCGCCGCCGGCCTTGAGTTTGTCCGCCGTGCCAAAGAAGAGAATGGCGGGTGGCGTGTCCTTGGCGACGAAGCTGGTCGGTGTGATGGCCTCGGCCACTTCGAGAGTGATTGGGCTGCCGCCCGTCTCGCGTTGTTTGAACAGAGTGGCGATGTTCATGGCCGGATTGAAGAGCACCATGGCGTTCGGTTTGGCGGAGATGGCTTTGTCGTCGGATTCGGCATCGTAGGCGGAGACGAGCGCCGTGCAGGCGGCGAGATGGCCGCCCGCGGAGCCACCGGCGGCGATGACTTTCGTGGGATCAATGCCGAGTTCGGTCGCATGGCCGCGCACCCAGCGAATGGCGCTCTTGGCATCTTCGACGCATTTGTCCGGCGTCGTTTTGTGAATGCTGAGGATGCGGTAATCGGCGCTGATGGCGACGATGCCACGGCTGGCAAGGTATTCGGCCTGTGGGACGAATTGCAGGTACGAGCCGGCCTTCCAACCGCCACCGAAGAAGAACACAACGCAGGGACGCAGCACGGCGGCCTGGAAGTCGCCCGCAGGAGAGAACACATGCAACTTCAGTTCGCCCTGCGGCGTGGTTTTATAGACGATGTCCTTCGTCGCTACGTCTTCGGTGGTGAGTTTGATCGTTGGCTTGGTTTTGCCGGCCTTTTGGGCGACCGCAGGAAGCGTGAGAGCAAGGAGGAGGGAAAGGATGAAGCGCATGGTGGTGCTGAAACGACGGCGAGGCGCGGATGTTGCGGAGCGCGAGTATGGCGAAGCCTACTCGCCTGTTTTTGGGCGATTCGTTGACGCTGGGGCTGAGAAGTGGCGAGTAGGCTAAAGCCATACTCGCGCTCCGTGTGGCGATGCGTTTCGTTACTTCAGCGTCATGAGCCAGGCGACGAGATCGGCCAAACCTTGCGGGCCGATGGCGGCGGCGAGGCCGGGGACCATCAGCGACTCGGTCATCTCGACACGTTTGGCGATGTCCGATTTCTTGATCGGCTGGCTTGCACCACCGGCGATCTTGAGCGTCAGCTCGTCCGCAGTATCACTGATGATGTAGCCGATGATGGTTTGTTTCTCCTTCGTGGTGATGGTGAGGCCGTTGAAGCTGTGCTCCACGGCGGCACTCGGATACAGCACGGCGGTGAAAAGACCGTCCTTGCTCAGCTTGTTGCCGATCTGCGTGAGGTCGGGGCCGAAGTTGATGAACTGGCCTTTGACCTGATGGCAGGCCACGCAACCGGCCTGCAGGAACATCTGCTGGCCTTTGACGGCATCGCCTTTGAGCTTCATGAGGTCGGCGAGCGGCGGGAATTTCTCGGCACCGAGCGCGGCGGGCAGCGGGAGTTCTTTGGCGCCTTGATTTCGCAGTCCGGCATCGGTGCTGCGGCTGAGGGCGAGCGCGGCAGTGGTCTTGACGGTGTCGGGCAGTTTTTTCTCACTGTTCCATTTTAAGACGGCGCGTCCGCCTTCGCTGCTGAGTGCGAGGGCTTCGACGATGCTGCGGCGCACGTCGTCGCGCTTCTCCGGCCAGAACGCTTGGTTCAACACGGCCACGCTGGGCCGGTCGCTGACCTTCCCGAGCGCGGCGACGAGTTTCTTCGCCGAAGCAGCGTCCGCCTTCGTGAGGAAGGCCACGGTCTTGCCGACGTTCGCTGCGAGAATGCGCGCGGCGGTGATGGATTCGCCCGCATCGGGATGCGCGGTGATGTAATCGACGAGTTCCTGCTCAAACCCGGTCAAATTGAGCCGCTGCACGAGATCAACGAACTCCGCCTTGCCGATGACAGGCTTCAGCAGCGCATCCAAACGCGCCTTGGCCTCGGGATTGGAGGCGATGGTGTTGCGGACGAGTAAGGCGGTGGCCGCGAGGGCGGTTTCGCTTTCGGCTTTGAGGAAGATGGAAAGCGCCGCTTCCGAGACAGCCTCCTTATCATTATAACTGAGAAGCTCAAGAGACCGCAGAAACTTGTCGGCATGTTCTTTGCAGAAGGCCTCGAATGCCAGAGCGTGAGGGTCCGAATAAGGTGTTTTTGCGTAACGAGCCCAGTCGAAAGGTCTAGCCCATAAAGCTGCACTCTTGGTCATGCGCCACACCAGCCATGCCATGACCTCGGGCTGTGAGGGCTCGAGCTTTTCAGAAGCCTCATGTCTCTCTTTAGGGAACCAATCTGAAGCGATACCCAAGGCCTCAATTTCCCAGCGGTTCAAGGTTTTCGCTTCGGCAGCTAAGCCCGACCACTGGATGTTAGCTATGTCACTTCCATCAAACCTCAGTGCTATCGCTGCTTCCCGCCGAACTGCGGGGGATTTATCGGTGACGACCTTGCCGATCACCTCACGCAGCATCTCAGGATGCGCCTGTTGCACGAGGCGACGAGCGACGCGGATGGCGGTGATGCGGATGTTGGGATCGGTGTCGGTGAGGGCTTTGGTGAGGCACTCGGGCAGAGTCAGGTCGTGCGGGTTGGGTTTGTCGGCACCGGGATTGATGCGCTCCCATTCGTGAGCAGCGAGCAGCCACAAGGCACGGGCGCGATGTTGTGGGACGGATTTCTTGTCGTCGAAGAGTTTATAAAGCTCAGGCTCGGCTTCGGAGCCGATTTCTTCGATCTTCTTCCATGCGAGATAACGCTGTTCTTCATTCGGAGACTTCAACGCGGCCACCGCGCCTTCGACCGTGTCCAACTTGAAGCTTGGAGTTTTGTATTTCTCCGCCGCCTTCGTGGTGACACGGAACAAGCGACCACGCGTCACATCGGCCATGCCGTGGCCGCCGACGCCGGGGTCATACCAGTCGGCGACGATCAAAGAGCCATCGGGGGCGACGGCGACATCGCTGGGGCGGAACCAGCGGTTTTGGGTGCCTTCGAGGATGTTGACGATCTCGGCTTTGTAGCCAGCGCCGTCGGGCTGGGTGATGTAGGCGCGGACGACGTTCGGGCCGGCGTCGCAATGCAATGGTTGGCCGTGGAAGATGCTGGGGAGGAGGTCGCCTTCATAGACTTGCATGCCTGTTGGTGAACCTGCGCCGGTTTGGAGCATGTTGGGGACGACGCCAGGATCGTTTTGATGCCAGTGGCGCAGCGGGATCTCGCTCTCCCAGCCGATCCGCGGGGTCTGCCAGCCGGCGCCGGTCATCTCGTCTTTGTAGCCGAAGTTGCCGAACTCCATGACGTAGTTGATGCGCACGCCTTTGTTGCCGTCGTCGTCGTTGTCGCTCTGCCACAGCGTGCCGAAGCTATCGACGGCGATTTCCCAGTTGTTGCGGAAGTTCCAGGCCAGGAGTTCGACGTTGGAGCCATCGAGTTCGCAGCGGAACACCATGCCTTCTTGATACGGAAGATTGTTCTGGTTGGTGCATTTGACGCCGTGGATGTCGGTGAGGAGATTGCCGTTCTTGTCGCAAAGTTGTTTGCCGCCGTTGCCGAAATTGAAGTAGAGGCGGCCATCGGGGCCGAAGTGGAAGGCGTGGATGCCGTGGTCGTGCTGCGCGCCGCCGATCTTGGTGAACATCGGTTCTTTACGGTCGGCTTTGTCGTCGCCGTTGTCGTCGATGAGCCAGAACACGTCATCGCCGCAGGAGATGAGGGCTTTGTTGCCGAGGACGCAGATGCCGTGGGCGCTGTCCACATCGCGGCCCTGGTGGAAGACGGTGGATTTGTCCGCCTTCGCGTCGCCGTCGGTGTCTTCGAGGATGAGGATGCGGTCGCCCTCGGCGCGTTCGCCATTGTGCTTGCGGTAGTTGATGACTTCGCAGACCCACACGCGGCCACGGTGGTCGATGTCGATGCTGGAAGGCGAAAGCATCATCGGCTCGCTGGCGAAGAGCTGCACTTTGAGTTCGGGATGCACATCGAGCTGCTCGGAGGCGTCCGCAGCCTCGTGCGAAGCACCTGCGGCGGCGCTGGCGGCCACGGGGCCGGGATTCTCGATGTAAACGCGGAACTCGACGCTGGTGCTGCTGCCCTGCTTCGTGCCGCCTTCATCGAGTGCGCCGCGTGCTTTGAAGCGTTTCGAGCCTGCGGGGAGGTTGAAGGCGATGACGCTGTTGGCGTGGGTGCCGATGCCGTAGTCGATGAGTTTTCCAGCGCTGCGGAGTGACTGGCCGCCTGCGTTGGCATTGACGCTGACATTGCCGAAGCCGGTCTGTGCGGATTTCCATTCGATCTCGGTGAGCTTTTTCTCGCTGCCATCAGCCAAGATCAATCGCGGCTCGGCCCAGTCGGCCCAATCGGCGGTGAAACCATTGCCGCCATCGGTGACGACAAGGAAGAGCTCCTTGGCGCCTTCGAGTGAGACATCGATTTCGACGCTGTGGTTCGGCGTCTTGTCGTCGATAATCTTGGATTGGAACAGCGGCTTCGGGGCAGCGAAGACGAGGGCGGGAGCGAGGAGAGCGAGCAGGATGGCTTTCATGCGGTGGCGGAGAGTACGCAGGCATCAGAGGAGCGCTATCGCGAATCAGGAGACGCAAGACTGCGGCTTCGGAGAGCCCCGCTCCCAGGGAGCTATTCCACGTCTTCGCCGAGGTAGGCGGCGAGGTGCTTTCTCAATTCGGTGCGGGCGCGGAAGAGGAGGCTCTTCACGGCGGGGAGGGACATTTTCAAGGCGGCGCAGATGTCTTCGTATGGGCGCTCTTCGTGGCGGCGCATGATGACGGCGAGGCGCTGCTTTTCGGGGAGTGCGGCGATGGC
>JAYVIO010000182.1:0-4599 GCA_043770175.1 Verrucomicrobiales bacterium | reverse complement strand
CGCCACCACCGGCTGAATGAAGAACGGCACGGCCCAGGCAAGCGATTCGGCGGCCTGGCCCCAGCGCAGGATGAGCGCGGTGGAGATCATGCCGAGCGCCCAGCCGAAGACCATGAGGTTGAGGAAGAACGGCACCAGCCACCAGTGAAGCTGGAAGATGTTGAACGAGTAGCCGATCCACGAGACTAGGCCCATGACGACGCAGGTCACCAGAATGCGCAGAAAGCCGACGAAGAAAGTGGCGCTGAGGTATTCCACGGTGCGCACGGGCGCGACGAAGACATTGAGCAGATTGCGGGTCCAGACGTCTTCGAGGAAGGAGATGGCCACGCCTTGCTGCGCACGGAAGAGCACGTCCCACAGGATCATCGCGCCGAGGAAGAACAGGATGAAGCTGCCGAACTCCGTGTTGCTGTTCTTCTGGATGAAGACGGTGACGTTGCCCCACACGACGAGATCGACGAGCGGCCAGAACACGAGTTCCACGAGGCGCATGGGCGTCCGCGTATAGAGAAACAGGTAGCGCAAGACGAGGGCGCTGATGATGCGGATGCTCATGGGGCGGGATCCTTTTTGGGTTCGTCGAGGATTTCACCGTCACGGGCGATCTTGATGAAAACATCTTCCAGATTGTCGCTGCTGGACTGCGCGACGATGTCCGACGGGGTGCCTTCACACACGATCTTGCCTTTGTGCAGAAAGATCACGCGGTCGCAGACTTCCTCGATGTCGCGCATGTTGTGGGAGGTGTAGAGGATGCCGATGTTGCGCTCGCGCTGCACCTTGCGCACGACTTTGCGCACCTTGTCGGCGATGTCGGGGTCGAGCGATGCGGTCGGCTCGTCGAGCATGAGCAGCTCGGGGTCGTTGAGGAAGGCTTTGCAAAGATTCACGCGAGTCGATTCGCCGGCGGAGAGCTGGCCGGTGACGCGCTTTTGCAGATGCGGGATTTCGAGGAGTTCGAGCAACTCGGCGATCTTCTTCTTGGGATTCGGCACGCCGTAGATGCGCGCAAACACGAGCAGGTTTTGCCACACGAGCAGATTGCCCGGCAAGGCGGTGTAGGCGGAGGAGAAGTTCGAGCGCTGGAGAATTTGGATGCGGTTGGCCTGCAAGGGCAGACCGAAGGCGAACAAATCGCCGGAAGTCGGCAGCGTGAGGCCGAGGAGGCAGTTCATCGCTGTGGTTTTGCCCGCGCCATTCGCGCCAAGCAGGCCCAGCACCTCACCGCGATGCAGTTTGAAGCTGAAGCGGTCGAGCGCCTTCACGCCGTCGAACTCACGCGTGAGTTCGCGGGCTTCGAGGATGACTTCGCGGGTGTCGGGGGCGGACATGCGATTTTAGAGAGACGCTTCGATGGGCAGCTTGCCGTTCCACGCGCAGATGAACATGGTGCCGGGCTTGGTGGTGCTAGGTTTGAGCATCACCTTGCCGCCACCTTCTTCGACCATGAGCTGGCCGGCAGCGATGTCCCACAGGCTGATCTGCTCCTCGACATACGCATCGAGACGACCGCAGGCGATGTAGGCCATGGCGAGCGCGGCACTGCCGAGCATGCGTGTTTTGCGCACTTCGTAGGCGATGCGCTTGTAGCGGTCGAAACCGAGATCGAGCGCTTCTTTGCTCTTGGAAAACCCGACGGTGACGACGGCTTCGGCCATCTCAGCGCGATTGCTGACGGCGATCGGTTTGCCATTGAGCCGAGCTTTTTCGCCACGCACGACGGTCCACGTCTCATTCTGCATCGGGTCAAAGATCACGCCGATGAGCAGCTCTTTTGATTCACGTTTGCGGGCGGCAATCGAGACACAGAAATGCGGGATGCCGAAGAAGTAGTTCACCGTGCCGTCGATGGGATCGACGATCCATTCGACTTCACCGTTGCCGCCGATTTCGCCGCCTTCTTCGCCAAGAATCGCGTGATCGGGGAAGCGAGCCAGGATCATCTCGGTGATGAGTTTCTGGCTGAGCACGTCGAGTTCCAGCTTGATGTCGTGACGCTGCATTTCGTTCACCGTGAGTTCGGAGCCGAAGTTGTCTTTGATCATTTTGCCCGCGGCGTGCGCGGCTTCGGTGGCGGTGGCGAGGAGTTCGTTCACTGGATGCTAGATTCTGGGGGCTGGATGCTGGATGAGATGTGCGCGATCAATTCATGCGCGAGGGCGGTTTTAGACTGCTTGGGGAGGGCAATCGTCCGGCCGCCGGGGAGGCAGAGGGTGACTTCGTTTTCCGCACTGTCAAACCCGATGCCCGCCTGCGACACATCGTTGGCGACGATCATGTCACAACCTTTGCGAATGAGCTTCTCCTGCGCGTGGGTGATCAGGTTCTCCGTTTCGGCCGCAAAGCCGACGAGAAAGCCCTGGAAGCCGAGTTTTGAACGTGCGGAGCCGAGGATGTCCTCGGTACGTTCGAGTTCGAGCGTGAGCTTGTCCGCGGTCTTCTTCAATTTCTGCGCCACGACATGCACGGGCCGGTAATCCGCCACGGCAGCGCTGAAAATGGCCGCATCACAGCCGCTGAGATAGATTTGCACGGCGTCGAACATTTCCCGCGCGGTTTCCACTTGGATCAAACTCACGCCTTCAGGCGCTGTGAGCGACACCGGTCCCGAAATGAGCACGACTTCGTGCCCCGCTTCGCATGCGGCCTCGGCGAGCGCATAACCCATGCGACCCGAGGAGCGGTTCGAGAGGAACCGCACCGGATCAATCGGCTCGCGCGTCGGGCCGGCGGTGATGAGGAGGCGCATGGGTCATCATGGAGGATAGCCTTCTAGGCTGTCAACGGATTGAGGCTTCCAGCCTTCAATCTGATGATCAAAGGCGGGACGCCTCGATCCGCTGACAGGCCGGAGGCCTATCCTCCGGGCACGGTGAGCGGCTTGCCGTTGTCCTTGGGGCCGAGTTTGATGAAGTAAGGCACGGCACGTTTCGCCCAGTCGTCAGCATCAGGGAAACCACCCGCTTCACCACCGAAAGTGCTGCGAAGCATGTCAGTGTCGATGATGCCGGGATTCATCGGGATGACGGCCACTTTGCCGCCCGTGTCTTGCGCCGTGGCCATTGAAAGACCTTCAATGGCGAATTTCGTGGCGCAATACGGTGCCACATCGGCGGCGGTGCAGCGGCCCCAGCCGGAGGAGAAATTCACGATCACACCGCTGCCGCGCTTCAGCATTGAGGGCAGCAGATGGCGCATCATCGCGGCGGGGCCTTTGATGTTGATGTCGATGATGCGGCTGAAATCCTCGGCGCTCGTCTCCCACAGCGGTGCGTTGGCATTGATGATGGCCGCGTTGTTCAGCACGAGGTCCGGCGGGCCGAAGTGTTTGAGAATCGCGGTGCAAAACGTGACGACATCGGTTTCGCGTGAGACATAGCAGGCTTGGAACAAATGCGGGGCAGGGAACTGACGCTGAAGTTCAGCGACTTGGGCTTCATTCCGTCCACAACCAGCGATCTGCCATCCTGCTTCGATGAAACGCGGAATCATCGCGCGACCAAGTCCACGCGTGCAGCCGGTGATGACGACGGTTTTCGGTTTCATGATCGAGAAAGGGAGCGCGAGTGTGTCGAAGACCACTCGCCTGTTGGTTGTGGCTCGAGAGCGGCAGGAAAGTCAGGCGAGTAGAATACTCGCGCTCCGTCACTTCTCGTCCGCCGAGGGATCGAAAGGCTTGTTGAAGGGCGGGCCGCGCTCGCCGCCGTAGGTTTCGCGCAGGTATTCATCTCCCTCGCTTTTCAATCGCCGGATGTTTTTTGGTGCCACGAGATTACCAATCCGCCGCCTTTCGGCACGGCCCGCCTGCCACTGCTCCCAAGTGAAGCTGCGCTCCGGTTTGATGATGAGTTTTGTCGGCGTCATGGGGCTAGTATTAGCTCAAGACTTGGATTTTGCCAGTTCGGCTTCCACCTCGGCCTTCACGGTGTCGAACTCTGCAATACAGTCATATTTTGGACACGCAGCGACGCGATAGGCTTCGTCCCAATCGATGGGAATGCGCCCCGAGAGCACTCCCGCCATGAGCTTTTTGGCACAGTCATCGTCTTTTTCATCGTAGCCGTTGCAATATTTCCTGGCGGCATAGACCCGCCCCACAAGCGCATCTTCGACTGGAATCAGCACCACCTGACCGAAGGGTGTGAAGACACGGGCGCAGTCTTTGTCGGCTCGATAGTCAATCTCACCCAGCAGATCGATCCAAAGATCGTCGATGCCCCAGCTTTTGCTGCCGCCATGCGCTGTGATGCCGGGAATCTGCAGCATGATCTCCTTCCGCTGCTCCTCGTCCGGCATCGGCCAGCCGATCCAGCAGATGTCGGTGTCGCCGGACATGTAAGCGCCGTCGGTGTAGAACTCGATGGCGGAACCGCCTACGATCACGGGTTCAAAGCCACGCTCGCGAAACAGCTCGGACACCAGTCCAGCCAGGAGCAGGGCTTTGGCATTCAAATCCGTCTCCTGCCTGATGACGGCGAGCGCGGAGGTGATTTCGGCGGTGGTCATATAATGAGCTTGGAGGATGGGATGATGGTGAAGCAATTCAAATCACGCAATGACGTAGTCCACGTTGCAACAGTTTTGATGTTGAGTTCC
>JAYVIO010000181.1:0-13678 GCA_043770175.1 Verrucomicrobiales bacterium | reverse complement strand
GGTCGCACTTTTGGGTCACGCGTCGCTACACCGGCAGTCCCATCATTCATGACGGCAATGTCTATCTCTGCTGCGGCGAGAAGCATCAGTGCGTGGATCTTGCCACGGGCGCAGAAAAGTGGGTCGTTAATGAAATTAACAGCACCATCACCTCCCCGCTGCTCGCGGACGGCAAACTGCTTGTCTATGAGAACAACGGCACGCATGTCCGCATGGTGAAGGCCTCCAATGCTGCCTATGAGCAGCTTGGCCGTGCCAAAACGGATGCCATGGGCTGTTCCTCACCCGCCATCGCGAATGGCAAACTCATTGTGCGGCAAAAGGACAAGCTTGTGTGTTTTGATCTCCGGCCGGTGCAATAAGCTGGAGGATAGGCCTCTGGCCTGTCTATGGATCGAGGCTTCCAGCCTTTTCCCCATCAGATCAAAGGCTGGAAGCCTCGATCCGCTGACAGCCTGGAAGGCTATCCTCCATTCAAGAGCTGCCAGGCGTTCCCGCCGACACGCAAACCCTCCTTCGTGGTGCCCTGCTTCACCATCCCCAAGCCGACCGTCCATCCGCTGACCGGATGCTTCGTGACACTGGTGACTTTGCCCACAGCCTTTTCATGCCAAATCTCGTCGCCCACATTCACCACGGCCTCCAACTCAAACGCGATCAACTCCCTCGGCATCTTGCCCGTCGTCTTGATGCGCGAGAGCACCTCCTGGCCGATGTAGCAGCCTTTGGCGAAATCCATCGCTCGTTCCTGGATGCCAGCCTCCGGAGGAAACGTCTCCGCGTTCAACTCGTTTGGCCAACGCGGCACTTTTTGCAGGATGCGCCATGTTTCGAAGTCTTCATCGCTCAAAACGCAACACTCCGGTGCAAATGCAGCTCCAGCAGGCAGCCACACATCCACGCCGCCGACGCCAAATCGTATTGATCTCAGTCCGTCGGCCTTTGCAGTGCCAAACACATGCCAGAGCTGCCATTCGTCTGATACATCGGTCAGCTCGGCGTCATCCGCCACAATGTAGCGCTCCAGCCGCAGGCCGAGCGATTCGCGCAAGCCGGGTTCGGCATCCAGCAGCAGTGCATCGTCAGTCGCATGAATGAACACATCACCTGCGATGCGGCCCTTCACATCGGTCACGCACGCATACAGCGTCTCGTCTGCTTTGGCGCGGCGCACGTCATTTGTGACCTGGCCGTTCAGGTAGCGCACACGATCTGCGCCGGTGAGGCAAAATTTGGCGCGTGATGACAAATTCACGGCGGCTCCATGCGTGGTGATGTCTTGAAATTGTTCGGCGGTCATGCGGCATGAATGGGCAGGCGGTGCGGCGTGGCAAGCCGCCAAAGCGCACGGATCGTTTGACTCAAAGCACGTTGCGCGTAATTGCCTCAACCATGCGCACCCTTTCCATCTTTCTTGCCGCCGCTGTCTTCACCACGCTTGCTCCGCAGGCTGGCGCTCAGGCTCCAGCGGCTGCCCCGGCCGCCAAGATTCGCGTCGTCACCCGCAACCTCGAACCCTTCTCGTTTGAAAAAGATGGCCGCCGCGTCGGCTATGCGGCCGAGCTCTGGGACCAGCTCGCCCGTGAGACCGGCGTGGAATACGATGTGCAGGTCGTTAAAACCGCACAGGAAATCATCGACGCGCTGCAAAACAAATCGGCCGACGTGGGTGTTGGCGCCTTGAGCGTGACGGCGAAGCGCGAGGCCATAATCGATTTCACACAGCCGTTCTATGAATCCGGCCTCCAGGTGCTCGTCGCTGGCGGCAGCGGCAGCTTTGGCGACAACATCCTCTCGCTCCTTGGCAATCTGTTCAGTCTGGAGCTCATCGGCATGTTTCTGCTGCTCATCGGCACGATGTTCCTGATCTCGCATCTTGTCTGGCGCTACGAGCACAAGGTGAACGGCGACCAGTGGCCGGAGGACTACAAGGCGGGCATGTGGGAATCGTTCTGGTGGACGCTGAGCACGCTGCTTGTCGGTGGTGCGGACAACAAAGGCCCGGTGGGCGTTGGCGGGCGCATCGTCGCCATCGTGTGGATGTTGCTGAGCATCGTGCTTGTGTCCTTGCTCACGGCTTCATTCACCACCGTGCTGACCGTCAACACCCTCAAAGGCGACATCAACGGCCCTGGCGATCTTCCTGGACGCAAAGTGGCGACGGTCAAAGGCAGCACAACGGAAGGCACGCTCACCACCAAGGGGGCCCAGGTCGTGTCCTTCCTCACTCCGGCGGAATGTGTCGTGGCGCTCAAGAACGGCGATGTGCAGGCGGTTGTGTATGACGCCCCGGTGCTCCAATACGAAGCCGGCAAAATGAATGACGAAAAACTGCAAATGGTCGGCTCTGTGTTTGAGCGTCAGAACTATGCCTTTGCTCTTCAGCAGGACAGTCCGCTGCGTGAGCGTCTCAATCAGGCTCTTTTGAAACTCTCGGAGCAGGGGGTCGGCAACGAACTGCGGAAAAAATACTTCGGCGAGGACCAGTAGCTCCCGAGGTAGTTGATAGCGGATGGTTGATAGTTGATCGAAGGACCGGCAACGGCTGGCGAAGTGTCGGGCCATCAACTATCAACCTCCAACCTTCAACTGCGTCATGTCCGCCACCCATCCTTCCTCTCCCGGCATCTTCGCCACCATCGGGACGGTGTTTCGGCAGAACCGCGTGCCCTGTCTCGTGCTGAACTTGTTCGCGGTGGCCCTGGTGGCCAGCTATTATCAGGTGCCGGCGCTGGCGGGCTTCTGGGAGTCGGTGGGAGACTTCAAGAACCACTGGTCGTTCGTCTTCTCCTGCGTTTCCACGATGTTCGCCGCTGCGGTGATGCCCTTCTTCATCCAGATGGGGATGGGCTCGCTGCCGGCGGAGGGAAGATGGAAACGGCTCACGCTGCTCATGCTGTTCTGGGGCTATCGCGGCATGGAGATTGATTTATTTTACCGCTTCCAGAGCTTGCTCTTTGGCAATGGCCACGATGCACGCACGCTCATCACCAAGGTCGTTTTCGATCAGATCGTCATGAGTCCGATCTGGTTTGTGCCCACCTACGTCATCGCTTTGCGCTGGGTGGAGATGGGGGGCTCGTGGGCCCGCACGCGGCCGACGCTCAACCGTGAGTTCTGGACGCGCACCTGCCCGATGGTGCTCATCACCAACTGGCTCATCTGGATTCCCGCCGTGGCTCTCATTTACAGCCTCCCCACCGCCCTGCAGTTTCCGCTGTTCACCTTTGTCATGTGCTTCTTCATTCTCGTCGTGACGGTGATGACGATGCGGGGGAACGAAGGGCCTGACGTATCAGGCAGCCGGGTGGAGTAGTTTTTTCAACTGGTTCAGCAGCGCGACTGCCGTATAGGGCTTGGGCATGAAGTGCGAGACGCCGGCCTGGGCGGCCTTGGAAACCATGACCTCGGTGTTGATGCCACTGGCGGCAAGGATGCGCACGTCCGGATTCACCCGCAGCAGCACATGAATCATCGTGGGGCCATCCATGACCGGCATCATCATGTCCGTGAGGACGGCGGCGATGTCATTTCCTTTGGCGGCATAGAGTTTCACGGCTTCGGCACCATCCGTGGCGAGCAGAACCCGGTAGCCAAAGGTCTCGAGCGTCTGGCGGGTGATCTGTCGCACGGCATCCTCGTCGTCGACCACGAGGATCAGTTCGCCCTCTCCGCGTGGCAGATCGTTTTCTTCAGGCTGTTCAACGATCCGGCCCACCTCGGCAAGTGCGGGGAGGTGCACGAGAAACTTCGTGCCAACCTCGATAACGCTCTCGACGCGGATGAAACCGCCGTGGCTCCTGACGATGGCCATCGTCGTGGAAAGGCCCAGGCCGGTGCCTTTGCCGAATTCCTTGGTCGTGAAGAATGGCTCGAAGATTCGTTCCACGACCTCGGGAGGCATCCCGCTGCCGTTGTCTTCGACTTCGATGACCACGTGGGGGCCGGGTTTGGCGCCGATGTGCATCCCCGCGTAAGAGTCATCCAATTCGGCGTTGCGGGCGGAGAGCGAGAGTGTTCCGCCCTGCGGCATGGCGTCCCGTGCATTGACGCAGAGATTCAGCAGCACCTGGTGAAGCTGGGTGGGGTCTCCGGCGAGCGTCCACAAGTCCGAGGGGATGCTGCAGAGCACGCGAATACTTTTGAGAAAGGTGTCGTTGGCGATTTTTTCCACCTCGCGCAGCAGATGCTCGACCCGCAACTCCACCTTCCGGCCCTCGACGCCGCGGGCGAAGGAGAGCACCTGACGGACCAGGTCTGCGCCGCGTCTGGCGCTGCCCTCGATGGTTGCCAGAATGTTCAGCCGTCCTGGATCCTGTTCACGCAGCCGCAGCACCTCGATCGACATCAGGATCGGGGCCAGCACATTGTTCAAGTCATGCGCGATCCCGCCTGCCAGTGTGCCGATGCTCTCCATGCGCTGGGCGCGGAGGAACTGCTGCTCCAGTTGTTTGCGCTCGGTGACATCGGTGTTGATCGCCAGGATGGCGTGCGGCTGCCCGTTGTCATCACGCACCAGAGTCCACCGGGCTTCGATGGTGAGTTCCCTGCCGTCCCGGTTGAACTGCTGAATCTCGCCCACCCACTCACCCTTCTCGAGCGCCTGACTGGTGGCGGTGAGGAAGGCGGCGGGATTCTGGTAGAGCAGCTCCCGGGTGGAACGTCCGACCGCCTCGGCAGCCGTCCATCCGTAGAGGCGCTCTGCACTGCGGTTCCAAAAAAGAATTCGGTGGTCCAGGTCACGCACGACAATGGCGTCCTGCGCCTTGTCCAAGAGGGTGGCCTGCTCGCGGATCTTGTCCTCTGCCTGCTTGCGTTCGGAGAGATCCGTCATGCCGCCCACCATGCGCACGCCCTTGCCGGATGAATCGCGGATGATGTGGCCGCGATTCAGGACATAGGCATGCGTTCCGTCCCTGCGCATGAAGCGGTGTTCGCCGGTCCAGCCGTCGAGGCCATGGTCAATGGCGTGCAGAACAGCGGCGACGGTTGCCTCCCTGTCCGCAGGATGAATGCGATCGAACCAGGAGTCGATGGTTGGCTCGATCTCGGCACGGTGGTAGCCGAAAAGAACCTCGATCCCCTCATTCCACCAGAGCGCCTGTGTGGCGAGATCCCAGTCCCAGATGGCGTCGTTGGTGGCGCGCGCCAGCAGCCGGAAGCGTTCCTCGCTGGCATGGCGCATCGCCTCGGTCTGAATGCGGTTCAAGGCCCCGCCGCAGTAGTCTGCCAGCAGTTGGAGCAGGTTGAGATCATCGGCAGTGTACGCGTTTTGGCGGTAGCTCTGGATGGACAGAATGCCGACGCTATGGGTGCCATCGCGGATCGGCACCAACATGAGAGAAGCCGAGGACCGGGTAGTGTCACCAAACCTTTTCTGGGCAGGATCAGGCGGGGTTGATTCATTTCGCAGGATCAATTGCGCCCCCGAATTCAGCACGCGCTGTGCGAGCGGCGAGGGTGGTTCACGATCATAGGCAGGTGCGCAATCGACCTTTCGGCCATGGATGGTGTCCACTGTAATGACCGTGGTGATCAGCTTATTGTCCGGTGAATAGAGATCCAGCGTCGCGGCGTCCCAGCCGAAGATCTGTTCGGCCGCGTCAGTGATGATCCGCCCGGCCTCGGCCGGTGAGGCGGCGCTGTTCAGCTTTTGGCCCAGCCCGGAAAGCATGGCCAGATGCTGCTCCTGCCGTTTCCGGTCGGTGATGTCGCGCGAAATGCCGACCACTCCAATGACTTTTCCATCGCTGTCGAAGTAGGGGGCCTTCGATGCCAGATAGATCCGTGTGACACCGGCGGCGGTCAGGACTTCCTCCCTGACGAGCGTCCGGCCGGACTCAATGACCAGGCGGTCATTTTCCATCACCACGCGGGCATCCTCAGGACCAAAAATGGCGCTGTCGTCCTGTCCCAGCACCTCATCCACCTCACGGCCAACGAGGCTGGCGGCTCCTTTATTGAACAGTTGGTAGCGCCCCTCAAGATCCTTGACAAAAACCGCATCGCCAGTGCTTTCGGCCACGGCACTCAGCAGATCGGTGGTATGGCGCAGGCTGATCTCGGCGAGTCGCCGTCTCTCGTCCTGCTTCAGCGCTTCGACGGCAAAGGAGATGTTCTCCGCAACCGAGCACAGCAACTGGATTTTATCCGCGCTAAAATAATTCGGCTCCCCAGCAAAGAGAACCAGCGCTCCATACACGCCGCCCTCGACAATGAGCGGGAAGGAGGCCGTGGAGCGGTAGTCCCGTTTGAGGGCCTCCTCCCGCCACGGTGCCATGCGTGGATCATCGGCAAAATCATTGCAGACATCGTAGGAGCCTGTTCGAATGGCCGTGCCGATCGTCCCCCGCTGCAGTTCTCTTTCGTGAACGTTGACCGAGATCACGGAAAAATAGCCGTCTTCATGCCCGGCGTGCGTTAGCGGCAGGGCTCTTCCCGTCGTCTTGTCCACGGTCACCACGGCCGCCATTCGAAACAAGCCCTCCGCCACGGCGATTCGGCACACCTCTGACAGCAGCCGCGTCTCGTCCTTGGTCCTGACAATCACTCCATTGACCTGGCTCAGGACGGCATAGAGCCGGTTGAGACGCGCAAGATTCAGCTCTGCCAGCTTGCGTTTCGTGATGTTGTTGTGGGCGACCACCGCTCCTCCCGGGCTGCCCGGTATGAGCGGAGTGACCCTGCACTCGAACCAGCGCAGCCCACTGTGTGGGTGGCAAGGATACTCATAGGCAAAGTCGGAAACCTCGCCCATAAGCACCCGGCGGATTCCTGTCGCCACCGGTTTTGCTTCCTTGGACCAGCGCCCCTCGGCCTGATCACAAATTTCAAGGTAGTTCTCCCCCACGCCATAGTTCTCAGACTGAAACGCGTTGCTGGTTGCAAATTCGCGCCAGGCTAGATTGACTGAGAGAATCACTCCATGCTCATCAATCAGGGCAATGTGTGCAGGTAACGCGTCCAGAATGGTCAGTTGGACTGGCAGCTTCAGATTTGCTGGGGGACACTGTGGGCTGGAAGGCCCACTGAATGCGTTCAGAACATCGTCTGCGGTGGCTTCAGTCATGGATTTTCATGATGCTTCGATGCTTTCCAAACCGTGTCTCCCAACGGCTTGCCACGAAGAAGGCTGTGTGCCTCGTCAGATGGATTTCAAGGTGGATTTGACAGGTGCATGTTACGGAAAGGATCGCGCATTCTACCGCCAAAATTTTTCCACCGCCGCCACGAGTCCAGGAATGCTGTGGTCCTTGGCTTCGACATCGACGTTGAGGCCGTGCTCCTTGATGGCGGTGCTGGTGACGGGGCCGATGCTGGCGATTTTGATGCCTTCGGGCAGGGCGACTTTGAGATTGAGGAAGTGCTCGACCGTTGAGGCGCTGGTGAAGGTGATCATATCGGCACCTTCAGCTTTAAGGCGGGCGAGGGCTTCGAGATTGTCTTCGGTTTCGGCCACGGTGCGGTAGGCGAGGCCTTCATCGACGATGGCCCCCATGCCGGTGAGTTCGTTGGCGATGACTTCGCGCGTCTCCTCGGCGCGCACCCAGAGCACGTTCACGTTTTCCATGTTCTGATGGTCTTTGAAGGCTTTGACGAGGCCTTCGGCGACGAAGTTTTTCTCGGGCATCAGATCGACGGCGAGGTGGCGGGCTTTCACCCGCTCCGCCGTGCTGGGGCCGACGCAGGCGATGCGGACGCCGCCGATGCTGCGGGCATCGGCGTAGAGCTTGTCGAACATGCTGAAGAAGGCATCCACGCCATTCGGGCTGGTGAAAATGATCCACTCGTAGGTGTGGCAGTCCTGCACAAGTTCGCCAAAGAGCATGGGGTTCTGCGGCTCCACGATTTTGATGGTGGGCAGCTCGATGACATCGGCGCCAAGCAGCGCGAGCTGCTTGCTGAGCACGCTGGCCTGCTGCCGCGTGCGGGTGACGACGATCTTCTTGCCAAACAGCTGGCGGTTTTCAAACCAGTTCAACTTGTCGCGTTCAGTGACGACATCGCCGATGACGGCGACTGCGGGTGCTTTGAAGCCTGCGGCCTTCACTTTGGCGGCGATGTCGGCCAGCGTGCCGACCAGCGTCTGCTGGTGCGTGTGCGTGGCCCAGCGCACTAGGGCGACGGGGGTTTCCGGCTTCGCACCATGCTTCAAGAACTGCGTGGTGATCTCGTCGATGCGCTCCACGCCCATGAGGAAGACCTTGGTGCCGTCCGCCTGCGCGATCTTGGCGTAATTGAGCGAGGTGTCGGGCTTCGTCGGGTCTTCGTGGCCGGTGAAGATGGTGAGCTGCGACGCATGCGAGCGATGCGTGACCGGAATGCCCGCATACGCGGGTCCGGCAATGGCGGAGGTGATGCCGGGGACGATTTCAAATTTCACGCCGGCATCATGGAGTTCCGCCGCTTCTTCCGCACCGCGTCCAAACAGCACCGGATCGCCGCCCTTCAAGCGTGTGACGGTTTTTCCCTCCTTCGCGAGTTTAACAATGAGCGCATTGATCTCCTCCTGCGGCAGGGTGTGATCCCCCGCTTTCTTGCCGACGTAGATGCGGTGCGTGCCGGGTTTGGCAAAGCGCAGGTGCTCGGGGTTGCAGAGGTAGTCGTACACGAGCACGTCGGCGGCCTCGATGCATTCCTTGCCCTTGAGCGTGAGAAGTCCGGGATCGCCGGGTCCGGCGCCGACGAGGTAACAAATGCCAGGGGAGATTTTCTTGGAGGCCATGATGGGAAGGGGGCCGCCAAAGTGTCGAGACTACGGGGCATGGCAAGGACAGGCATGGAGTTCGCGCTGGGAGTCCCGCCTTTAGGCGGAAAAGTCCCGCCGACACTCATGGTTGCCAAATTCGCGGCCACCACCTCTCCGGCTAAAGCCGGGACTCCGAACTCATTCGGAATCTCTTTTGCCGATGAATCGTCGGCGCTCCATAGTCGGCCATGTCTCCCACTGAAACCATCACCCTCCTTGTCCCATCCGCCTGCGTTCCGACTGCTCCGGCGCTGCTGGCGATTTCGGGCGGGCGGGACTCCGTGGCGCTGCTGCATCTGCTATTGGAGGCGGGATTTACGAACCTAATCCTCTGCCATCTCAATCACGGCCTGCGGGGCAAGGAATCGGACGGTGACGCTGCCTTTGTGCGTCGCTTGGCGAAGAAGTTGGAGCTAAAATGCGAGATTGAGGAGACTGATGTGACGGCGCTGGCCGAAAAAGGCCGCCTTTCGGTCGAAACCGCCGCTCGTGAGGCACGGCACGCGTTTCTGCTGCGCATGGCGGAAAAACATGACACCTGGATCGTCTTGCTGGCACATCACGCCGAGGATCAGGCGGAGACGATTCTCGCCAATCTCTGTCGTGGCAGCGGACTGGCCGGTCTGGCAGGCATGCATGCCGTGCAACGTCTCGATTCCGGCCTGCACCTGGTGCGTCCGCTGCTGCCCGTCCGCCGCAGCGAGATCGACGCGTATCTGAAGTCAAAACGCATCAAGTTTCGCGAGGATTCGAGCAACACCTCGCCCAAACACCGCCGCAATCGACTGCGGCATGAGGCGCTGCCGTTGTTGAACGACATCTTCGCTCGTGACGTGGTGCCGCAGGTCTTGCGGCTCGGAGCATTGGCGGAGCAGGACGACGACGGCTTGCAGCGGCAGGCGTTCGCGTTTTTGTCGGCATCAGGGCATTTGAATGAAGATCGTTCGCTGCCGATCTCGCCGGAACTGCTCGCGCTGCATCCGGCGGTGCTGTCACGCGTGTTTGCGCTGTGGCTGCGCGAGGTGCTGGAGTTGCAGGGTATCGAGCATGCTGATCTCGAAGCCGCGATGGTGATGCTGGCCCCGGATGGAGCCGCGAAGATCAATTTGCCGCATGATCGTCACCTGCGCCGTAAGGCGAAGCGGCTGTGGGTTGTGTGAAAGTTTTTTCTTCTCAATTCCTTGGCAATATGATAAACCACCAGCCTAAAGTATGATGAATAACACCTGCCTTGCCCTCCTTGGTATCTCACTGACGCTCAGCGCCTTCGGCCAGAACTCCGGACAAAAGACACCAGACCGGTACATCGTCCGCCTTCGCGACGGGGTATCGGCCGATTTCATCGCCGCGAAGCACAGAGCGACCGGCCACCATTCTTTCAAGCGTGTCATCAACGGCTTTTCCGGCACTGTGGCGGCTGACAAGCTCAATGCCCTCAAGGCGGACCCTGCCGTGATGTCCGTGGCCATTGATCGTGCTGTGGATGCTCATGCCTCCCTCGACGATCTCGAAGCCTGGGCCAAAATGCTTGGCATCAGGTCTCCCACTGTCGGCAAACGAGCGAAAGAAGTCCTGCCAGCCGGGGTGGAGCGCATCGGGGCTATTCCTGGCATCGTGGGGTTCACCGGCAATGGCGTGGGTGTCGCCGTGGTGGACACAGGCATTGATTTGAAGCATGCGGATCTGCGCCCTGGGTCACTGTCTTTCAAGGCCCAGGTTTCCAATGGGGTGCTGGTCACCTCCGAGGGCAGCACCGCAGGTCAGGATGACAACGGCCACGGTACGCATGTGGCGGGCATCATTGGGGCCAAATGGGATGGCTTTGATGTCATCGGCGTCGCTCCGAATGTCACGCTCTATGCGGTGAAGGTACTCAACTCCGCTGGCAGCGGTTATGAATCGACCGTCATGGCCGGCCTCGACTGGGTGGCCAACAATGCCACCAAGGTCACCCCGGCCATCCGCGTGGTGAACATGAGCCTCGGGCGTGCTGGTACGCTCAATGATTCGCCGCCTTACCGTGCCGCGATCAAGAAGCTTGTGGATATGGGCATCACTGTCGTCGTCTCCGCTGGCAATGATCCCTCCAGGGAAGTCGCCGGCATGGTGCCCGCCACCTATCCGGAAGTCATCGCAGTGGCCAGCACCACGGCCCGCGCCGGCACCACCAACCTCAGTTTCTACATCGACCGCGACAGTGCCTCTACTTTCACCACGGACGGCGCTTTCAATGTCACCACTGGCATCGGCGTCACCGTTTCGGCTCCTGGAGAGCAGCAGGAAAACATTATCCGTGGCAGAATCAGCGGTGTGGGCATTCTTTCCACCCGACTGGGCGGTGGCACAACCAGCATGTCCGGCACCAGCATGTCCGCCCCGCACGCCTCTGGTGTCGTGGCCCTGCTCTATGAGCAGACCGGTGGTTCGATCAGCGCTGGGAATGTGCGCTCCCGCCTCATGAGTGGTGCGATCAAGGCTGGTGCTGCTCCCTACAGCTCGCCCACTCCCACGTACACCTTCGACGGGATCAAAGAAGGCGTGCTGGATGCGATTGGTGCGCTCAATGCACCGTGATTCTTCCCAGGGAGCGCGGCACTGCGAATGCCGCTGTCTCTGGATGGGCGAAACCGTTCGCGTAATGCGGCATCAGAGTGCCGCGTTCACGGTCTCAGCCTTCCAGCGTGTGGATGAAGAGGCCTGAGCGCAGCTTCGGCTCAAACCATGTGCTTTTGGGCGGCATGATCTGGCCGACGTCGGAGATGGCCATGAGCTGATCGACCGTGGTCGGGAACATCGAAAAGGCGACGCTGAAGTCGCGGCTGTTGACGAGCTTTTCGAGTTCGGCCGTGCCACGGATGCCGCCGATGAAGTCGATGCGCTTGCTGGTGCGCGGGTCATCGATGCCGAGGATCGGCTTGAGCACTCGGTCCTGCAGGATGCTGACGTCAAGCTGGTCGATGGGGCTGGCGTCCTTGGCGGCTTCCCAGGTCAATTCATACCACTGATCCTTGAGATACATGCAGCACTGACCGGGTTTGGTCGGTGATTTAAGCGTGGTGGGCTTCAGCGTGAAAATTTCACCGATCTTCTTGAGGAACTCCTCGCGGTCGTTGCAGTTCAGATCCTTCACCACACGGTTGTAGGGCAGGATTTTGAGTTCGTTGCCGGGGAAGAGCACGCTGAGGAACCAGTTGTAGTTTTCCTCGCCGGTGTGGTTCGGATTGGCCTCACGGCGCAACTTGCTGACGCGGAAGGCGCTCGCGGCACGATGATGACCGTCCGCCACATAAGCGCAGGGCACCTGGCTCTCAAACAGGCCGGTGAGCGACACGCACAGGCCCATGCCGATCCGCCAGAGTTGATGCCGCACGCCATCAATGGCGGTGAAGTCATTGATCGGCTTCTCCGTCTTCATGAAGCTCTCAATCAGGGCGCTGATGCCTGGACGCTGGCGGTAGGTGAGGAAGATCGGGCCGGTGTTGGCATTGAGTGCGTCCACGAGGTTCGTGCGGTCGTCTTCTTTGTCCTGCCGGGTCTTCTCGTGCTTCTTGATGATGTCCTTCTCGTAATCCTCGGTGTGGCAGACGGTGACGAGGCCGGTCTGGCTGTGACCGGCGATGATCTGACGGTAGAGATACATCGTGGGTTTGGCCTCACGCACCAAAATCCCCTGCGCCTGCAACCGGTCGAAATTCTCGCGTGCCTTCGCATACACCGGTGCGGAATAGGGATCGACTTCAGGATCGAGATCGATCTCGGCGCGGTCCACATGCAGCAGGCTGAAGGGCTTGCCTTTGGCGAGAGCGGCGGCTTCCTCGCGATTGACCACGTCATACGGAACGGCGGCGACTTCGGGGGCGTTTTTTTGGGTGGGGACGAGACCTTTGAATGAGCGGATGCGCATGGGGCGGGATAGTTCGCGTGCGTGGCGTTGTCAATCGCTGAGCAGGTCCGTCCTTGGGGGCCTGAGATGCAGACTTGAGACGAAAATGTTTCTGCGGTATAGATTGCCCATGATTTCTCTGTCTGTCAGCGAGGCCGTGCGGCATTTTTCTGATCTGCTGCACCGTGTGCGGCATGAAGGCGAGTGGGCGCTTTTGACCGAGAGCGGCAGACCGGTGGCGCGCATGTTGCCGGCCAGCAGTGCACTTAGAGGGGCTGATCTGGCACTCACTTGGGACGACTGCCCCCATCTGGGGGATGATGAAGCGGCCAGCTTCGATGCCGATATGGCCGAGTCGTGCAACAAGCTGCCACCCTTGGCTTCGCGATGGGACTGATGCTGGACAGTTCGGTGCTGATCGCCGCCGAGCGAGGCAGATTTGACCTGCCGGCGTTGTTCCGTGCCAAAGCAGGCGAGGAGTTCTTCATCGCCGCGATCACGGCTTCAGAATTGCTGCATGGCGTCGAGCGTGCGAACACGTCGGAACGTCGTGAGAAGCGTTCGCTCTATGTGGAGGGAGTGCTTCAAAGGCTGCCGGTCATCGATTTCGAGATAGCCGTGGCCAGACGACACGCCCGAATCTGGGCCGAGCTTGAAGTCATGAGGAAAATGATCGGGCCACATGACCTGCTCATCGTCGCCACCGCCGTGGAGCATGACCATTCAGTGGCGACACTGAATCACTCTGAATTTACAAATGTGCCGGGTCTGAAGTTGGAAGATGTTACACTTTTCGAGATCGCAAAACATTGATTTGCTTAAGCGGACTTTGCGGCTTCATGATTCTCCCGCGCAATCTTGCGGGCGGCGGAGACGATGTGGGTGCAGGCTTCGATGCAGAGCAGAGGAAAGGCGTTGGGAGCGTGATTGGGCTGCGTTTTGGCCGCTGCCTCGTTGACCATTGGCTGCGTGGTGGTGAGCGGCCAGAGGATGCGGCGCAGGCATTTGGTGTTGTCGCAGCATTTGCCGATCATGGCATGCGCCTG
>JAYVIO010000180.1:0-4611 GCA_043770175.1 Verrucomicrobiales bacterium | reverse complement strand
GCTGGGCGTGATGGCGTGGTGGCACTCGTCCACCACGACGATGCCGGGGTTTTGCAGCCACTCCAAAGCCGCGCTGCCCATGCGGCTGTTCAACGTCTGAATAGACGCGACAACGACGATTGGTTTGTCCGGTGCCTGAATGGGCGGGTTGGGATTTCCACCCCACAAGCGAACAATGCGCAGGTCCGTCCTCTGCGCTCCGAGATTGAGCCACACTTGCCGGAACGCCTGCACTGCCTGCTCGCAAAGCTCATCGGTCTGCGCCACCCATACCACACTGCGGCGGTCGCCTTCCGGTTTGAGGACGAGCAGCACCGCAGCCTCCACAACCACACGGGTCTTGCCGCCGCCAGTGGGCAGGCTCACCACTGCACGCCGCCGCGTTGTTCCGCTGGCGACTAGCGCCCGGATGCCGTCCGACACTTCCTCTTGGAAATCGTGCAGTGGCGGAAGCTCGATGGGGCCACTGATGAATTCCTCCGCTTCACGACGGGATTCCGGCGAGGCAGCGAACTCATCGGGAAAGTCGATGCTCGCCACGAAGGCGCGCGCTTCGGCGGTGTTCCAACGTGCCGGTGGTTTCAAGCCCTCCGCTTCCAGCGTGTCTTTGAGCGACGTGAGCGTGGCGGGGCCGAGTTGCGCGAGCGTCAGTTCCGCGAGTTGGAGCGGCGTGAGTTGCTTGATGAACTCTTTGTCTGCCAAGTCGCCGAGTGCATCGCGCAGCGGCTGCTCACGTTCTCCCACCGCAAACCAAAGCCGCTCGGCCAGCGAACCTCCACGCGCAACTTTCGCACGTTGCTCGTCCACTTGTGAATCACCAAGAAGCCGCAATGCCTCCGCAGGCTGGCACTTCAACCAACCAGCGGCGTCGATTTCGTTCACCAGTCGTTTGAGCCGTTCCGCACGCGACAGCCGGGCGAGTTGTTCCGCATCCATCAGCAGGACGTTCTCCCACATGAGACAAGGCACGGATTCGGACACCTCGGCGATTGTCAGCGTCAACCCCGAAACCGGCTGGCAGCGCGCAGTTTCCGCGTCTTCGATCCACAAAACGTCGGCCAATTCGGGAATGACGGAAATGAGCAAATCGGCTGGGCCAGCATCGTTCTCCCATGCAGCCTTGATGAGTTCGGAGAGATTCCCCGCGCCGTTGTTTAGCCACAGCGTCAGTGCAGCGTCATCCAGCGTGACGACGATGCGGCTTGGCGTTCGCGCACGGCGGGCAAGGTCAGGCGAGCCGGTCACGAAAACCTGCGACAACGGAACTTCGCTGGCTTCCGCGCGAAGCGATGCAGGAAAAACTCCGTCCTTCGCCGCACCCGCCCAAAGCTCGCGCAACGAATCGTCTTGGAGAGCAGCGGCAGTCACCAACTGCTTGATGAGAGCAAGCCACAGGCTGCGAAAGTCGGATGGTGTCGCTGGAATGGCACCATCAACGCCGTCCAGCTTCTCCAACGTCGCCAGCAATGTTTGGCAGATGGGAATCTTTGCCAGCGCAGGTTCTTGCCGCTTTGCTACGATGGCCGCCAAGCGGACGGTTTCGTCGCCGACCTGCACCCTGCCGTGCTTGAGCACAAGCCACGGCAGCGGGTGAGACACGTTATTTTTTGGGTAGCGGTCCGGTGTTGTGCTATGGCTGAATTTAAGTCGGTCGCAGAACTCGCCTTGCGCGATTCGTACAAGGAAACTTTCCGCGAGCTTTGCGTTTGGACACTCCGTGAGTTTTCCAAGGAGAACCCAGCCGGACGGCATGCAGAAACTAGACGGTTCGAGGTAGTTCGACCGAGCCGCAGTTTGGTGCTCCCGTTGATATGTGCTGCGGCAATGCGACAACCACTCCCACAGTTCGTCGCATTTGCCGGTGACTGTTCCTTTCGGGAATTCGCATACGCCGAGTGTCGCCAGCGATTCTCCATCCTCGCGGTGCGTTTCGGAATCAACGAGCAGGTCTCGGTTCGATGAGGCATCGTCGCCGGACACCAGCGTGCCGGGCAGAAGAACCGAATCAGCCAAGACCCAAGTTCCATCGCGACGGCGAACGCGAATCTGGCTTCTGTTTTTCGCGGCAAATTGCAGACGGACTTGTTCAGGCGCTGCACGCAAGTTTGCCCAAAACGCCTGCCACCCCGTATTGAGGACTGCTTCTGGATAGGGGGGAATGCTGTTGAGCGATTCGCGAAGCACCGACTCCCAAACACTGTCGTCGAGTGGTTTCACCTTCATCACGTCCGTGAGGATGCGCTTTGCTTCGGCGTGTTTGCACAATGCCGGTGCCACCGCTGACCTGTCCGGGACAGTCTCGCCCGTCGGCGCAAAAACCACCTTCCCGGCAGTCAACAGTTGGCCGTCTTGCGATGGGATGATTGCGAGAAGCAGGCGAAGATCACTCCATTCGTGAGGCTTGCAATCGTTCGCATAAGCCTCCGCGAGCTTGAGGACTTGAACGGCCCTTGATGTTTTGACGGATGCCACGGCTGCGAACCACGATTTGGGGGTGGCGGGGCCAAGATTCCAAGAAGGTGGCTCTGTCTGCGTTTCCGATTTCAACTTTCCTGCGAGAGTGTTCAGCCGACTCATGCGCTGCCGCTCAAGACAAGAAGGATGGACGAGCCGCGCCAAGTTTTCGGGATTTGAGAGCTTTGCGAGCGACTGCCACTGCCGGGCGAGTTCAGCATTGTCTCGAGGATGTCGCATCAGTCCACGGCCAGACCGCAGTGTCCCCGCTGCATCGGGAATCACGTCCGCTACTTTCAGAGATTCCCAGAGCGCCTCCACGAGCGGGGCCGCATCGTCATCCGCGCGCTCCATCTGTCGCGGGAACGCATCCAAGACGCGACCGGGGTCTTCGGGTATGGAGAGTTTCGGAAGCTTTTCCGCGATGAGTTGCGCCGCTGCCCGCATCAACTCCGCGTTCCACTCGCCTCCGATGATGGCGTTGCGGTCGCTGTTCAGCTTCCACGGTGCGTTCAGGATGCCGGGCAGATACGTCGGTGTTTTCGTCGGGAAGGCGAACCAGAACCGTCCAGACTCCTCGCGCTTTCCTTCCAAGGGAATCGCCCACGCCAGAGGCACGGAATCCCGCGCGTGAATGTGAGTCGCGTCACCGACTGCACGCGGGTCGGTGATGCGCACATCACGTTTCTCCACCCGCCAGCGCGACTTCTCGCCACCCGCTATCAGCACACGCTCGTCGCCGTCCTCCTCGACCCGCAACTCGCGTTCCGGCTCCACGCCGTCGTCGAGTTGCAGCACGACCGGCACGGGCTGAAACAACACGAACTCGGATGGGAAGGCCCGAAGCTCCTGCCGCAAAAGCTCCAACAACTCGGGTGCGCGGATTTCGGCCCGCACAATCGTCTCGGCCCATGAGAACTCACGAAGCACAGGGTCGCCGTCTCGCTCAACCGCATCCAACGGCCAAGCCAAACGAAGTCCGGGCGCCACCGGCACATTGAACGTCTCCATCAACTCCCGACAGCATTGCTCAGGGTCAAAGCGGATGCCTCCCCCTGCTTTCGTGAACACGTCAATCCTGCCGCCGAGCCGGAGCAGCGACTTGAAGCCCAAACCGAATCGCCCAATCTGATTGCCGCGTTTCGGCGACGAGTGCGAGCTGAGCAGCGTGCGCACGCCTTCCTCACTCAACGGAACGCCGGTGTTCGCCACATAGAGTTTTGAATCCCGGAGGATGACGTGGATGCGATTCCCGTGTTCGAGCGACAAGCCATCTTCGTGCGCTTCCAGAATTGCGTCCGCGCCGTTTTGCACCAACTCAAGCACTTGCCGGTAGCCGTAGCCGCCCGCCAACACCGTCTGCTCAATGCCGTGGTCCTCATTGATGCGGTCAGGATCGACTTTGTAACCGGCCAGTCTCGCCTTGCGTAGTTGTTCAATAAGTTCGTTCATTCGTTGGTGAGATTGCATTTCTGTAGGACAGGGAGAGAGAGCCATTCGGTATGTTTCATCTTGGGAAAAAGTGACAGGCTGTGCCCTTCATCCGTTCCTCCGGTGGGAGTTTGATGTTTGGCCAATGCGCTGGGCGCAGCAAAACGACCGCCCCCGCGCCAAGCGCGAGGTTCTTCATCATGGAGCGGCGGGTGAAGTGTGCGGTGTTCATTTGGTGAATTCCTGAATGAGGATGGTGACGGGGCGCGAGAGTTCCACGCGGCCCGTCGCGTCCGTCGCGTGGGCGATGAAGGTGTGCGGGCCGGGCGTGAGATTGGCGATGCGCAGCTCGCATTTGCCGTCGCGCACGTCGGCTTCGGCGAGACGCGTGGCGCGGTCGTAGAGCGTGATTTTCTGCGCGGGAAATGCGGCGTCGCACTGGACTTGCACGGTCACTTCTGCGCCGGGCGCGAAGATGGCGAGCGGTTTACCCGCGCCCTGCGGGAGGGGTGCGGTGATGCGCACGAGCGGCTTGTTTACGGCGAACGCCTGCCACACCCGCGCCACGTCCTCGCCCGGCAACCAGCACGCAGCGGATTTGTCGCCGGGGTATTTTCCCAGCGGCGCGATGGTCGCCGCACGGTTCCTCCAACTCGCCGGGTCGCCGAGCCAGACGCGCGCCGGGTCGTAGCGCCGCAGCGTCACCGGGCCGTCGGCGGGCGAAGC
>JAYVIO010000179.1:0-13683 GCA_043770175.1 Verrucomicrobiales bacterium | reverse complement strand
GCGCCCCAGCCGCGATCACTGCCGCCGACGAAGACGCGGCCTTCTTCATCCATGCGCCCACCGATCAGGCCGCTGGCGAAGCCGCTGCGGAACGGAATGACGACGCCCTGCTTGATGCCGTTGATCGTTTCGAGGAAGACGCGGCTGAGATTGCTGTGACTTTGATCGGCGACGAACAATTGCTTCGAAAACGGGCCGAATTTGCCGCCGCTAAGGTCGCAGATGATGGCGCTGGCGGAGTTGCCAATCTTACCATGCACGAGATACACGGCGGGTGGCAGGAGCTGCTTGATGCGCTCGCGTTCAGTCACCATGCGGTCGGGATCGACGTGGGGCGTTTTGTCGCCGCGCTTGCGGCCATTTTGAAAAGCTTCGGGGATGGGATCGATCGGGCGTGGTCCCATGTTCGGAGCTTGGTCATACCAAATGTTGCCGCCGGGATGGCCCTGGAAACTGCCGGGCACAAGATGCTGAAGTGTGCAGGAGCCATGCCACGGACCTTGGTTGTCGCAGTAGTACACTTCGCCTTCGGCATCAAAGCCGATTCCGGCCGGACTGCGAATGCCGGAGCAAGTGGGCACCATGGTGCCATCTGGCTTGATGCGCAGCGCCCAGCCGCGGAACTCCGCGTTGCTGTTGAACGAGCCGGTGAGACAGAGCGTGACCCAGAGATCGCCCGCTTTGTCGAAGCGTGAGCCGATGGCGTATTCGTGGTAGTCGCCGGAGACGCCCCACTTGTCGCAGAAGTTGTCAAAAATATCGGCGCGGCCGTCGCCATCGACATCTTTGAGGCGTGTGATCTCGTAACGCGTGGTGGCATAAATGTTTTTGTCCTTGGGATTGTAGGCGATGCCAAGGACTTCATGCAAACCGCTGGCGAAGAGCTGGTAGCTCACGTTCGAGGCATCGCTGCTACCAGCGCCGCTGACGATCCAGATTTCACCACGCCGCGTGCCCATGACGAGCTTGCCATCGGGCAGCAGATCGATGGAACCGACTTCGAGGGCGCTTTCCTTCGGCGTTTCAAAGGTGGTGATCTTGTAGAAGTCGGATTCTTGCGGATCAGCAGCGAACAGCGGAGCACAAAGAGCGAGGAACAGGGAAAGGCGTTTCATGGCGGAAATGTGGCGAGAGATTACTGAGCCCACTGGTAGGTGATGGTCATGGTGCCGGGTTTGGCGGGGATGACGAGATTGGCACCGGCGATTTGTGCTCCATTAGCAGTGATCAGGAAAGGCTTTGCGCCTTTGATCACGAAGCTGCCGTCTTTGGTTTCAAACTGACCGCTGGCGATGCGATACCACGCGCTGGCGGGCAGTTTGCCGCTGATTTTAAGCGTACGAATGAGTTTGGCGTTGCCGTCGGGCTTGTTGCCGTTGCCTTCGACGTTGAAGCTTTCCTCGATTTCGGCGTCGTGCCAGGTGTAGCGGAAGGTGGGGCTGCGTTTGGCGTCGAGCGCGTAGCCTTTCCAATCGAAGCCGTCGTAACGCTTGGTTTTGTCCCACTTCGGCCATTCGGCTTCGGGTTTGTCGGTGACAAGGAAAGCGGGCGTGACTTCGCCGGTGGGTTGGAGCACGTCATAACCGAGCGGTGGTTGGTAACCGCCACCGCGTGAGTTCCAGTGCTTGGCGGCGTCGATGAAGGCACCGCGCCAGATGAGGGCGAGGTTCATGCTCTCGGCGCTCCAGGCGAGGTTGATGCCGCCGGGATAGCCGACACCGATGCCGCGATTGCCGACGCCTTGGATGAAGTTGCGGTAGATCACTGGCTCGGTGCTGGCGATGAGCGGGATGGGATCGAACTCCTTCGGCTTCTTGGCTCCGCCTTGCCAGTTCGGATGCAGCCACTTCGACAGCGGCGTGATTTGAAAGTCACCACCTTTCCACGCGGCATAGAGTTCGATCTGGCCGCCGCCTTGGAAGTATTCGAGGCGGAAGTCATGCTCACCTTGCTCAAGCGGGATGCCTTTCTCTTTAATGTCGCCGGCGGGATGGATGCCGTCGTAGGCGACGACTTCCTTGCCGTCGATGAGGAGGCGCGAGCCATCGTCGCTGGAGATGAAGAAGCGATACGAGCCTTTCTTCGGTGCATTGAGTTTGCCGGTGAAGACGACGCCGAACTCGTTTTTGTAGTCGTCGAGCTTCACCTCAATGAGGTTGCTGTCGATGTTGCCTGCGCGGTGCGGCTTGAGCTTGGAGAAGTCGGGCAACTGCTTCCAATTGCCGAGGTAGAGGGCGAACTGGAGTTCTTTGAGGCCTTCGCCGGCTTTCATCACCTTGAGTTCACCGCGCATGGTGAGTGCGTGGCCGGGGAAGGTGCAAACGTAAGGGTAGGTGCCGGGTTTTTCGGGCGCGGTGAAGGTGAGGGTCTCCTTTTCATGCGGGTTGAGCATTTTCGAGTGCGCCCAGATGCGCTTGTCGTCGGGCAGCCAGTTGCGTTTGAGCGCGGCTTCGGCGTTTTCCATCTGCTTCAGCGCCATGGCGGTGGTGTCGGTGCCGGGCTGGCAGAAGACGAGGTTGTGCGGGAGGTCGTCGCCGTTTTCAAAGGTAAGTTTCACTGGCTGGCCGGGCTGCACGAGCAGCTCGGCGATGTCGTATTTCATCTGCGCCGTCATGGTCTTGAGGCTGAAGACGGCGGTCTCGGCGGCACGCAGGCTCGTGGCGGCGAGGAGAAGGGCAAGCAGGGGGCGGATCATGGGGCGCGGTTTTACGAAGAGGGCGGCAGTTCTCTTGCAGGGAAGTCACGGCGTCAATTTCGCACACGCATGATTTCCGTCGCAGTTTGAGCTTGGCTTGAGGCCGGGACTTTGGTTAATCTCAACCCATGCATGAACGCACCTGGCATCTGCTCAAGGCCTCGGACAAGGAAATCTACGGCCCCATCGACCTCGAAACCCTGCGCGGCTGGGCGGCTGATGCGAAAGTGTCGCCGCTCGACAAAATTTCCAACGATGGCCGCATGAGCTGGCAGCGTGCGCCGATGATCGCGGAACTGCAGATGGATCATCTGGTGCAGATGCCGGACAATTACCTCTACGGGCCGACAAACGTCGCAACGATTCAGGAATTCCTGGCCACCGGCGAGATCGACGAAAACGTGACGATCATCAACTGCCTGGACAACACGGAGGCGCGGCTGTCCGAGCTGGGATGGTTCCAGGCCAGCCCGCATCATGTCCGCAGCGCCGCCACGACGCTCCAGGGCACCGGGCGGACGGAGGATAAAAGCGGCATGGGAGATGTCTTGCAGCAGTCACGCATCGCCACGCTAGAGAAACAAGTGATGGAATTGCAGCGCGTGGTGGATGAATGGCAGCAGGCTTACAGCGGCCTGCGCCAGCAGTTCGTCGAAGCGACCGGACGCGAGCCGATGTGAACAATCAGGGCGCTTCGTCCTTGTCTTCAAGCTCAAGACCTGGCAGCGGCTTGGCCTTGTCAGCGTAGCGGTCGAAGCGGTTCGAGAGGATCAGCAAGGTCGGCGCCCACAGGCCGATGAAAATGCCGAAGCGCTCCGCATGCGCCTGTTCCTCCGGAGAGGAGCTGCCGGCACCGTTGAGGAACCACCAGATCCAGATGGAGAGCAGGATGGAAAGCATGCCCGCCTGAAAACATATCGTGCTGAGAGTGCGGCAGATGGAAGGATTCATGGGGCCAAGACTGCCACGCTCCCACGCTCTCCGGCAAGCATTCACCGCCTCCGGCACAAGCCAGGCGGATCAAATCGCAGCCGCAGGCGCGTGGTGAGGGAGCTTGAGAGACGGCGAGGCTGAGGCATAGTGAGCGCAGATGATTTTCCCCGCTGACATTCGTTGTGCCACTGTTCCCGTTACTCCGAAACGGCCGCGCGTGGCGCCGCAGCAGCCGCGTGCGAAGCCGCAGACGGCGCCACCCGCGCTGGAGCCGCCCTGGCATGTCATCCTGCTGGATGACGATTTCCACACGTTTGACTATGTGATTGAAATGCTCGGCGCGATTTTTGGCCATTCACCGGAACTGGCGCTGCGCATGGCGCGTGAGGTGAATGCCTCGGGTCGTGTCATCGTGGCGACGGTGCACAAGGAACTCGCTGAACTGCGGCAGCAGCAAATCGAAGAATACGGTCCTGATCCGGCGGAAACGAGCGCTGCGGGGCAGGTCTCGATGCGCGCGACGATTGAGTGCTCGGAGTGAGCGTAGGCGGGTGTGGCGACAGCCCGCCCGGCACATTGAGCGTGGGGCGGCCTTGTCGGTCCACAAGCAAAACGGGCGGACTGTCGCCACACCCGTTCTACTTTTGATCACGCGGCTCGGGAATGCCACGCAGCAGCAGGATGGAAACGAGGGATAAAACCGCAGCGAGGGACGCGACAAGGTAAAACGAGCCGCTGAGTGAATAGATCACGCCACCGAGACTCGTCGCGAGCAGCAGCGCCCACACATTGCAGAAGCCGAGCACGGCCTGGAGCGTGGAGCGGCGTTCCGGCGGGCAGAGTTCGGCGGCGAGCGTCAGATCGCCCACGCGATCCAGGAACAAGCCGAAACCGAGGATGAAATACGCGGCGGTGAAGCCGCTGAAGGAATGCGTCAGACTCGCCCACACGCACAGCGCCACACAGACGAGGCGGGAAATGATCATCAACACCTTGCCGCCGCAGTGATAGCCCAGCCAGGCGGCCAGGATGCTGCCGAGAATCGTGCCGATGTTCTGGAAGGAAACGAAGTGCCCTTCATCCGCTTCCGGCCGGCCCGTGCTGTGCAGCGCGTGCAGCGTGAGAAAAGAAACAACCATCAGATACCCCATGCCGGTGAAACGAGCGGCGATCAGCTTGAGAAGCTGCGGTTGTGCCCCCAGCAGTCCCGGCAGACTGCGCAGATAGCTCCAGTAGCTGCCCGTGTGCGGATGATAGTGATTCGCGGCGGGCAGTTCGCGCATGAAAAGCTGGGACAGCCAGGACAGGAGCAAAAAGCCAAAGGCGATCAGATGCAGCAGCGCATAGCCGCGCTGTCCCGGCAGATGCGTGAGCGTTTGATGGATCACCGCACCCGCCCCCATGCCGATGCTGGCCTGCATGATGTAGCGTGCGGCCCAGCCGGCGGCACGCACACGCTCCGGCACCATGCGTGTGACCATTTCCATCCACGCCACCACACCCACGCCGCCAATGAGACCGGAAATGACCGGCGTCAGCACCACCACTGGCAGCAGCCACGCCCCGGCATCCTGCATGAACCACAGCAGCAGCCCGGTGATGAGATACGGCAGCCGTTGCAGCAGGCCGAAGGTCATCACCCACGTCTTGAAGTGGGTCAGGCGTTCCACCAGCGGCGACACAAACAGCCCTGCCACTGCAAACGCCGCCGGCAGGAGCACCGGCATGATGGCGATGATGGCCGCGCGTCCGCCGAGCTGCTCCACCATCTTCGGCATCACCGTTTCCGGCTGCAAAAAAGCCACGCCGCCCATGTACAGGCCGCCTTCCAGGCAGTGGCAGATGAAATTCCGCCGCACGACCTGTGGGTGATGTTGATGATGGGAGGATGCGGTGTCGGGGGCCATCGCGGCAGGCGTCCATCGTGGCGCGGAGTGGCTCAAAGGAAAGTAATACGTCCCGCACTGGCGTGTCCGGCATCCCGTTGCATCGCCAAAATAGCGTCCGTGCCCGCTTGCGCCGCGTTGTCGTAGCTGGTTCAATCTCCCTACAACTCAACCCAACCGCACCATGACACTCTCCCCCAAACTCCAGAAGCACTTCAACGAGCAGATCAACAACGAAATGAGCTCCTCCTACGCCTACCTGGCCATGGCCGCCTGGTTTGAGCAGACCCCCTATGTGGGATTCGCGCAGTGGATGTTCGCCCAGAGCCGTGAAGAGACCATGCACGCGCTGAAGTTTTACCAGTATCTCGTGGACCGTGACGCCAAGGTCGAACTGCAGCCGATTGATAAGCCGAAGATGGACTTCAAATCGCCGATTGATGTCTTCCAGCACAGCCTCAAGCAGGAACAGAAGGTCACGCAGCAGATCAATGATCTGTATGAAGTCGCCGAGCAGGTCAAAGACCACGCCTCCAAGAACCTGCTGCTCTGGTTCCTCAACGAGCAGATGGAGGAAGAAAAAAGCGTCGGCGACATGCTCGACCGCCTCAAACTCGCCGGCAACGACACCGCCAGCCTCCTCGTCCTCGACCGTGAAGCCGGCAGCCGCCCGAGCGCCGGTGGTGGCAAGCCGAGTGGCGGTCCGCCTCGCGGCGCGTGATCGGATTTACGGCACCAGCGCCACATCCCACGGCCAGAGTGGCGTGTAGGTGGCGGATTCGACCCAGCCGCGGACGGGGTCGTCGCCGCTGGGGATTTCGACGTAGCTCCAGGCACCGCGTTTTTCGAGCAGGCGCACCTGACTGCCGGGCGGGATGTCGATGACGCTGCCGGAGGTGAGGGTGGCGGCGGTGTAGGCGCTCACTTCGCGGGCGGTGACGACCATGATGTCTTTCACACGCTGACCCGGTTCGGGACGGATGGAGGCGAAGGCGGCGGAAGGGATGAAGATCAAGACACCGAGGATGCTCAACACGAGCCCACAGGCACCGCCGGCGGATTGACGTTGGCGGGAGAATTTGAGGATGCAGCCCATGACGGCCAGCAGGACGAGCCATACGCCTGACGAGGCGATGATGATCCAGGTGTTCTTGCTGAGCCGCAGGCTCCATTCAGCGAGAGGGGATTCTGCGTTGAAGCGAAAGAAGCGCAGCTTCTCATCGAGATGCCGCAGGTTCTGCCGCACTTCGGGATTGGCGGGCTCTAAGAGTTGCGCGCGTTGATACCACATGGCAGCGCGGCCAAAATCATCCTGCCGGTAGCGGGCGTGAGCGATGAGCGTAAAGACGGCAGCGCTCAAGGCGGGCGGATTCTGCCGGGTGAGCGACTCACCGAGGTACTGCGCCTGCGTGAACTTGCCTTTTTCCAAGGCCTCGCGGGCCTGGCGGTAGAGCGTGTCGGGAGATTCGTCTGCGTCTGCGGCGTTAAGCGAGAGCGTGGCAAAGGCGGCGATGCACAAGGCCGTGCGTTTCAACAACGGTGCCAGCGTGCTCAAAATATGGCTGCGCTCGCCGGTGTCGAGTGTTGCCGCCGCAGTGGGTGCTGCGGTGAAGCTCTGTGTTTCGTAACGATGCAAAATTTGCCGCAGCTCCTCGTCTTTGATCTCATCAGGATGGCTGCGCTGGATGAAATGCGCGGCCCGCTGCAGGAAATCGCGATCATCAAGGTCGCGCTGCTCCAAGCCGCGCCACAACTGCTGCAGTTCACCTTGCAGGCCAGCTGCGACCTGTTCGCGACGACGACGGAACCACGCCCAAAGTGCAGCAAGAATCACGAGCACTGCAGGGATCGACTGCACCGCCCAGAAGCGTGTGCTGTTGGTCAGCGGCGCGCTGGCGGCGGCTTGGTTCAGCCAGAGTGACTGTGCAGGCACGGTCATGAGGATGTCACTGATCTGCGGCTTCGGCTGCTGCACGGGCGGCGGCTTCGGTGCTTCGGCACTGCCGCTGGAGCTTTCTGCATTGGCGGTGGCGATCACGGCGCCGGGCTTGATGCGCAACGCTATCGGCGCGGTGCGCGCGGCGACGTATTTTTTCTCCGTGGGGCTGAAGAAGCTCAATTCAAACGGCGGCAGCTCGGCATGATTTTTTTCCGGCACGAACACCATGGAGTAGCCGATGCGGCGCTGCGCGGTGGGCGTGAGATTGGGATCGACCGGGCCATCGACGTTGTAACGGCGCGGCGGATAGGCTTTCCAGCCCTCGGGCGGCATCAACGAGGGCGGATTGAGGGCATCGAAGTTGCCCGAGCCGTCAATCGTGATGTCCACGGCCAGTGGGTCGCCCACGGCGAGTTCGTTCGGCGTGGCGGTGGCGCTGATGCTGAAATCGCCGACGGCGCCGCTGAAGTGTACCGGTTTGCCCTCGGTGGGCAGCGGCAAGACCTTGACCTTCACGTCCTGGCTTTTGACCACCTGCTTGCGCGGTTCGACGCCGCCCATGATCATGCCAAACGGCAGGCTGCGGCGCATTTGCTGCCGTGAGGCTTCGTCATACACCTCGAACAACAGTTCACAGGTGGCGGGGCCGACTTTCAAATCCCCCGCGTGCAGCGCAGAAAGCGTGCTGCGGTAGGTGACGACGACGTAGCCGACGCCGTTGATGACGGTTTCCGTTTGATCAGCCTGCTGGGGGAAACGGGCGATGGCGAAGTCGCTCTTGTTTACCTCGATGAGGCCGACGCGGCGCAGCATCACAGTGCGCGGCACGAACAAACTGGCGCTGATGGGCACGACCTCGCCCTGATAGACCTCGGTCTTGCCGACTTCGATTTGAAACAGCGGGATGTTTGGATCCTCGGCACCGTCAGGGGCGGCGGGTGCGGCCGGTGCTTCGCTGACGATGAGGCGGACCTCGTTGGTCTTGAGAATTTCGCCGTTCACCAGCACTTCCTGCGGGGGAATGACGAACTCACCGGGTTCCGTGCCCGCGACGCCCCACGAGAGCTGCGTGGAGATGATGCGCTGGTTGCCGCGAATCTCGATGTTCTGTGCGGTGGTGATGCCGGAGTTCATGCCGACCTGAACAGGGAGGCGCAACTGCGGCACGCTGCCCAAGGTGCCGTTCTGCACGGTGATGACATAACTGACCGCCTGGCCGGTTTGCGCCCGGTCCGGCTGGATGTAAGCACGCACGGTGGCGGCGGAGGCGGTGGCATGCAGCAACGCGAAGAAAAGAAGGACGGCGGAATGACGAAACCAGAATGACGAATGACGAATGAAGCTCCAATGACGAATGCCCGAAAAAACTTTCTTGGCGAAAGGCCGGTCCATTTCAGCTTGCTGTCGGGGGCTTTGAATCATTCGGGCTTGGGATTTCATTCGTCATTCTGGATTCGTCATTCGTCATTCGTCATTGCCGCGACACGCGGCTCACCAATCTTTTTTGTTCGGAGGCGGGGTGTGGTAGCGGTTGGTCAGCGGCCCGGTGATTTCATCCATGTATTGACGCAGCAGGCCCTGGGCTTCACCGGGAGTGAACCCGGTGCGCGGGTTGCGGGCGTCATCGGTGGGCTGGCCAGCGGTTTTTTTCTTTGGGTCGCCGCCTTCGCCATCACCGGGTTTTTGCCCGTCTTTGCCCTGCTGGGCTTCTTGATCGCCTTCTTTGTCACCAGCGGCCTGCAGTCGGCCTTCGGGCAGTTCCTTGGCGTCTTTGCCGCCAATGCCGTCGTCGCCTTCCTTCTTTTCGCCTTTGCCTTCATCTTCTTTCTTCTTGCCTTCGCCGTTCGGGTCGCTGCCTTCTTTGCCAGCGCCTTCTTGATCGCCTTCCTGGCCTTCGCCCTGCTCGCCTTTCTGGCCCTTTTGTCCTTTTTCACCCTTCTGGCCTTTGCCGCCTTGCTGTTCCTGCTGCTTTTTCAGCTCGTCCATGACTTTGCGCAGATCGTCGAGCATTTTGGCAACGTGGTCGCGGTTCGCCCGCACCTCGGCGTTTTCAGGCTCAAGTTCGAGCGCGGCGTCGAGATGGCGCAGCGCGTCAGTCCAGCGCTGGATGGTGATCTTCGGCTGCTGCTGCAGACCGCGTGCGCCTTGATCATACAACGTATGGCCGATGCCACGGTGGGCGCGGGCGCGCAATGATTTGTCCTGCGTGTGCAGCACCTCGCTGAATTCCTTCACGCTGCTGTCGTAGTTCGTGAGTTCGTGCTCGGCGGCGGCAAGGCCATAGAGCATTTCATCGCGTGCGGCGGCGTTGTAGCCCTTTTGTTTCAGCAGTTTTTCATACAGATCCCGCGCTGTGATGAAATCGCGCTGTTCGAGCGCCTGCCGCGCATCCTCAGGTGCCGGACCTTTCGGTTGGAAGATCGCAGCGATGGTTTCAGGCACATTCGCCGCCTGCGCGGAAGGCGCGGGAGCGAAGGCAATGATGGCCAGCGCGAGCACGAGCGGGCGTGCGGAGGGCCGAGGCAGGGTGCTGATGATCCAGGCGAGCATGAGGAGGACTATACCCAGACCGAGCGGCCAGGCAAAGCGCTCAATCGGCCGCGAGGTCTGGCGGTTGGCGGACTGCTGCTCGGTCAGGCGGTCGAGAATGGGCTGAATGGAATTGCGGTTCAGCGGCTGGGCGCCGAGTTTGAGAAAACGCCCGCCGGTGGCGGAGGCAAGCTGCTGCAGCACGCCGCTTTCCAGCCGCGAACGCACCACATTGCCGGCCTCATCGCGAATGTAGTCACCGTCGATCTCGGGATTGGGAATGAGCGTGCCACCTTCAGTGCCGACACCGACGGTGACGATGACGACGCCTGCGGCGGTGAGGCGCTGGATAAAGGGCACGAGATTCGCATCTGCATCGCCGCCGTCGCTGAACAGCACCAGTGCGTAATTGCTCTTGGGCAGTGTTTTGATCGCGCGCAGTGTCACATCGAGCAAGTCGCCGATATTGCTGCCGCCCCACTCGATGATGGTGTGGTCGAAGGCCTGCAAGGACTCCATGATCGCATCGTGATCGGTGGTCAGCGGTGCCTGGAGGTAGGCGCGGCCGGCAAAAGCCAGCAAACCGACGCGTTCTCCAGTGAGTTCCATCACGAGATCGTGCGCGGCCAGGCGTGCGCGGGTGAGGCGGTCCGGCGGTACGTCGCGCGCGAGCATGGAGCGTGAGGTGTCGATGGCGATGAAGACGTTGCGGCCCTTGTCGGGGATTTCGAGCTTTTCCTCACCCCAGCGCGGCTGGGCGGTGGCGATGATGATGCAGGCCATCGCCAGCGCATAGAGCGTGTAGATCAGCCACGAGCGCCACGGCGATCTGCCGGTGACAAGATCGGGCCGCAGCCGTGCGGCGGTGAACAAGCGCTCCGCCTGCGAGCCGTGCGCACCCACCCACAACTTCAATCCCACGAGCGCGGGAATGATCAGCAGGAACCAGAGCAGATGATCGTGGGCAAAGGTCATGAAAATCAGGTGGCGACCGGCTCAGGAGCCGAATGCAGGACGGTCAACGACAGCAGCAGGGCGAGAAACAAGGCGATGGCTGATACGGCGAGTGGATACGGGAATAACTCATCGGTTTCGGTGATCTTGCGGCGCTCGATCTTGGTTTTTTCGAGCTGGTTGATGGTGGCAAAAATCTCCTGCAGCGAGTTCATGCTTTGGGCCATGTAGAACTGGCCGTTGCCGATCTGCGCCACTTCTTCGAGTGTCTTTTCGTCAAACAACTGCTGACCGACAGGAGTGAAGGTGCCGCGTTTCGGGTCCGGGATGCTGTGAACGCCCGGCGTGCCAAAGGCGATGGCGTAAATCTTGATGCCGAGTGTGGCGGCGAGTTTGGCAGAGTCCTGCGGGCTGAGGCGGCCGGAATTGTTCGCGCCATCGGTCAGCAGCACGATGACCTTGCTGGGATTCTTCTCTTTGCGCAGACGGTTGGCGGCGGAAGCGATGCCGGAACCGATGGCGGTGCCGTCGCCGACACGCTGCGTCTGCACCCGGTCGAGATTGTTGATGAGCCAGTCGCGGTCCAGTGTGAGCGGGCAGGGGAGATAGGTTTCACCGGCAAAAGCCACGATGCCGATGCGGTCGCTTTGGCGGCCTTTGATGAAGTTCGCCACCACACGCTTGGCCGCTGTGAGGCGGTTCACCGGCTGGCCGCCGATGTACATGTCCTCGATCAGCATCGACAGCGAGACGTCAAACGTGAGCATGATCGCGATGCCCTCCGTTTTTTCTTCTTCAAACGACAGCACTTTCTGCGGCCGTGACAACGCGGCGATGCCAAAGGTGAGGCTGAGCAGGATCAGGCCGAAGATGAAACCGCCGAGGCCGTTGCGTGCGGGCCTGCCGAGATCACGCAGTAGCGAGGTGGTGGGAAACTTGATCGCCGCGCGTTTGCCACGCGAACCGCGCAGGATGGCGAACAACGGCACCAGCGGCAGCAGCAGCAGCCAGAGCGGATGCAGAATTTGAAAATTGGGAATGCCAGGGATCGTCATGGTTTCTCCTCCTGCATGCGGGCGATGGCCTGGTCGATGAGCGCAGTCGATTCCTCCTGTGTGCGAGGCGCGGGCATGAAGGATATGTCATCGCAAAGGTGGGCTACGGGCTCAAAACGCTCACGCCACAAGCCCTGGGCGCGTGGAATGGGCACGCCAGGAGTGCGGTCCGGCCTGCCATCGAAAATTTCACGCGTGGTTCGTGCCGGCGCAGGCACGGCGTAGCGTTCCAGCAGGTAACGCCGCAGGATCAGTGACACGCGGTGGCTCATGTCCTGTGGCGGGATGGCTTGAGCACGCGTTCGTAAATCGTTCAGCGCACGAAACGCGGAACTCCACGGCTGCCGCAGCGGTGCGACGGGCAGTGTTTTCGGCCTGACCAGCAGCCAGACGATGAGCGCAATCAATAACACGAGCAGCAGTACCGCCAGCCATGGCAGCCACCATGGCGGTGGCAGGTTCACCTCATCCGGAGCCGGGAGCTGTGGATACGGCAGCGGGGCCGGTCCCGGCAGTTGTGCCAGCAGCAGGTTTGCAATGGTCAGCGTGGCGGTCATCCGCGCTTCCTCCTTTTGCGTGAGCGGAAATACGCCTTCAAAGCGGGCACGTAATCTTCATCCGTGCGCACGGTGATGCGCTCCACGCCGCTGCGGCGCAGCAGATGCACCAGTTCATCCTGCCGTTTGGCCACACGTTCCTCATAATGTGCACGTACGGCGGGATGGGAGGTGTTGACGAGGATTTGCTCGCCGGTTTCCGGATCTTCAAGACACACTCGGCCTGCATCCGGCAGTGTGATTTCACGCGGGTCCATGATCTGTGCCGCCACCACGTCATGTTTCGCCGCCACGGCACGCAGGCTCTTTTCCCACGCGTGATCAGGCGTGAAGAAATCCGACACCAGGATCACCAGCGCACGGTGTGCGATGCGTTCGAGGGCGAGATCGAGCGGGGGCTTGAGGTCGGTGCCGTGCTGCTTTGGCTCGTTGTTCAAGATGTCGCGCAGAATGCGCAAAGCATGCGGCGCGCCTTTGCGGGCGGGCAGGTACTGCTCGATGCCGTTGGAGAACAGCATAAGGCCCACCTTGTCCTGGTTTTGCACCGCGCTGAAGACGAACACGGCCGCAATCTCCGCCGCACGCTCGCGTTTCGAGTCCTCCTGGCTGCCGTAATCGCCCGAACCGCTGACATCGACGCACAGCATCACCGTCAGTTCGCGTTCCTCGACGTACTTGCGCACAAACGGATCGTTCATGCGCGCGGTGACGTTCCAGTCGATGAAACGCACGTCATCGCCGGGTTGGTACTCGCGAAAGTCATCAAACTCGATGCCCTGGCCTTTGAAGCGTGAGTGATACTGCCCGCCGAGCATCTCCTTCACCATGCCACGCGTGAGCAGCTCGATGCGCCGCACGCGCTTGAGGATGCGCGTGAGCCTGGCGTCGTTGTCGGTGGGGGCGGCGGTGGGCATGAAGGATCAATAAGACTCAGTCAGCGTCATCAAACAAATCGCTGGGGGTGAACGTGGTGTCGGGATTTAGCGCCGCTTTTGAAAATGCGATTCTGGCCATGAGTTCCAAGCGCCTGGAGAACTCGTCCGATTTTGGCGAGCAAGTTTTACCCTTGAATTGTTCATCCCAAATTTTCTCGTAACGCTCAATGCTCGCAGCAAGTGCCACGGCCTGATCTTCT
>JAYVIO010000178.1:0-13704 GCA_043770175.1 Verrucomicrobiales bacterium | reverse complement strand
CCAGCCATTATTCCAAAATGGTTGCGTTCAGTTGGTTTTTGACGACTCATCGCCCTTATGAAAGCTCTTTTACTCCTCCACGCCTTCGCCTTGCTGGCCTTTTCCACGAATGCCACCGCCCAGAGCGATACAGCGCATCACCGGGCGGTTTACAATGAGATCAACGCCAAGGAGAACTCGCTCAAGAAAGTCACCGCCACACACAAGGACGAACCAACAGTGTTTGCCCTGACTGGGTGGCTGGAGGGCGGTGAAGTGAAGAAGATCGTGGCGAAGTGCGGCGACGATGGTGATGGCATCACCGAGTATTATCTGGAAGGCGAGAAGCCGCTCTTTGTCTTTAACACCTACCGCAAGGGCAGCGCGAGCAAGGCCGGCGCTCGTGTGGAGGAACGCCTCTATTTCGAGGACGGTAGCATCTTCAAATGGCTCACCAATGAGAAGCCAGCCCCCGTTCTTCATGGCGAGGATTACGCCGCCACCACGGAACTGCACGTCACGAACTGCGCAGCTTTCGTTGCCGCGCTGAAGAAGGTCAAAGGTTCTGCCGACAAGCCCAAGGCGGTGGCCAAACTGACGGACGGCACCTTCCTCGGTATCGAGGAAGGAGATTACGCCCACTGGAACATGCGCACCGTGGATGGTGCCGAGGTATCCTACTTCATCCTGAAGCCGGACAGCTCAGTGGACAAGGTGCTGGAGAATCCCAAGACGTACATCGGCAAGAAGTGCCGTGTGACCTGGAAGAAATCGACCGAGAACATTCCTGAAGCCGGAGGCAAGATGGAGATTGAGCAGGTGCTCAGCGTCGAGTGGCTTGGCAAAAAGTAGCGCCCGTGGCATCACCTGAAGATGTGCAACCAGCAGTTGGCGCCTTCTGTTGCTTCGAGCAGACAGCGTTGTTGGGCGGACGTGTGCAACAGGCTCGTGCTTGACGCCGTAGGCTCTCGTCATCATGCCCCAATCATCCAACTCTCGTCGTTCATTTCTAAAAACAGGCTCAGCCTTTATGCTTGCACCGCTGCTTGGAGCACATGCTGCGAGTGACGCGGGCAAGCTCATGGCCTATGTGGGCACCTACACCTCGCCGTTGAAGAACATGAAGGCCACGCAGGTGGATCTGCCGCCGGGGAACGGACGTGGCATCCATCTGTTTGAAGTGGATCGCGCCACTGGTGCGATGACACCCGCCGGGATTTATGAAATGGGCACAAGCCCGAGCTGTCTCGCCTTCAATGCCGATAAAACACGTCTCTACACCGGCAATGAGACCGAGCGTGTCGGTGAGAGTGAATCTGGCACTGTCAGCGCCTTCGCCATCGGGCAAGACGGCTCGCTGAAACTGCTGAACACCGTCAGTTCCGGCGGCAAAGGCCCCGCGCATCTCAGCGTCCATCCCAGCGGCAAATTTGTGCTCGTGGCGAACTACTTCGGCGGTTCGGTGGCGGTGCTGCCCATCAAACCGGATGGCAGTCTCGCTGAAGCGACGGATGTGAAGCAGGATGCGGGCACAGTCGGCCCCACCAAGGCCACAAATGCGGCACCGGGCAGCTTTGCCATCAGTGGTCACGATCAAACACATGCGCACATGATCGAAGCTGATCCTGCCGGCAAATTTGTCATCCACGTCGATCTCGGACTCGATCAAATCCTCGTGTGGAAGTTTGATGCGGAGAAAGGCACGCTTACAGCGAATGATCCGCCATTCGTCTCGCTGCCTGCGGGCGATGGGCCGCGCCACTTCGCGTTTCATCCGAATGGACGCTGGCTTTACTCCATCCAGGAGGAAGGTTCCACCGTCGTGCTGTTCGACTACGATGCAGACAAAGGCCGCCTCACTTCGCGTCAGACACTCTCCAGCCTGCCGCCGGGCTATGCAGGCAGCAATTTCTGCTCTGAGATCGCCGTCTCCGCCGATGGCAGATTCGTCTATGCCGGCAACCGCTTGCACGACAGCATCGCCATCTTCGCCATCGGCAAGGACGGCGCACTCACCTTCGTGACCGAGGAATGGACGCACGGTGATTATCCCCGCAGCTTCACCTTTGATCCGACCAACAGCTTCCTCTACTGCTGCAATCAGCGTACTGATCACATCGCGGTCTTTCGCGTGGACAAGAGCAGCGGCAAACTATCCTTCACTGGCCACTACACGCCGGTGGGGAATCCATCGCAGATCGTGTTCCGCGACATGACGAAGACGCCGTAAGCCACTTCATGCGGTTTGACTGTTTTTCCCAATGTGGAAGTGCTCTCATCAAATGCCCCACCTCTTTGGCACTCCTTCAACGGCCACTTTGTCCGAAAACAATCGGGCGTGTGCTGCCGACTCCCGGCGGGAAGTCATCTGTGACGGGCACACCGCTGGTTTTCTTCGGGTTCTGCGGATCGCGAAAGTCGAGGGTGACAGTTTCATCGCCTTTGCGGATGTGGATGAGGCCGCTGCCCCATTCGGAACGAATGAACGGCGAGTCGTAGCCGCGTGATGGTGTGAGATTGACCGGCTTGCCATTGATCTCGGCAGGTTTGGCGATGCCATGGAATGCGAGCGTGGCGAACTTTACGCTGCCATCAGAGTGACTGATGGCCTGGGACTTCACAGCGGCTTTGAAGACGGCGAAATCGTTCGCGTAGTCGCTTGCTTGATTGACAACGAGAATGACAGGCGCGTCCGGCTCCTTCACATCAAGGAAGGCTTTGGTTTCGTTCGTGACGGTGTCAGCGGCTTTCCACGCGGACGCCCAAGTGTGGCCGCCAGACACGACTTTAACTGCGGCGAAGGCGCTGCCGTCCTTCACGAAGATCCATCCGCCATCTTCCTGCACGTCATCGAGTGTGGGGCTGAAGTAGAGGCGCAGATGCGCGGGATTGGCAGACGCGGGATTGGGAGGCACGGGCGACCACTTCTGCGTGATCATCACGTTGCGGTCCTGCACGCTGAAGAAGTTGTTGAAGCCGTGCCAGTCCTTGGTTTTCGCGGGAACGACCTCAAAGCCAATGCGCGCGAGCGGATCGCTGGCAAACACCACGCCCTGCCAGCGAAAGCCGGCGCTGGTGTCATCGGTGTAGGCAGGATTCTGCGCGGTCGAGCCCAGCACATAATCAGGCGTGGCAAAACCGCGGCGCACCACACTGCGTTGCGGATCGAGCTGACGCCACAGCGGTCCATCAGGATCGTTGTTGTCGCGTCCGCCGCCTTCCGCCACAGGTCCGGGCCAGCGTGTGGTGAAACTGTAGGTGCCGCGCGTTTTGGTGTCGCGCGCGAGACTCACGACGGCGGGCGGCGGGTAGTAGCTGCTTGTTGTCAGCGCATTCTCACCGAGCGGTGTGAAGCTGCGACCGGGAGAATCGAACAGCGTGTTGTAGCTGCGTTCGTTGGCGATGCCGCTGTCGTATTCGTGGCCGACCTTCACCCGGCTCTTCGGACCGCCGCGCGTGGTGAGCAGCGTTTCCTCGGCCATCACGGCGAAGACGAGATCAAGATACATGTCCGCCTTGCGGCGCAGCACGTCATCTTCAGCGAAATCGCGCACGTTAAAGATCGCGTTCACGCTGTCGCCTTGGTAGCTCGGCGATCCTGCCTCGGTAAACTGGCCGTATTTGGCGCGTTCATCGAACCAGCGCAGGAAGTAATCGCGTCGCACCTCATACTGCTCCGCGAGGGTGGAACCGTCATCTAGTTTCTGACTCGCATACGCGGGGATGTGACGCAGGAACTGCGTGGCGAGCAGATCGCAGGTCTTGCTGGCCAGATGATGATTTTCGGAGCCTTCGGCCTCCCAAACATGCCGTTTTGCCTCAGCGAGCTTCGAGTTCATCTTCGCCACCTTCCACATGCCGCACTCCATGTTATCGACCGCCGCCTGCGAGAGCAGCCCTTTGCACATGCCCGTGCGTGTATTCGTGACTCCGTAGAGCCGCATGAAGCTGACGGTGAACAGGCTAAAGCCGAACTTCGGATTCGAGTTCCACTCCAGTTTGTCCGATTCAAAGAACGCATTGATCTCCGCCACGCGCCGCCCGAGCAGCAACGACGGCTGCCCGTAGCGCACCCAGCCGATGGAGTCGGAGGTTTTGCTGTCGGCGAGTTTCATCCGGCCCAGCCTTTCCGTGCCTGCGGCCATGCACTCCTTCAGTCGCTCCAGGTAATCCGACGGCAGATTCTGCATGGGTTCTGGCGGCCATGCGATGGGCTCGCTATGAGCTTGAGCAACGAGCAGCAACGTGCCGAGAAGAAGGCGGAACATGGATTGTCGCAACGTGGGCGGCGACGGGGTCTTTCATGGCAGTCACGCGAGGCACATGTTTGGGCACAGCAGGCTTCCGATGATAGACCTCTTCCAAGCGGTCGTTGGTGGTGGCCCCCAATGAAGTTCCTCGTATGTGTCAGCGCCATTCTCTTGTTCTCGTTCTGCCTCAAGGCTGAGGATGTGCCTGCGGGTGATCCAGATCTCCCGCAGCCGCTTGATTTCAGTTTTGCGGACGAATTGGTGATGCACTCGCCCTTCACCCGCGCTGTGAATTTACAAGAATCGTTGCAGCTCACCGGTATCGCCTACGTGGATGGCCATCCCATTGCCACGGTGTTGAACAAGGACACCAAGCAACGCTTTGTGGTCTCTGAGGAGCCCAATGCGCAAGGATGGCGGCTCATGACGGCCAGCGCTGGTGCCGAACTCTACCAGACGCACATCGAGATGCAGGTCGGTGAAGAAATTGTCGCCATGCACTATCAAGGTCAGCAACTTTCCCCTGGAGGCGGTGGGAAGACTCAAATGGCCGGCGCCAGCAAGAAGGATGGAGACAAAGTTAAGGCATCGTCCTACCTCGGTGAGCAGGGCCGCGAGTTGTATGCCTCCCTCTCGCCTGCTGCGCGCGACAAGTTCAAAGAGCTCATGAAATCACGCCAGGAAAAGCATCCTGAACTCACGCCGGAGCAAAACTTGGATTATGCGCAGAAAGTCTATGCCAAGCTTAAGGCGGACGATCCATCCTCTTCTGCTGGCAGCGGCAAGACACCCAAGCCGCCGAAGAAAAAGCAGGGCGCGTGAGAACGGTGAAGAATGGGATTTTGCTTTGCCAAATTCATCATCTGCCGCAACGATGCATCGGACTGCGGACGGTGCAGATCGACATCCTGCCCAGCCAGCACACACACGACAATGCGGAGTCAGAAACAAACCAACAAAGCGCCCCGGCCCTTCAAGAACAATTCATCCGCCGGCAAGTGGACCGGCGGCAGCGGGAGCAGTGGCTTCATTCCTGGCCCCAAAGTCATGCCACGAGCGAAAAAGCCCGGCAGCGCCACGCCACCCGCAACGCCACCGCCTTAGCGAACCATCATCCAAACGGTGCAGGCACCATGACCCTGCGGGAAATCCACCTCTGCGGCCATGCGTGTATATTCAGTGGTGCGGCGCTTGATCTTCGCGCAGGCACGCGCCTGACGTTCCAGGGAAGCTGGATCGAGTTTCGTGCAGTTGGTGGCCAGCAGGATCGCACACTTGGGGCCCGCCACCTCCAGCGCAGCGAGTATCAAATCCTCAAAATGCTGCTCCACCTGCCAAAGGCGGCCGTTGTTGCCGCGTGAAAACGTCGGCGGATCGAGGACGATGGCATCAAAGCGCTCACCGCGATGTCCCAGCCTCGGCAGCAGTTCCAGCGCGTCATCATTGATGAAGCGATGCCCGGTCGCCGCGATGCCATTGAGTGCAAGGTTCTGTTTGCCGCGATCCAGCGACTTCCGGGACAGATCCACGCTCACCGTCTCCCCTCCCGTGAGGCCGACCACGACACTGAAACTGCAGGTGTAGGCAAAGGTGTTCAGCAGCCGCCTTGGACGCAGCGCTTTGAGTTTGGCGCGATTCGCGCGTTGATCCAGAAACAGGCCATGGCTGTAACCCGTGCCGAAATCCAGCCCATAGCGGATCCCCGCCTCCGTCACCACCGTCGTGATCGGCAAGGAGGCGTCTCCTGAACGCAGGATGGGCGAGACACGCTCATGATTCTTCAATGGCAGGAACCGTGTGAAGACCCGCGCTGGTGTCCACTGCGCCAACACGCTCCAAGCGTCCAAGCCGGTGAGCAACTCTAACAGCACCGTGTCATTTTTGTGCGAAATCATCGCGTCATCGCCCAGTCGCTCCACCCAGCCCGCCGATCCCGACGCCAGCCGATGTGCCGTCGTGCCTGCCGCTTCAAAGGCGGCACGCTCCCCCGGAGCAATCCAAATTGCGGATTGAATGGCCTGGCTGCGGGAAGAATAGGAATTCACCAGACAACGCCTGTCGCAGGATCATCGCTCAGGCAACACATCCCTGCGATGTTCTCCTCTCTGGGATGTGAAATCCTTGTTTTGGCAGCGTTTCACAGCCAGCCACTCATATGAAACTCATCGCCCTTACTCAATTGCCAGCCATCCTTACCGCCCTGTCTCTCTCTGCACTCACCTGTCATGCGGAGGTGAATCAGGTCGAAAAAATCGGTTCGGCAGTCTATTTCCATGAGGGTGAGATCCGGCCCTCGGGACACTGCAACAACGGCTGGGTCATCTTCGAGGACTATGTGCTGGTGATCGACGCCAATTTCCCCTCCGGTGCGCGTGTCATCATTCCGAAGATCGAGGCGCTCACCGACAAGCCAGTGCGTTTCGCCTTCGACACGCATCATCACGGCGATCACGCCTATGGCAACCAGGTCTGGCTCGAAAACGGCGCCACACCCGTCGCTCACGTTGGCGCGCTCGAAGAGATGAAGAAGTATGAAACCGGACTCTTCGGTGACAACCCCGGCCGCTGGCAGGAAGCCGCAAAAGGGCGCAAGGATGTCGCCGAGAGCAAGCTGAAGGCACCGACGCTGCTCTACAAAAGCGAGATGATCTTCGACGATGGCAAGCACCGCGTGGAGTTGCTGCACTTCGGCACCGCCCACACGCACGGCGATGGCTGGGCCTGGTTACCAAAGGAGAAAATCCTCTTCAGCGGTGACGCCTGCGTGAACGGCCCCTACAACTTCACCGGCGATGGCAACATCGGTGACTGGATCAAAACGCTGGAAGCTGTGAAGAAGCTCGGCGCACAGGTTGTTTGCCCCGGTCACGGCCCGATGGGTGGTCCTGAACTGCTGGAGGACCAGCAGGCGTTCTTCATCGCCTTGCAGGGCGAGGTGAAGAAGTTTGCCGGCAAGGAACCCACCGAGGTCGAAGCCGCCGTCCCGACCATTATGGCCACGCTGAAGAAGAACGAGCGCATCGCCCGCTACGTCGGCAACTTCCTGGTCGCACAGGTAGAGAAAGCCTTCGTGGAAGAGGGCGGGAAGCCCTTTCCGAAGCCTGATCTCGGCGGGAAGAAATGATTGCTGGCGTGGCAGGAATAGAATCGCACCCGCCGATGGCGTTTCCGCCCTCGGCCCAGCTTCCGGTTTGCGGAATGACCATAAATCAGAAGGGTGACATGGGTGGCACGCAGCCTGCGAATGCGCATTTATGACAAAATATTCACTTTTGAGTTGCATATTATCAAATCCTGCTGATAATCTGTATTTGTCTACTGAATCGGGCAGTCTCTCAGCAAGGCAGCTTTTTTCGGCAGATTAGGTAACTGGTTGAAAAGAGAATGGACCGGGTGGCGGGCCCTGGAGGTAGCCCAAGAAGCCACCCGGTCATCTTTTTGACCGGATTCGAGCCTTCCATTTGGTCAGGTGTCGCCCCAGCCCCCTGATTCTGCGGGGGTTGGAAGTGAAATTGTCCCACCGCAAGACAGCGCCAGAGGTCGCGTTTCCATGGGCCTTCATGAACACTCCCCTCCCCTCGTTGAGCCTGTCCTGTCTCGTCCTATCCCTGGCGTTGCATCCGCTGCTTCAGGCGGACAGCCCGGACTACCAGTCAGAGTTGTTCAAGAGCACGAAGCTTGTTTATGCGGACACTTTTGATGGTGCGCTCGACTCCGAATTTTGGGAAATCCGCCAAAACACCACCTGGGTCATCAAAGACGGCGTTCTGACGGGCAGCGAGTCTTCCAAGGAGTTCCAAGCAAAGAAAAAAGCCAGTGACGATCCCTCGCATGCCGGGCTGAAACCCGTGATCTGGCTCAAGAAGGTGCCGGAGAACTTCGTCTGCACGATGCGCGTGCGCTACGACGCGAAGGAATACCAGAAAGGCTTCCCGCTCTTCGATCTGGGTCACCACACGAACACCATCAGCTTTAGCGAGAAGGTCACGACGCTGGCCATGAAGAAGAACGTCGAGACGCTGCCAGTGGAGGCACCTCTCTTCTCCCTCAACGAATGGCACGACGTCGCCATCGAGCTGAAGAAAGGCACGATCCTCCTCACGATTGACGGCAAGAAGCACCGCTTCGAAAGCAAGAACATCAACATGACCGGCCAGTCGCAGATCGACTTCAAAGCGGTCGATTTCGGCACCTGCCAGATCGATGACGTGAAGCTGTGGGAAGGGCTGTGAGTGGAAAGGTGTGCATCTCTCTCGACTAAAGCGCGTCCGACTCAGCCTTTCATCATCTCGGTCAACTGCTTCGTCGCGATGCCGATGGGCCGATCCAACGGCACGCCAGCGCAGGCGAGCAGTGTGGTGAGCAGGTCGCCTTGATTGCCCTTGGTGTTCGCGAGGAAACGTCCCGTCTTGATCGAGCCACCGCCTTTGCCGGCGATGATGAAGGGCAGGTTCTCGCGGGTGTGTTTGTTGCCGTCTTCGAGGCCGCTGCCCCACATCATGATGCAGTTGTCGAGCAGCGTGCCGTCGCCTTCGCGGAGGGCGGCCATTTTTTTCACCATGTAGGCGAACTGGTCGATGTTGAACTTGGTGATCGCAGCGACTTTGCGGACTTTCTCAGCCTCGTTGTTGTGATGCGTCGGCGAGTGATGCATGTCCGTGAAGCCGAGTTCGGGATAGGACACACCATTCGGTGTCGAGCCGATGTAGGTGCTGACGCGTGTGGTGTCGGTCTGGAAGGCCAGCACGGTAAGGTCGCACATGACCTGCATGTATTCGCTGCGTTTATCGCCCTCGGGAATCTTGATCTCAATGGGCGGTGAGTCGGAGGCGTTGCGTTTGCTTGATGCGACACCTGCCCTCTCCAAAGCAGCCTCCTTTTGCCGATACTCGATGGCGGCGATGCGGCGCTCGGCGGCACGCACGCTGTCGAGGTATTCATCCAGCTTGTGCTGATCATTCTGCGGCAGCTTCCGGCGCAGGTCCTTGGCACCGCCGATGACAAGATCGAGCATCTGACGGTCGAGAGGGTCCGCTTGTGCCGTGCGGCCGGGTTGGTCGGATTTGCCGAAGAGCCGGTTCAGCACGCTGCGCGGATTGATCTCCGCCGGCATCGCCTGCGTGGGCGAACGGAAGCTGCAATGCGAGTAGTAGCCCTCGTTCAGCCCGGCCTGATTCTCCTTGTGCGTCTGCGGCATCGTCGCGAGTTCCAACGAAGGCAAGGAGGTAAGCGCGCCGACATAGTTTGCGGCGATCTGATCCGCCGAGATGGCGATGTGAATCTGACTGCGCTTGTTTGCGTCCGGCAGACAAGCGGTGAGCCAGGTCGAAAGCTCCAAGGCATGTGGCGCACCATCAAAGGGGGCAATCGGCACTCCTGAGATGCCTTTCATCAGCAAGCACTGATCCAGCACCGACCGCAGTGATTCCAAAGCGGGCGGCGGCGATTTCAAGAAGCTCTCTGCACTCGCAGGCCAGAACTGATCCATGATGACGCCGTGCGGCATATACATGAAGCCGATGCGCACCGGTGGGTTGGTCGCCTTGCCTTTCACGGCTTCGGCCCAGCCCATGGTTTCGAACAGGGGCAGTGCGAGCGAGGCTCCAAGGCCTCGCAGGCAGGTGCGGCGATCAATGAGGACGTTGTTTCTCATACGGCGGTGTTATTGGATTCGGCGGTTCGTAAAAGGATAGCTGGTGATGATCTCGGCGATGAGTGTCTGCATACGATAACCATCTTTGGCGATGGCTTCCATCAGGCGATCCACCACGATCTCGTCATAGCCTTCGAGCTTTCGGCAAAGGGCATAGGCCAGGAGCTTCTCGGTGAGATTACGCGCCAGGTCATCCTTTCGTGCGGCGATGATGGCTTTCAGTTCCTTGGGTGATGAAAAGCGCTTCCCACCCGGCAGTTCGCCGGCGGCGTCGATCTTGCCGCCGGTGTCGTCTTGGTCGCGCCAGCGGCCGATGGCGTCGAAGTTTTCCAAACCGAAGCCGATGGGATCGAGAATCTTGTGGCAGTTGTTACACACGGCGTTGGTGCGATGCAGCTCGGTGCGCTGGCGCAGCGTAAGGTTGGCGACCTTCTTCTGATCCTGCTTCTCCAAGGTCGGCACATTCGGTGGCGCGGGCGGCACGACTTCTCCGAGCACTTGTTCCAGCACCCAAATACCGCGTTTCACGGGGCTGGTGCGGTTTGGGAAGGAGGTCGTCGCCAAAATGCCGGGCATGCCGAGGATGCCGCCGCGATTTGCATTCGTCAGCTTCACCTTCCGCATCTCCGAACCCGTGACGGTCTTCTCCAGGCCATACAGCGTGGCCAGCGTGCCGTTGAGGAAGGTGTAATCGCCGTCCACGAAGCTCACGACGTTTCGATTCTCCCGCACGATGCTGTCGAAGTACAGCCGTGCTTCATCATACATCGCCGAGCGCATCCCGCTCGTCATCTGCGGGAACTTGGCGGTGTCAAAGGCCTTGCTCTCCAGTTCTCCCAGTCCCAGCCACTGCGCGCCAAAGCCATCAAACAAGGCCCGCGAGCGCGAATCGCCGATCAGGCGCTTCACCTGCGATTTGAGGATCTCCGGCTCGTGCAACTTGCCTTCATCGGCGAGTACCGACAGCTCCGCATCGGGCATCGTGGCCCACAGCAGATACGAAAGGCGCGAGGCGAGTTGGTGATCATCGAGCGGCACAATCTTCTGGCCCTCATCCGCCTCCCTCGCCGGGGTGATGAATAGGAACTGCGGTGAAACGAGCACCGCCTTCAGCATCAGGCGCAGCGAGGCGGTGTGATCGAGCTTGTTATTACGGCCGAGATCGAAGACATCCACCAGCGTGTCCACCTCCACGTCCGATGGCGGACGGCGAAAGGCACGGCGGGCCAGTGAGCGGGCGATCTGGCCCGCCTCGGCGCGGAGATCGGCATTTTTCGCGAGCGGTTCACCAAACAGGCCTTTTTGCACTTTTGGCGATATCTTTCGGATCACCTCGTTGGCGATCTCCAGATACTGCTCCGATTGCAGCGGCGACAGCGAGTTCATGTAGCCCTCGCCCGCCACCTCATCCGGCAGTTCAGCGGCCACCGCCGGGTCCACGCCGAGGAGGTCGTGCAGTGTGTTGCCATACTCCACCTTGGTCAGACGGCGTATGACGAAGGGGCCGGGATCGCGGGCGCTGAGGTATTTGATCTTGGCGATGGTGTCCAGAAAACCCTGGCGCTCCGCATCCGTGGGCTGTTTGTCCTCTTCCTCCGGCGGCATGTCATGCGCGTTTACATTGGCGAAGGCCTGCGTCCACTTCTGGCTGAATGCCGCATCGCCGGGCTTCCGCACCGCCACCTCGAAGTTGATCCCGCTCTTCGACTTCCGGTTGCCGTGGCACTCAACGCAGTAGTTCTTCACGAAGGGCTCGACTTGCTGCTTGAAAGCCTTCTGCGCATCAGCCAGCAGGACGGCTGCTTCCTTGTCGTCTGCTGACTCTGCTCTGCAGGGAAGGGATGAAGTGAACGCAATACCCAGAAGGATCATGGCTATCAAGCCACTGCGAGAGGTTTTGTGGTTGGTCATTCGGATCTTTAACGGGGGCACTAGGCTACGAATGATCTTCCTCAGCTCTATCCCCAATTGAAGCGAGCCCCGTGGAGAAAAGGCCGATTCCGAAGAATTTATCTCCACCCAGCGGCGTTCTTGCGCGTATTGGTGAAGCTTGACCAAGCACCTACTTTCAACCCAACCAAAGAGACAACTTATGACCAACGAAGCCAAGTGCCCCTTCCATCACGTCGCCGGTGGCGGCACCACGAACAAAGACTGGTGGCCGAACCAGTTGAAAGTGGAACTGCTGAACCAGCATTCCGCGAAGTCCGACCCCATGGGCAAGGGCTTCAACTACGCGAAGGAGTTCAAGAGCCTCGATCTCGCGGCGCTGAAGAAAGATCTCACCAAGCTGATGACGGACTCGCAAGACTGGTGGCCCGCGGACTTTGGCCACTACGGCGGTCTGTTCATCCGCATGGCTTGGCACAGCGCGGGCACCTATCGCACCGGAGACGGTCGCGGCGGTGGCGGTCGGGGGCAGCAGCGTTTCGCCCCGCTCAACAGTTGGCCGGACAACGTGAGCCTCGACAAGGCGCGGCGCCTGCTCTGGCCGATCAAGCAGAAGTATGGCCGCAAGATTTCGTGGGCTGATCTCATGATCCTCACCGGCAACGTTGCGCTCGAATCGATGGGCTTCAAAACCTTCGGCTTCGCCGGTGGTCGTGAGGACACTTGGGAGCCGGATCACGATGTGTATTGGGGCCGGGAGACGAAGTGGCTGGGCGGCGACATCCGCTACGCGCAGGGTTCGCCCGGGGTTGAAGGTGAGCCTGTGCTCGTCAAGGACGACGACAGCCAGGTGACGCACTCGCGCAACCTCGAGAACCCGCTGGCCGCCGTGCAGATGGGCTTGATTTACGTGAACCCCGAAGGTCCGGACGGCAATCCCGATCCGCTCCTCGCGGCGAAGGACATTCGCGAGACCTTCGCCCGCATGGCGATGAACGACGAGGAGACGGTGGCGCTGATCGCTGGCGGCCACACGTTCGGCAAGACCCACGGTGCCGGCCCGTCGGAAAACGTGTCACACGATCCTGAAGCGGCGGAGCTTGAGCATCAGGGCTTTGGCTGGAAGAACAGCTTCGGCACCGGCAAAGGCGCTGACACCATCACCAGCGGCCTGGAAGTCACCTGGACCACCACGCCGACGAAGTGGAGCAATGGTTTTTTCGAGAGCCTGTTCGGCTACGACTGGGAACTCACGAAGAGCCCCGCCGGCGCGCAACAGTGGAAGCCAAAGGGCGGTGCTGGCGCTGGCACCGTGCCGCATGCGCACGAAGCCTCGAAGAAAATCGCGCCATCCATGCTCACCACGGATCTTGCCCTCCGGTTTGACCCGGCCTACGAAAAGATTTCGCGGCGCTTCCTGAAGAATCCGAAGCAGTTCGCCGACGCCTTCGCCCGTGCGTGGTTCAAGCTCACACACCGCGATATGGGGCCGCGTGCGCGTTACCTCGGACCGGAAGTGCCGAAGCAAGACCTCATCTGGCAGGATCCGATTCCCGCCGTGAATCACAAGTTGATCGGCGAGAAGGAAATCGCCTCTCTGAAATCGAAGATCGCCGCATCGGGCCTGTCCATTTCGCAACTCGTCTCCACCGCCTGGGCCTCCGCGTCCACGTTCCGTGGCTCTGACAAGCGCGGCGGCGCGAATGGCGCCCGCATTCGGCTGGCCCCACAGAAGGATTGGGCAGTCAACAAGCCGGCGCAGCTGGCAAAGGTGCTGGGGACGCTGCAGGGCATCCAGGCGTCGTTCAACAACGCGCAGCCCGGCGGCAAGCAGGTTTCGCTCGCCGACGCGATCGTACTGGGCGGCTGCGCGGCGGTCGAACAGGCGGCGAAGAAGGCCGGGCACGACGTGAAGGTGCCGTTCACGCCGGG
>JAYVIO010000177.1:0-4629 GCA_043770175.1 Verrucomicrobiales bacterium | reverse complement strand
TGAGGATCGACATCATCTTGCCTGCAAAGATGTAGCTCCAGTATTCGGACTCCTCATCGCGGGTGAGCCTGCCTTCATTGGCCTTTGCCGCGAGTTCCTTCATCCGGGCCGTTTTAGCGGTGTCGGGCTCGATCTGAATGATGTTCGCCGCCGTTTCCGGCGTAAAGCACGGGCGGGCGGGGTCGAGCATCTTTTCGAGGCTGGAAAAGGCATTCATACCAATTGAAGTCTGCCATACCGAAAGGCCACGGATTACGTATGAACATCCGAGCCACTTGCAAAACCCCGGCAAATGTAAAAATCGGCATCGGATTGTCTCAATTTTCAGAATGTGACCGCGAGGTTTTGCAAGCAGCTCATCTGTATCATTTATTATAAAAACTGCTGTACAACGTGGTGAGATGAGGCATCAAAGCGCCAATGGCATTCAAAAACACTCCGCCCGGCACTGTTGTTCCTATCGCTCATCCTCCTTGCCCATGGTTAGTTCTGCCAGACATCGGTGTGGTGGACATCTCCGCCGCTCTTGCGCAAATCAACCGCATTGAGGATCCCCGTCAGGCCGCCAAGGTTGAATACCCGCTCCAGCATCTGCTGCTCTTCGCTCTTGCCGCCACTCTCGGCGGGTTTGATGCCTTCGAGCTCATGGCCCTCTGGAGCACTACCCACGGTCAATGGCTTATTGATCATCTCGGGCTGCCCCCCCCCTGGCACGAATGCCTTCGCATGACACCTTCCGCCACCTCTTCATGCTCTTGGAGCCTGAGCAGACGGAGCGCTTCATGCGCAGCGTGACCGATGCCAAAGCGGGCTCGCTCGAAGAGCGCCTCGTGCTCATGGATGGCAAGGCGCTGTGCGGCACCTGGGCGCCGAAGGCTGACAAGGACACCGCGCTCAAAGTGCTCAACGCCTACTTGCCCGATGTGCGCCTGACGCTGGGCACTCACGCCGTGGGCGCGGCCACCAACGAAAGTGCGCAGCTCCCTGCCTTCATCCGCAGCCTCCAGCTCAAAGGCTCCACCGTGTGCATCGACGCCGCAGGCACATACAAGGAAGTGGCCGCAGCCATCAGCGGGCAGAAGGCCCACTACATCCTCACCCTCAAAGAAAACCAGCCCAACTTGCACGCCCAGGTGGAGTGCTTTTTCCAGCAGGCTGACAAGCTGCGCGGCAAGACCCCTGACATCCACCGCGCAAAGCTCAGCACCCGGAGCAAGGGCCGCCAGGTGGAGGTGAAGGTGGCGGTGTGCGACTGGCTCGGCTGGCTGGATGTCGCCACGCAGTGGCCGGGGTTGCGCAGCGTCACGCGCCTGCAACGCTGGCGTGTCGATGAGCATGGGAACAAGCACCACACCATCATGTATCTGCTCAGCAGCCTCACAGGAGCCAAGGCAATCCTGCGCGGCGCGACAGGACGCTGGGCCATTGAGAACTCGCTGCACTGGGTGCTCGACGTGACTTATGATGAGGACGGCAGCCGCACCCGCGACCGCAACGCCGCGCACAACCTCGCCCTGCTGCGTCGAATGGCCGGCAACCTCTTGCAACTTGATGGCAGCAAGATGTCGATGAAAGCCAAGCGCCTCCTGTGCGCGTCCAGCCGCACCTTCCTCTCCAACGCTCTGCACGCCCTCAATGTTCATGCGTAGTCCCTGCCGGATACCTCGAAGACTGGGTTTACCACCGCACCTACAGCGGCACTCCGCAAGGAGGCACGGTATCTCCCATTCTCGCGAACATCTACCTGCATGAACTCGATGAGTGGCTCAAACAGAAAGCCCAGTCCTTCAACAAAGGAGCGACCCGCACGCCCAACCCGGAATACAAGCAATTGTATGGACGGTACCAGCGTGCGCTCTATCGCTCCCGCGACCTGAAGGTCGAAGGCCGACTCGATGAAGCCGAGAAGCTCGAACCGCTGATCCGGCAACTGAAGGCTCAATACCTTCAATGCCAAACCACGCAGACCCATAATCCGAACTTCAGGCGCATGCGCTTTGCGAGATATGCCGATGATTTTGTCATCAGCATCATCGGATCAAAAGCAGACGCTCAGCAAATCCTCGCTGACCTCAACGTGTTCATGACACAGAGGTTGAAGGTGGAACTGGCAGATGACAAGACAGGCATCGTTCACGCTACCGAGGGAACCCGTTTCCTCGGCTACGACATCAAAATCGTCAGCAGTCCCAACCGTGTCCGCAGGACACGGGGCGGAACCAGACGGTCGATGATGGTCGGAGTGGCGACGCTGGAATGGCCGATGGAACGCGCGCTCAAGTTCGCTTGGGAACGCGGCTAGATTGACGACCTCCAGCATCGGAAGCCCCGGTCAAGAACACCCCTGCTGCATCTGTCAGAGGAGGAGATCATCCGACGCTATATTCAGGAACTCAGAGGCGTGAGCAGCTACTACTCACGTGCGAAGAACTGGAGACACGTCGGCAATCAACTCCACTGGTTGTGCAAAGACAGTCTGGTAAGAACCTTGGCGGCAAAGAATCGCGCCAAACGCACCGACACCTATACCCGCCTGAAAATGGGCAACTCCCTCGGAATCTCACGGGACGAAAAGGCCATCATGCTGCTTCCACCTGCCAAGTGGAAGCGCTACAAGCCTGATCATCCCGACTGGAAACCACAGGGCAGCATCCCCAGCTTTCAGCGCAACAAAGCCTGAGATGGCAATGTTCGATAGAGAGCCGAATGCGCTGAAAGGCGCACGTTCGGTTCGGAGGGGGGAGCAGCCAGGTCCTTCAGGATCTGGCGCTCCTACCCTACTCATTCAGCGGCGAGATCAAATTCGCGCGCAAACACACCCGGTTCATCGTCCGCGACCTGCCGCAGTTGGTGGAGCGCTCCATCGGACTGCTCATGTGCCAGTGGCATGATCAGGACAAACGCATTGCCGCCTTCAAAGAAGCCAGGGTCACCGATCCCGAGGCGCATGACCTGGTCATCCGCGCCACCGATGTCGGCGTCTGCAGCAACCGCCTCATCCCACCCGTCCTGCACGAATGGCGCGAGCCACGGCATGACGCCTTCGAGGAACGCAACGTGTAGAGCCTGTTCAACGCGTTCACCGAATTCTTGAAGGATGGCAATCTCGCCGAACTGCCCAAACGCACCGAAGCCCTGCACGGCCTGCTCGACACCTGGGTGGGACTGTCATGAGCACACTCTCATCCATCGAGCGCGAGCACTACCAGAAGCTCGTCGGCCGCCAGATCATCGCGATCCACTGGGACGAACTGGAAGGTCAGGCACTGCCCAACCTCGTCCTCAGCGGCCGCGATCTCGACGGTCACGCCGCCACCGCCACCGTGCTCGCCGATCCCGAAGGCAACGCCCCCGGCCATCTGGATCACTGCTTGTGATCTTCAACCACGCGGTCCCGTCTGCCATTTGCAGGCGGGACCGTTCATCCTGACTCAACATCCCCGTATCCCGGCACTGATGGCAATGCTGGGATGAGGCAGTGGAGTTGCACGTCGCCGGCGCATTTTTTTAGCTATACCTCACTGCCTGCCACTCAAGATGCTGGACAGCGGCTGTTGGGTTATGCCGTCAGCAATTCTTCTTGTGGCGCGGGCAGAACCAGTGGCTTTTCGCTGAGGGTGCTGACATCCATGCTTGGAGTGGTGCCTTTGGGTTGGCGACCGGTCAGACGGCAGAAGTCGTGGTAGCTGAGAACTTCGAAAGTGCGGTCGAGGTGTTCGACGACGACGGTCATGCTTTCCACCCAGTCGCCGGAGTTTAGGTAGTGAACATCGTCGATCATCTTGTCGGCCGGGGTGTGGATGTGGCCGCAGATGATGCCCTGGCATTTTTTCCAACGGGCGAGATTCTGCAACTGCTCCTCATAGCGGCCGACGAAGCTGACGGCTTGTTTGACCTTGAGCTTCACCCAGCGGCTGAGGGAGAAGCATTCCTTGCCGCGCCAGCGTCTCCAGGCGTTGTAAGTGCGATTGATGCGCACCAGCAAATCGTAGCCGACGGCTCCCACTTTCGCGAGCCAGACATGGTTGGTGGTGAGATGATCGAACCCATCGCCATGGACGACGAGGTAGCTGCCATGCGGTGACTCATGGATGTGCTCATCGACGAGAGAAAGGCCGCCGATTTTGAAGGGGAGGAATTGCTCCAGGATGTCGTCATGGTTGCCGCGCAGGTAGATGACCTCAGTGCCCTCCTTCTCCATTTTCTTGAGCACGGTGCGAACGAAGTGCGTGTGCTCCTGGGTCCAGCGGCCCGAGGTTTTCAGTGCCCAGACATCGACGATATCGCCATTGAGCACGAGTTTTTCACATTTGCAGTGGCGAATGAGATGTGCGGCCTGCACCGCCTTGGAGTCGGCCATACCGAGGTGAACATCGGACATGAACAGGGTCTTGATGCGGAGCTTGGTCTTCATGGGCGGGTGGGATTGTGAATAACTCCAAGAATCGCTTCACGGACGCGAAGCAAAAGGCGGCGAGTGAAACCTTTTCGTCACAAGGGACGGACGCTGAACATGAAATGTCACCACACTTAACCCGAACGCCGCGATTGAAGAGGGTCGTTTTGCGCGGCGGAGTCGGTGCGATGGGTGTTTGTGAACACAACCCCTACTCCGCCCACCGCACAAAA
>JAYVIO010000176.1:0-4636 GCA_043770175.1 Verrucomicrobiales bacterium | reverse complement strand
CCGCGATTCGTATGCAGCCAGCACACCACGCCTTTTTCAAGCAAACGTGCTGCGCTTCCGACCTGCTCACGCAAGTCGGGCCGCAGCCATAAAGTCTCTGCCCACACATGAAGCGCTTCACGGCATCGCTTGTTTGCGTTTTGATGATCATCATTGCTGCTTGCGATGAGAGGAAGTCGCAGGCGGACGTTTACGCGGAGCTGTATCCTGACAAGCCAGATGGTGAGTTTTGCAGGTCTTTGAGGAGCGAGCCGTATCGCAAGGTAACCATCGACTTTCGTCACCCAGAAGATCTATCCGGTATTCCAGATGTTAAGTGGATTTCATTGGGTGAGGGGAGTTCATTTTGCCCGATTCAGGGAACTACGGATGCCACGATCACTCTGCCTTCTGGCCGGATTGTTAGAGAGGAGTTTGCCATTGTTTACGTCTATGTGTCTGGCAAGCGCGTCACTAGAGTGCGTGCGGATTCGCTTGGTTGGCTAAGACAGGGTCCCGCTGAGAGCCGGTTGGATAGGGAGATTGCACTGCTCAAGGAGGAGGGGGCAGATTCAACAGTCCTTGAACGACGCAGGAAGGAGATTTCCAATTGGATGACGAGCTTCGACTACAAGAGCGAGATGTATCAACACATTGGCCATGATACCAAAAACTTCCGGCAGTCCTTCGGCTTTTACGTCACGGCGCGGATTGAAATTGGCATTCGATACTGTCACCAATATGAGATCACCAATGACTGACTCCCAGCACAGCGAATCAAACGGCCATTCAAGGCAGAACAAAGCGGCGATGCAACATTTCCACTCACAACAAGCGCCTATCAACGCACGGCAGCCAATAAACGGAGTCTTTTGAGCAGGCCCGACGTTTTACACAGAATTTACTGAAGCAAGACAATACCAAATCCATTGTCATTCATGAACCCAACTCCTTTATTCCTAGCCATTGTCTTCACGATCTCCACAGCAGCTTCGGCGATTGCGAGTGGAGGTGCTTGCACGTTTCAGGCCGAGGTCTGGTTCGAGTTTTCGCTCAAGGACAAACAGCAGACCTTCAAATCCGTCGAGTTGGACGACTCATCTGGGAAGCCGATACCTTTTTCGACGACCGCAGCGCCGTCGCCGCAGCCGCCGGATGCCGTGGTGGTTCAAGTCCCCGGCAAGGACGGCACGCTGAAGCCACTAACGGGACGCGACGCGATTTTTTATTGCGTGATCGTGAACGACACGGACCATCTACGCCTTTTGCTCGCCGAGGGGCACGACATCAAGAGCGCCATCGGCGACCAGGGTTTGACGCTGCTTCACCACGCAGCCTTTAAGGGACATCTCAAAGTGGCCGAAATGCTGCTCCAGAGCGGAGCCGACATCAACGCGAGAAACGCCTTGGGGCGCACCGCCTTGGACATAGCCACCGCCAACGGCCAAACGGAAATGGCAAAGAAACTGCGCGGCTATGCCCAGAAATAGAAATGAAAGAAGCGCCGCATAACCCCCATGAAGGGTGTCAAGCGTGGAAGTCCGTGTGAGATTGTCGAATGATGCCACATGGCGTGCGCGGGCACGGCCAGTCATGCCAATCTGATTTCTTCTCAGCGCGGCGCTGGGCGCTCACCAAAGATCGCGCTGCCGACGCGGACGATGGTGGCGCCTTGTTCGATGGCGATCTCAAAGTCGTGGCTCATGCCCATGCTGAGGAGCGGGAGCGGAGCACCGCCGAGTTGTTCGAGTTTATCGCGGAGTTCGCGGAGCTGGATGAAGTAGGGGCGGCTTTTGGTGGGATCGGGATCGAAGGGCGGGATGCACATGAGGCCCTGGATTTCGAGGCGGCGCAGCGCATACAGGGCTTCGAGGCTGGCGCGCAGGGTTGCGGCGTTGAAGCCATGTTTGGTGCTTTCGGCGGCCACATTGACCTCAATGAAGACCTTGGGATACAGGCCGAGTTCGGCGGCGATGCGATCGACATCACGGGCGAGGTCGAGGGAGTCGATGCTGTGAATGAACTTCACCAGCGGGAGGATTTTGCGCACCTTGTTCGACTGGAGATGGCCGATGAGATGCCATTGCAGACTGGCGGGCAGTTGCGGCACTTTGGCGATGAGTTCCTGGGCCTTGCTTTCGCCAAACAGAAGCTGTCCGGCAGCCACGGCCTCGCGAATTGACTCGGCGGGAAAGGTTTTCGAGACGGCGAGCAGCTCCACGCTCGCGGGATCACGCCCGGCCTTGCTGGCGGCGGTGGTGATGCGGTCGCGGATGGCTTGGAGTCGGTCATGGAGGTCGTTCATGTGTTGACGCAGAGAAAACGGAAGATGCACGGCATGCGCAACGTATTTTCGCGCTCCACCCCTCCATCCACTCATGCAATCACGCCGCCATTTCATCCGCCAGTCCGCCGCCACGCTCTTTGCCGCTCCTTGGGTCACCACCGGCATGCGTGCCGCCTCACCGAATGGGAAGCTGCGTCACGCGGCCTTCGGCGCTGCGGGCATGAGCATGAGTGACATGAGCGCGATGTCGAATCATCCGATGTGGGAGCTGACGGCCGTGTGTGATGTGGACACGCGCAATTTCAAAAAAGCGCAGGAGAAGTGGCCGAACATTAAGGTCTATCAGGACTGGCGTGAGCTGCTGGAGAAGGAAGCAGACAACATCGACAGCGTGAACGTTTCGACGCCTGACCACATGCACGGCAGCATCGGCCTCGCTGCCATCGCCAAAGGCAAGCACGTTTATGGGCAGAAGCCGCTGGCGCACAATCTGTGGGAGTGCCGCCAGATGGTGGAACGGGCACGTGAGAAGGGCGTCATGACGCAGATGGGTATCCAGGTTTCCTCCGACTTCTCCGAGCGCCTCGCTGTCGAACTCATCCAACTGGGCGCCATCGGCAAGGTGAAGGAAGCCCACACCTTCTCCAACAAGAAGTGGGGCGATGTGGATGTGCGTCCGGTGAAGAGCGATCCGATTCCTGAAGGCTTTGATTGGAACAAGTGGCTCGGTGTCGCCAGCGAACGCAGCTACATCCAGGGCTACGACCATCCCGGCAACTGGCGCAAACGCCGCGACTTCGGCACCGGCACCCTCGGCGACATGGGCTGCCACATGTTCAGCGGCTGGTTCCGCTCTCTCGCTCTGGCCGCTCCCATTTCCGTCACGTCACGCGGTCCGGCCCCGAACCAGGACAACTGGAACATCAACGCCATCGTCGAATACACCTTCAAAGGCACCCAATTCACCGCAGGCGAAAGCATCAAGGTCACCTGGACCGACGGCGACGCCCGTCCGCCCGCCGAAGTCATGGCCTTGACCGGCGACGAGGTGAAGAAATTCCCCGGTCAGGGCACCATCTACCTCGGCACCGACGGTGTCCTGCTCCATCCGCACGGCTCCACGCCCATGCTTTACCCGCGCGACAAGTTCACCGGCTACAAATACCCGAAGCTCGAGCCCCGCAATCACTGGGCCGACTTCATCGACTGCTGCCTCAAAGGCGGCAGCCAGAAACCCACCGCCAACTTCGACTACTCCGGCCCGCTCACCGAAGCCGTGCTGCTCGGCTGCCTCGCCAGCGCTTTCCCGAATGAAAACCTCACCTGGGACGCCCCTGCCCTCAAGATTCCGAACAACGCCGCCGCCGACAAGATGGTGCGGCGTGAGTATCGCAAAGGCTGGGAGATTGTGTGATCCCCACTTCCAGCCCCCTGCCCTAGCGGCCTAATCAACACGCGGAAAGCCAGGCCAAACGGCTCAGCCCACCTCGTTCTCGATTCAGGTCAAAGCGACAAGGCATGGTCAACGGTCAAGGTCGGGTCAAGCATCCACCTGCTCGCAATGCTACCTGCCCACATGGCTACGCTCAAGCGTTGCAGGCGGGGCCGCCACTCTCCCCACTTGGAACCTGAAACCTGAAACCTGAAACCTGAAACTTCCAACTTCAAACCCCTCCCTTCCCTCCTGTTCCAAGCCGGAAATCTCACAGGAGAAAACAGAGGCAACGAAGGTCACAAGCCTGACATCCGACTGCCTCCCCACGAAAAATTTCGGCTCGGAGCGTCTCTTGGGGCGGGAGGGCGGAGTTTCAATCCGCGCCGCCCTCACGGGCGGCGACAACTTTGAACATCGCACAAGGAACACCGAACATTGTTTCAATCCGCGCCGCCCTCACGGGCGGCGACGTCCAGAGTGCCGGTGTGATTGAAGATGAGGTCGTTTCAATCCGCGCCGCCCTCACGGGCGGCGACCGGCATCGAATCCGGTGCCGATGTCATCACCTTCGTTTCAATCCGCGCCGCCCTCACGGGCGGCGACAACTCCGCATTGGGCAGAGATCAGGTTACTCGCTGTTTCAATCCGCGCCGCCCTCACGGGCGGCGACAAAGCACGAACTACACGGAGTCCCTGGACGATGTGTTTCAATCCGCGCCGCCCTCACGGGCGGCGACGACCCATACGGGGACAGAGTCAACTGAGAGGTTGTTTCAATCCGCGCCGCCCTCACGGGCGGCGACTGGTCCCAATGCAGCACGACATCTGTGTTGGGAGGTTTCAATCCGCGCCGCCCTCACGGGCGGCGACAGGGGCAAATCGTCATCGAGAGCGCCAGTGACCTGTTTCAATCCGCGCCGCCCTCACGGGCGGCG
>JAYVIO010000175.1:0-37697 GCA_043770175.1 Verrucomicrobiales bacterium | reverse complement strand
GCCGGAATGATGGAGCGTGACGATGTCTCGAAAGATGACCTCGCCGCGCTTCGTGAAATGCTCAACCAAGCCGAGAAGAAGCTCAAAAAATAGCCCGCCATGAATACCGACGCCCTCCTCCACTGGCTCCTGCGCACCTCCATCGAGGCCAGCGTGCTTATCCTCGCTGTGCTTGGACTGCGCCTCATGCTCGGCACGCGGCTCAGCCCCGCGTGGCGCATTGGCCTCTGGATGCTCGTCGGCATGAAGCTGATGCTTCCCGCCTTCATTCCCGCTGGCTTCGGCCTCGGTGGCTGGTTCCCACGGAGCGCGAGTATAGCGAATGCCTACTCGCCTGATCTTCCCAGCGCCCCGCAGTCCATCTCGCCAGCCATCACTCCCACCGCCCCCATCCAAGAAGTGGCGAGTGGTCTGCCGACACACTCGCGCTCCGACATCTCGGCCCCCGCAGACGTTCGTCATTCAACATTCAGCCTTGCACAAGCCCTCCTCGCCCTCTGGCTCACCGGTGCTGTCGCAGTCCTCGCCATGGCCTTCATCCGCCAGCATCGTTTCGATTCCTTCCTTCGCCGTCGTCCTCGCTCGAACGACCCGCTTCTCACTTCTCACCTCTCACGACTCACCTCTCTTCTCCGCATCCCCTCGCCAGATATCATTCTCATGCCTGCTGGCACCACGCCTGCCATGGTCGGCGTCCGTCAGCCAAAACTGCTGCTGCCGGAGGATTGGGAGTCGCGTTTCGACGACCGCAGCCTGCGCCATGTCGTGCTGCATGAGCTGCTCCATGTGAAACAGCGTGATCTGCTGTGGAACTGGGCCGCCACCGCCGTGCAGGCACTGCATTGGTTCAATCCGCTGGTGTGGTTCGTTGTATCGCGCTTCCAGGCCGACCGCGAACTGCGTTGCGATGCCGGAGCGCTCGCGCTGCTCTCGCCCGCCGAGCGTCTGGACTACGGGCACACGCTTCTCCGCATTCAGGAAACCTTTTTCGCACCACCGGCCATTGCAGGGTTGGCTCCATGTGTGCGCAACCATCCCACCCTGCGCCAACGGATTCTCATGATCACACACCCAACCACCCGCCAGCCCTGGCTCCACGCGCTGCTCGTCCTCACGCTCAGCGTCCTCGTTTGTTATTCCTTCACCACCGCCCGCGCGCAGGAAAAAGAAGTCCCCGCCAAAGTCCGCGAAGGCGAAACCATCAAGAAGCCCGGCGCGTCCGACACGTCCGAAAAGTCCGACAAAAAGCCCGCCATGAAGGACGGCGAACGTGAAGGCGGCAAACCCTCCGCCGAACGCGAAGGCGGCACCAAGAAACCCGGCATGCGCGACGGCGAAGGCGGAGTCAAAAAACCCGGCACCGGTGACGGCGAAGGCACCAAGAAGCCCGGTGCCCGCGATGGCGAAGGCGGCACCAAAAAGCCTGGCGGCGGAGATGGCGAAGGCACCAAAAAAACCGGTATGAAAGACGGCGAGAAGCCCAGGACCGGCGAACGCGATGGTGAGAAGCCTCGCTCCGGCGAGCGTGATGGCGAAAAGCCCCGCACAGGTTCACGCGATGGTGAAGGCGTCACCAAAACCGGCGCTCGCGATGGCGAGGGCAGCACCAAGACCCGCATAGGCGAAGGCGACTCCGCCTCCGTGAAAAGCAGCGAGGTCATCACCATGCACGTCACCGCCAGCGGCGACACCGTCCTAATCAACGGCAAAAAACAGCCCATCAGCGGCCTCCGCGGCCACCTCAGCACCTTCCTCCCCGACCACCCCGGAGCCAAAATCATCGTCTCCGGCGATCCCGACACCCCGCTCAAGTCCCTCCACGCAATCGTCGATGCCGTCCGCGACAACGGGAACAAGAACGTGGGCATCAAGGCGGAGTGATCTCACCTTCATTCATGAACGCGCAACAATTTGTCGCCGCCTTCAAGGCCGAGAAGGATTGGCTATTCGATCATTATACGAAGCAGCCACACAAGCGAATAGATGCGCTAAACCTTTCACCACAGCAGCGGCAAGAGTTGAATGCCCTTCTGAACGATGTTCTTCGAGACACATTTTATACGATCTTAATGGGTCTGGATGGAGCTGCTTCGATTGGCGGGATTCAGCAAGGGTACACCATCTCCGATGAGTCAGGCAATGTAATCACAAGATCGAATGATGGTGAGCTAGAAGAGCATGCCTTCGAAGTATTTCAGTCCACCTGATCAGGTTCTCGCCCCAATAACTGCCATGAAAAGCTGCTGTGTTTCGTGTGTCATTCTGATTTCGTCATTCGTCCTTCCCCCGCTCGCAAGGGCTGCGACGCCTGCCGAAGTCTCCGCAGCGGCGATCAAAGCCGTCTCCTTCTACCACTCCAAAGCGGCAGCCCACGGCGGCTACGTTTATCGTTACAGCGCTGACTTCACGTTGCGCGAGGCGGAAGGCATCCCCGGAGCGGACACGATCTGGATTCAGCCACCGGGGACGCCGGCGGTCGCGATGGCGATGTTGGATGCTTACGAGGCCACGAAGGATGAAAAGTGCCTAGCAGCTGCCGTGGAGGCCGCGCGGTGTGTTTCGCGCACGCAGCTCGCCTCGGGCGGTTGGGACTACTCGGGCCATTTCGATGCCAAAGGCCGCGAATCGAAGCTCTATCGTCGTGACGCGGACGGAAAGCTCATTCCACGACCGCAAACCGCCACCCGCGAGGTCGGCTGGCACAACTGGCGTCGTCAGGAAAAAAACAACTACTCCACTTATGACGACGATGTCTCCCAGGCCGCCACGCGACTGCTTGTGCGAGTGGATCACGCACTCGGCGGCAAAGACGCCGAGATCAAAGAAGCCGCCGACTTCGCGCTGCACACGATCATCATGACGCAGTATCCAGCGGGCGGTTGGAGCGCGAATTTCGACGACGCACCCACCTCGCCACCTCCTGCGGACAAGTATCCGATCAAGCCCGGCAATTACCCCGCCGACTGGCCGCGCAAGTGGCCAAAGGATTTCACCGGCTGCTATGTGCTCAACGACAACACGCACGCCACGCTCATGAGCACACTGCTGCTCGCCTGGGAGCTTCGCGGCGATCAAAAATACCTCGATGCCGCCAAACGCGGCGGCGATTTCCTCGTCACCGCGCAGATGCCCGATCCGCAGCCCGCCTGGGCGCAGCAATACAACGCCGACATGCAGCCCGTGTGGAGCCGACAGTTCGAGCCCACCGCCATCAGCGGTCGCGAAAGCCAGGCCGCCATGTGGGCGCTGCTGAAGCTCACGGCCGCCACCGGCGACAAAAAATACCTCCCGCCCGTCGCCAAAGCCATCACCTACCTCCGCACCGTGCTCCTGCCCGGCAACCAGCTCGCCCGCTTCTACGAACTCAACACCAACAAGCCCCTCTACTTCGAGCGCGGCCCCGGCGGCAAAGGCTTCGAGCTGACCTACTCCGACAAAAAAGCCTCCTCCAACTACGGCTGGGTCTGGGACAGCGAACTCGACGCCCTGCAAGCCACCGGCAGCCAGATCGCCCGTGGAGAAAAAGTCACCTTCCCCCGCACCGAAAAAGAACGCTGGTCCTCGCCGCCCACCGACGACGACATCGCCACCATTCTCAAAGAACAAGCCCCCAACGGCTCCTGGCCCGTCACCGACGACGAACGCGGCATCATGCGCGACGCGAACGGCAAAAAGCAAAAGCCCGCCGGCGGTGTGATCTACAGCCTCGACTTCACGCAGAATGTTAAAGCGCTCAGCGCATGGCTGAAAGCGAAAGGAGGAGCGAAATGAAAAGTTCCCAAACCGGAAGGCAAAAAAATGACAGGCAAAAATATAGAACCATTTTTTTGCCTGCCATCTTTTTGCCTTTGAATCTCTGGGTTGCACCGCTTCAAGCCGCCGAGAAATTCGAAAACCCCACGCCCTGGTCCTACCAGCGCATTTTCCGCCATCCGGTTCCGGCCACCAAAGACGCCGCATGGCCCAAAGACGACCTCGACCGCTTCATCCTGGCGCGTCTCGAAAAGGAAAACCTGTGTCCCATTGGCGACGCACCTCGCGCCATTCTTATCCGCCGCGCGTCCTTCGATCTGCGCGGCCTGCCGCCTTCTCAAACCGAGATCGACGACTTCCTGCGCGATCCTTCTTCCGATGACATCGCCTTTGCGAAAGTCGTGGACGCCTTCCTTCAATCCGAACGCTTCGGTGAGCGCTGGGCGCGGCATTGGCTCGATGTCGTCCGTTATGCCGACAGCGTGGGTCGCGTGTGGAATGCGCCGTTTCTGTATGCGGCGCGTTATCGCGATTGGGTGATTGATTCGCTCAACGCCGACAAGCCCTACAACCGCTTCGTCGCCGAGCAGATCGCCGGAGATTTGATGCCTGCGAAGACCGTGCTCCAGCGTCGCGATCAAATCGTCGGCACGGGCATGTTGGCGCTCGGCAGCATGAACGTACAGGAGGGCAGCTACGAGCAGTTCGTGCTCGATCAGGTCGATGACCAGATCGACGTCGTCTCCCGCGCCTTCCTCGGCATCACCATTGCCTGCGCGCGCTGTCACGATCACAAAACGGAGCCCGTCAGCCAAAAGGACTACTATGCGCTCGCGGGCATCTTTTACAGCAGCCGCACGCTCAGCGGCACGCCGAACCGCAACGAAGGTGTCGCTGGCGGTTACGTCAGCCCCGAGGCGCTCGTGGATCTTCCCACCGCGCTCGATGAACCCGTCGGGCCGCCGCAAAAACTGCCCGCAGGTCTGCATTCGATGGATGACCTCCGCGAACTCGGCAATCCCAAGGAAACCATCCGCTATGACCACGATCCGCACTTCTGCATGGGCGTCATCGAAGGCGAGATCAAAGACTGCGAACTCGCCGTCGGTGGCGATCCCTTTGAACGCGAAGCCGCGCCGGATCGTGGCAAAATGAAAATGCCCGCGCTGCCGCCGATGCCGGTCATTCCGCCGAAATCCTCGGGTCGCATGGAACTCGCGCAATGGATGACTCAGCCCACGCATCCGCTCACCTCCCGCGTCATGGTGAACCGCCTCTGGCAGCATCTTTTCGGCGAAGGCCTCGTGCGCACGCCCGATGACTTCGGCATCACCGGCGCTGATCCCACGCATCCTGAGTTGCTCGACCATCTCGCCATTCGTTTCGTCGAAGGCGGTTGGAGCGTGAAGAAAATGATCCGCACCCTGATGCTCAGCCGCACCTATCGACTCGCCACCACCGGCAATCCCGAGCATCCCGATGCCGGGAACAAACTCCGCTGGCGACAGAACCCCAAACGCCTCGAACTCGAACCCCTGCGCGACACGCTCCTGCAACTCGCTGGTCAACTCACCTTTGACCGTCCCGAAGGTATCCAAGTCGCAGGCACCGGCGGCAAAGGCCGTCACGGCGTCACACGCGGCCTGCTCAGCGTCGAAGACCCCTATCGCACCATCTTCCTCCCCGTCGTCCGCGACAATATCCCCGAACTCTTCAGCACCTTCGACTTCCCCGGCCCCACCCAAATCAAAGGCCAGCGCGATGTCACCACCGTCGCTCCGCAGGCGTTGTTTTTCATGAACAGCCCGCTCGTTGAGGAACTCGCGGCGGAGATCGCCGACAAGGCTGGGAAAGAAATCAAAACGGCTTACAAGCTCGTTCTGGGCCGTGAGCCAAGTCTCGAAGAAATCAACGACGCGAGGGACTTGGACCTTCAAACGCTGGTGCAGGCACTTTTAGGCACCGCCGAGTTCCGATATGTTTTCTAAACGCATGATCAAGACACTCCTGATTTTACTTGGCGTGGTCACAGTAATGCTTGTGACCGCCTACCAGACTTGCGGCGATATTGATTTCAGGATGATCACTGGTCTTGCCACTTTTTGGGTAGGTGGCCCTTTGCTTTTGATCTCGACTCTGGTGGGGTTTTATCGCACCAAACAGCACGGCTGGGATGCGTGGCACCCTGCGGGTTGGATCCTAATTGTGGTCGTGGTATCATTTGCGACGCAGGAGCTAAGCAGGCGCGTGCTATATTGGGAGGAGGAACGCGCACAGGCCTACCCAGATTTAGTCGAGAACGAGCTTGAAGCGTTTCGCCAATCAAAGGGCAGGTATCCAAACACGCTTGAAGAACTGGCTCCAAAAACTCCTCCTCCCAGATTGGTTCGCTACGGGGTCTATGATGGCGAGTATGCGTTCGGCATGGAAGCGCGTGGATTGGTTTGGGGTACTTGGCACCACGATCGCAAGACCAAGAAGTGGACCTACAACGACTAATTTCATTATGACCACACGCCGCTCCATCCTCCAATCCACCAGCGCTGGCTTCGGCTGGCTGGCTTTCAATGCGTTGCATCAACAATGGGCGAATGCCGCCGCGCCGCCGAAGACGATCAATCCGCTGGCGCCGAAGCCGCCGCATTTTGCACCGAAGGCCAAGCGGGTGATCTTCATGTTCATGCAGGGCGGGCCGAGTCATCTGGACACGTTTGATTACAAACCGGAACTCGCGAAGGCCGAGGAACAGAAGATTCAGAAGTACATGGGCTCCGCGTTTGAGTTCAAGCCGCGCGGCAAGAGTGGCATCATGATTTCAGAGGCGTTCCCCGAGCTTTCCAAGCACGCGGACGACCTCTGTATCCTCAACGGCATGCAGACACGCACGAACGCGCATCAGATGGCCACGGTGGCGTTGCACATCGGCAGCGAGACCTTTGTGCGGCCTTCGATGGGCGCGTGGGTCGTGTATGGTCTCGGCACCGAGGCGGAGGACTTGCCCGGCTTTGTCACCATCAATCCCGTGGCCGATACGGGCGGCGCGATGAACTACGGCTCGGCCTTCCTGCCCGCCAGTTTCCAAGGCACACGCCTCAGCAGCGGCGGTGGCGGCGTTCCCGATCTCTCGAATGGCCGGCTCAGCGATGCGCAGCAGCGGAAGCAGATTGAGTTCATCCAGAAAGCCAATCGCAGGCTCCTCGCGGGCGATCCGGGCAATCCCGAACTCGAAGGTGTCATTCAGAGCTACGAACTCGCCTACAAGATGCAGACCAGCGTGCCCGATGTGCTCGATCTCGACCAAGAACCGCAGCACATCCGCGACATGTACGGCCTCGATGATGGCGAAACCGAGCGCTTCGGCACCCAATGCCTCATGGCCCGCCGCATGGCCGAGAAAGGCGTGCGCTTCATCCAGCTCACCAGCACCGGCTGGGACCATCATCAGCAGCTCCGTGAAGGCATCACTCGTCAGGCCACTAGCATCGACAAACCCATCGCGGGCCTCATCGCCGATCTGAAGCAGCGTGACATGCTCAAGGACACCCTCATCATTTGGGGCGGCGAATTCGGTCGCGGCAGCGGCTACGACAACGAACCCTACAACGGCCGCGGTCACAACGGCGGCGGCTACACCATGTGGATGGCTGGCGGCGGCGTAAAAGGCGGTTTTACATATGGCAGCACCAACGCCATGGGCGACACCGCCGAAACCGGCATCATCACGACGCATGATCTGCACGCGACGGTGCTGCATCTCCTCGGCATCAATCACGAGCGGCTGACGTATCGCTACGCGGGAAGGAATTTCCGCCTAACGGATGTCGAAGGCGTGGTTGCAAAGGACATTTTGGCTTGAGACACGGACGATAGCCTTCCAGGCTGTCGGTGGACAGAGGCGTCTCGCCTTTGTTGATCGTCGAAGGCTGGAAGCCTCGATCCATTGACAGGCCAGAGGCCTATCTTCCAATCGCTCGCTTCAGCAGATTCGCCGTGATGCGCTGCACGCGCTTGTCGGTGCCGTGTGGACGTGAGTAATGGCTCCAGACAGGCATGTGGCCAGGCGGCTTGCTCAATCCCTGCGCCCACCAGATGGTGGAAGCGTTGAAGATGAAATTGTTCTTCGGCCCGTCGAAAATGACGGCCTGCCACTGCTGCGGATTGCGACCACCTTGGAAAGCCGTGCCACCGGCCACGATCTCCAGGCTGGGAATGTCCTTTGGAGCATCGCCGTGGTATTCCCAGCCGATCATGCCGGGGATGGAGTCTCCTTTCTTCATGCCGGTGCCTTCAAAGATCCAATGCTCGGGCTTCGTGCAGATCCAGTCGCCACCGCCGTTCACCGGGTCGATGTTGCGCACGCCCATGAGATAACCTTCATCGGGGCCACGATGTGGGTAGGGGCCGTAGTCCTTCTCACGATCCACGGCATACTTGTAGTCGCCGCCATAGGGCCCGCCGCGAAAGATGCGGCGATTGGGCACACCATCCGCGTTGGGTGCAAACGGCGTGACCCAGCAGACGGAATTCCCGGAGAGAAAGAGCAGATTCACTCCCGCATCGCGCATCTTCTCCACGCTTTGATACTGGCGGATGTCCCAATACTCGTCGTGGCCGATGCTGATGAAGGCTTTGCACTTCAAACCATGATCCGGCGTGATCATGTCGGCATTCGAGCAGTAGGTCACATCGTAACCCTCCTTCTCCAACCAGTAGGCGGCGGGGAGTTCAAAGCACAGCCACTCGCCGCTGCCGACGGACTGCGGATTCTCGTAGATCTGCGCGTACTTCGCATACGGCCGGTCGAAACTGACATCGGACCACGGCCCTTGATTGCCCTTCGGGTCGGTGTAGAGCGAGTAATTGTCCGGCCAGCGATTGTAGGCCTGCCAGGTGTTGTCGTTGCATTGAAACAGAATGTCCGCCTTGCGGTCATCCGTGACGATGAAGACGATGTAGCTCTGCCAGTACGGCTCGTCCTTCGACGCAGGCAAGGTCGTGAGCCGTCCGAGATACACTCCACTCACCCAGTCCGCCGGAATCGTGAGCAAGGTCGATTTCTCCCAGCGGCATTCGCGTAGCCGCTTCTCGCCAATCTCAGGCACCGGCTGCTCCTTGCCCTCAAACGGCCCGAGTTCCGTCATCAAACGAGCGCCACGCCCCTCATAGTAACCGGTGCGAAAAATCTCGATCTTGAAGCGTGCCGACGGCTGCGTGCTGACGAAAATGTCGAGCGTCTCCCCTGCCCTGACGGATTGCCGCGAGCAGTAGCCCTCGATCACCGGCGAGCGGAACCCTTCGCTCTTGTCGAGACGCATGCGGGTGAGCTGCCAGTCGAGCGAACCTGGCTTCGCGTTTTCTTCGGTGATCAGGGACATGCTCTGATTACGCGACTTTGCGGACAAAATGATCAGTAGGTCGCTCTGCCACCGGACAAATCAAAGACGGCACCGGTCGTGAATGAGCAGTCCTCGGAGCTCAGCCATGCCACGAGCGCAGCGGCTTCTTCCTTCTTGCCAAAGCGATTCATCGGAATCTTCGACAGCATGTAGTCGATGTGCTGCTGCGTGAGCTGCTTCAGGATGTCGGTCTCGATCACCGCAGGCGTCACGGCATTGACGATGATGTTGCTGGTGGCGAGTTCCTTGCCGAGCGATTTGGTCAAAGCAACGACGCCGGCCTTCGAGGCGCTGTAGTGCGCTGCATTCGGATTGCCTTCCTTTCCGGCGATGGAGGCAATGTTCACGATGCGTCCGTAGCCGTTCTTGAGCATGTGCGGCACCACGGCGTGACAGCAATGGAAAGGGCCATTCAAATTGATCGCCATGACGCGCTGCCAGTCGGCGGGATCGGTTTCCCAGGTCTTCGCGTTTGTTCCGGCGATGCCAGCGTTGTTCACGAGGATGTCGATCTTGCCAAAAGCACCGATCGTGGAAGCTGCTCCGGCTTCGACCGATGCCAGGTTCGTCACATCCACGGTGGCCGTATGAACTTTGCCGAGAGCGGAAAGTTCGCCTTTGGCAGCATCCAGCGCAGAAGCATCCATGTCCCACAGGCACACATGGGCACCGGATTGGAGCATTCGTTCAGCGATGGCGTAGCCGATGCCACGCGCACCGCCCGTGATGATGGCCACTCTGTCTTTGAGGTCGATTTGATTCATGAGGGCAGAGCAATCGCGCCTAGTCCTCCCAGACTTTCAGCAGTTCCACCTCAAAGATCAGCGTCTCATTCGGCCCGATGTCGATCCCAGCGCCGCGCTTGCCATACGCAAGCTCCGGCGGGATGAAGAAGCGGAATTTCGCCCCTTCCTTCATCAGTTGCAGCCCCTCGGTCCAGCCTTTGATCACGCGCTTCAGCGGAAACTCAGCCGGTTCGCGACCTGCGAGGTAAGAACTGTCAAATTCCACACCATTGAGCAAGGTTCCACGATAGTTCACCACCACGGTGTCCTTGGTCTTCGGGCTTGGGCCGGTGCCATCGCGCAGAATTTCATATTGCAGGCCGCTGGCCGTGGTGTTGATGCCGGGCTTCGTGGAGTTTTCAGTGAGGAAGGCTTTGCCGAGTTCGAGAGCGGATTGGGACATGCGAATGAGAGTTGGGCCTGTTTTCTTCCTTCGGGACCGCACCGTTGCAACCGCAAATCCCGCACAATGCGCCGTTGGATTCGCCGAAATCCGGGCCACTTTGCAGACGTAACCTTTCCAGCCCCCAAAACCCGCTTTTACATGCTCCGACGCCTCACATTCGCGTGCATCGCCCTGCCGTCCCTGCTCACCGCCGCTGAACGCGGCCAGGATGCCTACCACCAGCGCATCCTGCCGCTACTGCAAAAATTCTGCTATGACTGCCACGGTGACGGCTCGGACAAAGGCGACTTCGCGCTCGATGAATACCCCGAGTATTCCAAATTGATCGCCGACAAGGTGCTGTGGGATCATGCACGTCAGCAACTGGTCACGCATGTGATGCCGCCGGAAAAGAAGGACAAGCCGTCGCTCCCAGAGCGCGATGAAATCGTCGCCTGGATCGATGACACTGTGTTCTGGTTTGATCCGCAGAAGATCGACCCCGGCCACATCACCTACCGCCGCCTGAACCGTACTGAATACAACAACACCATCCGCGACTCTCTGATGGTGGACATGAAACCCGCCAACGAATTCCCACCTGATGACTCTGGCTATGGCTTCGACAACATCGGCGACGTGCTTTCAATCTCACCACTGCTGATGGAGAAATACATCCGCGCTGCAAACATGGTGGCCAACAAGGCGCTGGACGCCTCGGATGTCGAACGCGTCGATTTGGAACTGGGCGCTAAAAAGTTTTGGAATCAGAAGGGCGAAACAAAGGAATGGGAGGGAATCCGATGGTTTCACAGCAACGCCGATGCCGCGACAAAGTTCACCGCACCCGCCACTGGCACCTATGTCTTGAAGTTTCGTGTCTCAGCCACCCAAGCGGGTCCGGATGCAGCCAAAGCGGCCTTGACTGTCGATGACAAGGAACTGGGCACATTCGATGTGACCGCACGTTATCACGGCAACAACGGCCCATGGCAGACGATCAGGCAGGAAGTCTCACTCAAGGGAGGAGAACATAAGATTGTGGTGCGTTTCTTGAATGACTTCAGCGACCCGCAGAATCCCGACCCTGACAAACGCGACCGCAACCTCGCTCTCGACAAGATTGACATTGAAGGTCCCGAAGGTTTGCTTCCACCGCGCGGCTCACGTCTGGTACAATGGCTGCTAGAAGGCAAACCTGCCGGACTTCCAGCCATGAAACTAAGCGGTGAAGATTTCGAGCGAGGAGAAGGAGATTCCAACCGCGACACCGGTTCCATCCAACTCCCAAGCAGCGGCTATGTGAAACATTCTGTCGAAATCGAACAACCCGGTAAATACCGCCTGATCATCAAAGCCGGTGCCCAGCAGGCGGGGGCAGAGCCTGCGAAGTTTGATGTGCGTCTTGCGGGCAAAAACGCCGGTTCATTCGCCATCACAGCGAAAGATCAAGCCCCGCAGTGGTTTAAGGCGGAGGCCGATTTGCCTGAAGGAAAACACGAGATCCAAGTGTGGTTCCTCAACGACTTCTACGACGAAAAGACAGGCCAAGATCGCAACTTTTGGCTGCACCAGTTCACCGTCGAAGGACCGATAAATGAACCAGCAAACAGCACCACGCCCGACATTCACCTGCTGGTCGATAAACTCGGCTTGCGCATCTTTCGCCGACCTTTGCGCGAGGAAGAAAAAAACAAATGGCATAGACTTGCTGATTTGGGCATCAAAGAAGGCCTTCAACCGCTCGATTCACTCGACTATGTGCTGCGGGGCATGTTAATCTCGCCCGGTTTCCTTTACCGTGGTTCACCACAACCAACGGGTGAGGCACCGAATGGTATTGCCTTCATTGATGAATTCAGCCTGGCATCTCGGCTCTCATACTTCCTCTGGGCATCCCCTCCTGACGACAAACTCCTGCAACTTGCCGCCAAAGGCGAATTGCGTAAAAATCTCGCATCTGAAGTGAAGCGCCTGATCGGCGACTATCGAGGCTGGAGCCTCACCGAAGACTTCGCAGGCCAGTGGTTGCAGCTTCGTGACATGGACATCGCCGAGGTGGACACCAACCGCTTTCCTGAATGGAAGGGTGGCATCGCCTACGGCATGAAGAAGGAATCGCAGACCTTTTTCGATCACATCCTGCGTGAGAATCGTGACGTGATCGAGTTCTTGAATGCCGATTATACCTTCTTGAATGAAAAACTCGCCCGCTACTACGGCATCAATGGCATCAAGGGAGACAAATTCCAAAAGGTCTCGCTGCAAGGCACCCCGCGCGGCGGCATCCTCACTCAAGGCAGCATTCTGACACTCACCTCAAACCCCACGCGCACCTCACCGGTGAAGCGAGGAAAGTTCCTGCTCGAAAACATTCTCGGCACCCCACCCCCACCTGCTCCCGGCGGCGTGCCTCCTCTAGACGAACAAAAAGCCCGCAAGTCCAATCTCACACTGCGCCAGCAGTTCTCCGAACATCGTAATAATGCCTCCTGCGCAGGCTGCCACGCCTTCCTCGATCCCATGGGCTTCGCCTTCGAAAACTACGACGCCATTGGGCGCTGGCGTGATCAGGAGAAGAACCATCCCATTGACACCTCCGGCAGTCTCGTGCGCGGTCAGACCTTTCAAAACCTTGTGGAACTTCGAACGATCCTTGTGCGTGACATGGGCGACCAATTCGTCAAAAACCTCATCGAAAACCTGCTCACCTACGCCTTGGGCCGCGGCCTTGAATATACTGACAAACCCACCGTACAGGAAATCCAACGACGGGCAAAATCCGCCGGCAATCGTTTTCAGGACATTATCCTCGCTGTCTGTGAAAGCGTGCCGTTTCAGAAAATGCGCTTCAGCCAAGCGGCGGAGTGAACCGCTTCACTGGCTCATTGTTCAGACCAGACGATTCGATTTTGACCAAGCTCAGCTCTGCCTTTACTCAATCTCATGCATTCTATTTTGATCATCGGCTGCGGCAGCATAGGCGAGCGACATCTGCGCTGCTTCCAAAAGACCGGATGCTGCATGGTCAGCGTCTGTGATGCCAATGCGAAACTGCTTGCTGAAGTTAGCCAGCGCTACGGCGCACCAGGATTCACCAGTCTCAAAGAAGCGCTTGATGGACGGCGCTTCGACGCGTTCATCATTTGCACGCCCGCCCATACGCATCTTGCCATCGCACGCGAAGGTGCAGCGCATGGCTCGGCACTGCTCATTGAAAAGCCTCTCGCCGTGACACTCGATGACATCGAAATAACACGCGCAGCGATTGCCGACAACGGCCGCTTTGCCGCCGTTGCTTATGTGTATCACTTTTTTCCATGGGTCACGGCAGCACGCAGTTTTTTACACCAAGGTGATTTGGGTCGGCCGCTGCACGCCAGCGTCGTCTCCGGCCAGCATTTTCCAACGTTTCGGCCTGCATATCGAGAGATTTATTACACCCGCCATGAAACCGGTGGTGGCGCCATTCAAGACGCTCTCACGCATCTGGTTAACGCCATGGAATGGCTTGTTGGTCCAATAACACGGGTGTTCTGCGATGCCGCCCATCAACAACTCGATGGCGTGACCGTGGAGGACACCGTGAACGTCACAGCACGCCATGGCAACGTTCTCGCCAGTTATGCCATGACACAATTTCAGGCGGCCAATGAAGCCATCATGGAAATCCACTGTGAAAAAGGCAGCCTGAAGATCGAATCGCACAACCAGCGCTGGGGCAGCATGAAACTCGGCGACAAAGACTGGACCTGGCATCCCACCCCCACGATGGAACGTGATGATTTATTCCTCGCCCAGGCCAGTGCTTTTCTTGACGGGATGAAAGGCAAAGCCACCAACCTCTGCACTTTTGACGAAGCCGTGCAAACGCTGCGTTTCAACCGCGCCGCCCTCGAGTCCGCCGCCAGCGGTCTGCCCATCAACCTGCCATGACCTCCAACGGCCAAGAACTCCGCCTGGCGATGCTAGGCATGATCGAGGGCAACGGACACCCATACTCGTGGAGCGGCATCGTGAACGGCTACAACCCGGTCGAAATGGCGAAATGTCCGTACGCTGGAATCATCACCTACATGGGCAAACAGCCGCTCGAATCCATCCGCATTCCGGGAGCACGGGTAACGCACATCTGGACAGATGATCCTGCAGATGCACCCAAGGTCGCTGCGGCGAGTTTGATCGAGCACGTTGTAAGCAAGCCCGAAGATGTGATCGGACACGTCGATGCGGTGGTAATAGCGACTGACGATGGCGACGATCACGTGAGTCGCGCGCGGCCTTTCATTGAGGCAGGCCTGCCCATCTTCATCGACAAGCCAATGGCAACGAACATCGCCGATCTGCGGCAGTTTGTGCAATGGCATCGCGAGGGCAAGATCATGCTCTCCACCAGCGGCATGCGCTATGCGCCGGAGACGCGCTTGAATGATGTACAGCGCACGCAACTCGGCGATCTACGCTGGATCACCAGCTTCACCTGCAAAACCTGGGAGCGTTACGGCATTCATGCCCTCGAAGCCGTCGAACCGCTCCTCGGCTCTGGATTCCTCACTGTACAAGCGCACAGCGATGCCGGTGGCGATGTCATATGTCTCACACATCGCAGTGGCGTTCGTGTCACAATCGGGGCCATTCACGATGCCTATGGCAGCTTTGGTGCCGTACATCTTTACGGCACCAAGGGCGATCTCCCGCTAAAACTCACCGATACCTATCATGCCTTTCGCGGACAGCTCGTCGCTTTCATCGACATGCTGCACAATGGCATACGTCCCCTGCCCTTTGAGGAAACCATCGAACTTATGGCCGTCATCATCGCGGGCATTCGCAGCCGCGGTCAGCAGGGGGCGCAGATCGCAGTCGCGGACATTCTCAGTGAACTCTCATGAATACATCGCCCGCCATCCCCAGTTTGTTTGTCTATGCCGTCTTGTGGCTTGGTGCTGCCACCCTGCACGCACAAACCGAATCCGCTCCGGCCGTCATCCAGCACTTCGTTGCCATCGACAACGTCTGCGCCTGGCCCAACCTCACGCTCATGCCCGATGGCAGTATCAACTCCACCATCTTCGGCAAACCGAGCCACGGCCAGATGGAAGGTGCGGCTGAGTGCTGGAACAGCTCCGATGGCGAGTTCTGGACCAAGCGCGGCATTCCCGCACCCAACGAGCCGCACACCAATCGCATGAATGTGGCCGCCGGTCTTGCGAAGAACGGCGACCTGCTCGTGCTCTGCTCCGGCTGGACCGATGAAAAGCAGCCACAGCGGCCAAAGCAGGCCGTTTTCCGTGACGACATTCTCAACAACTGGATCTGCCGCTCCAAGGATGGCGGCAAGACCTGGAAACAGATCAAAGATTTTCCCGAACCAGATGCAGACTGGACGAATTACATTCCCTTTGGCGACATCAAGCAGGGCGAAGATGGCGCGCTGCACGTCTCCTGCTACGGCGGTGAGTGGGTAGATGAAACAAAGAGCACCAAAACAAAAAGCTACCGTTCCTGGCACTTCCGCAGTGATGACGATGGCAAGACTTGGCAGCGAACCAGCATAATCGGTAAGACCAGCAATGAAACCACGCTGCTGCACCTCGGCGGCAAGCGCTGGATGGCCGCCGCTCGTGAAACGGCGATGGATCTCTTCGTCTCTGCAGACGACGGCGCGACCTGGGGAGCAGCACAGCGTGTTACTGCAAAAAACGAGATCAACGGCCATCTCCTCCGCCTCAAGGACCACCGCCTGCTGCTCGCCTATGGCAGCCGCATCAAAGATCAGACCGGCGTACTGGCCAAGCTCAGCAGTGATGAAGGCAAGACGTGGAACTCTCCAATGCGTCTGGCACAGACACTCAGTTCCGACTGCGGCTACCCCAGCAGCGTGCAGCGCACGGATGGCAAGATCGTCACCGCTTGGTATTCCAAATCATCCACGAATCACGAACGCTACCACATGGGTGTCGCGGTTTGGGAAGTTCCCGCGCCATAAGTTTAGTCACCACCACCTTCATTGCGACCAGCCTACACAAACTCATGAAACTCCGCCCCTCCCGCATCCTCCGCGAACTCCGCGCCGGTCAAAACAGCACCGTCATCAAGCTCAACCTTGGCGATCCCCGCATCGTCGAGCTTGCTGGACTTGCCGGAGCCAGTGCCGTGTGGCTGTGCAATGAGCATGTGCCCAATGACTGGCTCAACCTTGAACACCAGATCCGCGCCGCGAAGCTCTACGACATGGACACCATCGTCCGCGTAAACAAAGGCGGTTACAGCGAATACGTGAAACCCTTCGAGTGCGATGCCACCGGCATCATGGTCCCGCACATCACCAACGCCGCTGAAGCGCGCAACGTCGTCGATATGGTCCGCTGCCGCCCGCTCGGCAGCAAAGCGCTCGACGCCGGCAACATGGACGGTCTCTTCTGCCAAGTGCCGCTGGCAGACTACGCCCACCACTGCAACACCGAGAAGTTCGTCATCCTGCAAATCGAAAGTCCCGAAGCTCTCGAAGTCGTCGAAGAAATCGCCGCCGTGCCCGGCTTCGACATGCTGCTCTTTGGAGCAGGCGATTTTAGTCATCGCATCGGCAAGCTCGGCCAGGCCACCTGCCCCGAAGTCGTCGCCGCTCGCAAACGCGTCCACGCCGCCGCCATCAAGCACGGCAAGTATGTCGCCGTCGCCTCGCTCTTTGGTCAAAAGGACCAACTCATCGAAGAAGGCACCCGCGTCTTCACCCTCGGTGCCGATGTCATCGAACTCGGCAACGCCTTCCACAAACTCGTCGGTGATTTCGGCGGTGGGGCCACAGCAACGAGCAGCGATTCGGTTTACAAATCCAAGTAAGTGCCATGTCTGCCGATCTCTTTTCCCTGCAAGGCAAAACCATCCTACTCACTGGCGGCGCGGGCCTCTATGGTCGCGGGCTGGCCGCGATGCTGGCGCAAGCGGGTGCCACGCTCATCCTCGCGGCACGCGATGTGGCGAAACTTCAAATCGTGGCCGATGAAGAAACCCCCAAGGGCCATCGCGTCTTCGCCGAGTCACTCGATCAGGGCGATGAAGCGTCCGTTGTGGCGCTGCATGAGCGAATCACCGAGCGCTTTGGCCCGCTGCACGGCCTGGTGAACAACGCGGTGCTGCGACCCATGAAAGGTGCTAACGGCGATGCCGCACAGTTTGCCGAATCCATGCGCGTGAACGCCACCGGCGTCATGCTCATGCATCGCCACTTTGGCAAAACGATGGCCGAGGCCGGACGCGGCAGCATCGTGAACATCGGCAGCATCCAGGGCATGATCGGTCCAAGCTACGAGTTGTATGAAGGCACGAACATGGGTGACATGCCGCCCGATTACTTCTTCCATAAAGGCGGCATGGTGAATCTCGCGCGTTTTTACGCCGCGCTCTACGGCCCCAAAAGCGTCCGCGTGAACTGCCTTGCCCCCGGCGGCTTCTTCAACCACCAACCTGAGCCGTTCTTGAGCCGATATTGCGAGCATACCATGCTTAACCGCATGGCCGACGACAACGACCTCGGCGGCGCCGTGATCTTCCTCCTCAGCGACGCCTCACGCTACATCACCGGCGTCAATCTGCCCGTCGATGGCGGTTACACAGCAAAGTGAGCGTAGGCTGGCTTTGTTCGGCGCATTGCGGTCACTTCACCTCGATGCGGTTCCTCGCCGAACCGCCCGGCTCTTTGGGCGTAATGTGGCCTTAGCAGTGCCACAAACAGACGGGCGGGCTGTCGCCACACCCATCCCACATCACTTCAGCAGCTCCGCCACCGGAATGCGGAAGAACTTGTCCGTGCGTGATTGCTTTTTGTCCTCACCGCCGAGGCAATAGACGAAGCCGTCGAGCTTCACGAGGCCCACCATCGCCGCATACGGCAGCGATTGGGCCTTCACATAGCTGTCCGTCTTCACATCGTAGATCACCGCGTCAGCGGTGAAGTTTTCCGTGTAACCTCCGGCGAGGTAAATGTGCTGATCATCCAGAGGGACCGCCGTCAAACCACGATTCGCGACCGCCAGCGGCTTCAGTTTCCGCCATACATTTTTCTCCGGCGAAAACGCATGTGCTTCCGTGGAGTTTGTCGGAGCTTTGGCCGCTGCGTCGTAGTTCATGCCGCCGAAAACATACAACTCATCGCCCGCGACCGCAGAAGCAGCCACCGCGAAGGGTTTGCCGGGATAATCGGCGAGCCGCTCAGGCTTGCCAGACAGAACGACATGCGTCGCCCCTGTGACTCCGGTGATGTTCGCGGCATCATCGGTGCCGCCGATCACATAGAACTTTTTGCCCACCCTTCCCCCAGCGGACAAAACAATGCTGGCAGGTAGATCTTGTTCCTTTGTCACCCCAAGGTTCGAATCATCCAGCATGACCGTATAGCGAACGGGACTCACACCATCGCTACCACCAGCGATTACCATGACCGGGCCATCCTGGAAACTAACACCGTAGGCACGTTTCACTTCCCAGTTTTCCCGCGTGCTCCATTGCCCTGTCTTCACATCGAACAGATGCACCGTCTTCAACCAGTTCTTCTTCCCACCTTCCCAATTCGTGCCGCCAACAACAGCGATTTTGCCATTGGCGACGCCGCACATGAAGCCCCCGTTCGACTCTGGCAGCGGTGGCAACTTCTCCCAGTCGGCGCCGTAGGCGGTAGAGAACAGCGTCAGGCTAAGGCAGAATGCTTTTGTCGTCAGGATCGGTCGCACGGTCATAATGGTCAGTGTGGTGAGATTTCCAGTCGGCGCGCAGCCGGACATCATTTTCGCCGCTCAATGTCGCAGGTGAACTGGGCGGCGTGGGATCATCCGCTTTGCGCATCTCCCACCAGCACTGTCCGCAGTGATTGTGCTCATGATCCACCACAAAACCGGCTTTCTTCATCAATGGCCCGATCCAGCCCATGCAGTGGTCGCAGTAATCGCGGTATTGTTCGAGGTCGTTGCGGATGAGGAACCCCTTCGACGGGCACTGGTGCATGTCGATGCGATACACCGAGTCCGTGGCCGTCATAACATGCTCCGCAACCTCCTCGGCCAAAGTATGCTCCCAATAGCGCTTCATGCCTTCAATGCCGTGATTCACAATCAGCTCCTCTGCATGAGTCTGCGAATCCTTGCTGATCGCCTCCAGCCAGTAGTCCCGCACCAAATCGTGCCCGCCGATCTCCTCCAGCCAGCCAAAGGTCCACTCGTAGTGACCGCAGAAGTCGTAGCAGCCAATCATGATGCCGTGGCGATGTCCTCCAGACATTGCGGTTTCGTGTTGCTGCCGGACCTCACAAAGCGCTGCTCACAACTGCCGTTGCCGCCCTGCACCCGCACCATGAAGCCCGCCGGCTGCGCGATGGCCTCGCTCACAAAGTGGCAATGCTGGCAGAAAAACGGTACAATTTCACGTCCCTGCGCCCGCAGATGCCGGATCGCCGGACAGGTCTTCACTTTCACCACCACTTCATCCGCCTGCTGATTCACCTCAACCTCCGCAGCCGGCTCTGCGGCAAAAAACGCGCGCCAATACTCCGCCACAGCCTGCATTCCATCCGCGTTCCAGCGCTGGCTCACTGGCGCGTAGTATTTCGACCCCAGCTCATGCCAGTAGCGCAGCAAACCCTCACGCCCGAAGCGCTGGAATATAAAACGAAACGTCGCATTGATCGCCGTGTAGAAATCCGCCGCGCCAATGGGCTTTGTGTCAGTATATGGCAGCGCCTGGGACATGGGTTGAGGAACGCTCATCAGGTGTAAATTCAGTACTTGGCGCGATTGTGAAAGATGGCTGCGCCGCAGGCAATACTAAACGCCGTAAAACAGCGATTGCTTCGGAATCTTAGCCTCCAGTAACATCAATTTCATGACGCATTTCTCCTGGCTCGATTACACCATCTTCGGCGGCTACCTCGCAGCATCAGTCGGCGTCGGTCTTTACTCCGCCCGTGGCTCCAAATCGCTGGGCGACTACTTCCTCGCCGGACGCGGCATGAGCAGCGTCCTGGTCGCCATGTCGATCCTGGCGGCTTTGTTCTCCGGCATCAGCTACCTCGCTGGACCAGCGGATGTGTACAAGAACGGTTTCGGCTTTGCCTATGTCGTGCTGGCATTCTTCATCGCCACGCCCTTCACCGCGATCTGGATGATGCCGAAGTTTTACCAGTCGCGGTTCTACACGGCATATCAGTTTCTGGAGGAACGTTTCGCGTTGCCCGTGCGCTTGCTCGCCTCCGGCCTCTTCATCTTCCGCGTGGCTCTGTGGCTGGCCGCGGCGACCTACGCACCCGCACTTGCCTTGGAAAAAGTCACCGGTTTGCCGCTGTGGATCACCATTCTCGCCTCGGGCACGCTCACCACGCTCTACACGGCGCTCGGCGGCATGCGGGCCGTCATCTGGACGGATGTGATGCAGCTCATCGTGCTCTTTGGCGGCCAGCTACTCATTGTGTTCGTGGCGCTCGGCAAAATCCCCGGCGGACTGGGCGGCGTTTGGGACACCGCCGTCACGGACGGCCGCATGAACATTAGCTTCTCATTCAGCATCGCCGAGCGGGTGAACATCTACTCGCTGCTGCTCGCCGGTGCCTTTCTGCACCTCGTGCAAATGGCCACCGATCAAGTGTCGGTGCAGCGTTACCTCAGCGCTGGCAGTTTGAAGGAGGCGCGACGTTCGCTGTGGATCAAACTCTGGTTCGTCCTTCCTGTGCTCGTGCTCTTCTACGGCACCGGCCTCGTTCTCTACGCCTTCTACAAGATCCACGGCGACCCCCTCGCTGCCGGTTTGATCGCCAAAGAAGACCAAATCCTGCCCTACTTCGTCGTCACCCAGCTTCCTGCCGGGCTTCCAGGTCTGCTCATCGCCGCGATCTACGCCGCCAGCATGTCCACCATCTCCGCCGGTCTCAATTCGCTCGCATCCGCCACCGTGGTCGATTTCAAACAGCGACTCTCCAAAGCCCCAGTCGGCACGCAGGCCCAGCAGGTAGGCAACGCCCGCTGGATCACCGTTGGCTACGGCGCGCTCGTCATGGCACTCGCTTTCGCGGTGTCGGTGATGCCGGGAAATCTCGTCGAATCCGTCAACACCGTCATCGGCCTCATCGGTGGGCCGTTGCTCGGCCTGTTCTTCCTCGGCATGTTCACCACACGCGCCACCACACGCGGTGCGCTGCTGGGATGCCTTGCGGGCTTCATCGCCTTGCTCAGCATTTACCTGTATCAAAACGGCTTCGTCACAGCGGTAAAGCCCGCCCCCGTTGTCTCCTTCATCTGGTTCAGCTTTTTCGGCTGCATCATCACCACAACCGTCGGCTTGCTCACATCCGGCCGATCTGGCAGCTCGTCAGCCCCCCATCAATGACGATGATCTCGCCAGTGATGTAGCTCGCGGCGGCGGAGCAAAGAAAAACCGCCGCTCCCGCGACATCCTCCGGTGCTCCGACACGGCGCAGCAGAATCTTCTTCTCGTAGTGATCGAGCAGCGACCGGTCCTTCGACTCCATCCACTGCGCCGTCAGCGGCGTCTTGATGAGGCCGGGTGCGACGCCGTTCACGCGAATGCCATGATCCGCCAGCGACACCGCGAGCGACTTCGTGAGCATCACGAGGGCTCCTTTGCTCGCATCATACGCGCACGAGTCCATCTCGCCCTGAAAGCCATTCGTGGAAGACGTGATCACGATGCTGCCGCCGCGCTTTTCTGCCACGAGACGCTTCGCAAAGGCCTGCGCCGTAAAAAACGCGGACGCGAGATTGAGCTGCATCGTCTTGTCCCAACGCTCGCGAGTCATTTCGAGGAAGGGCAGGTCAAAGAAGCTGCCTGCATTGCAGATGAGCGTTTCGAGGCCGGGTTCGAGCTCGAAGGCCGCATCGACGAGCCGTTGCGGGCCGTCGTTTTGCATCAGGTCGGCCTGCACATAACTCGCAAGGCCTTCGATGGAAGCCTGAAGACCGTGAAACACGACTCGCGCACCCGCTTCATGCAGCGCCTTGCCCATCGCGAGGCCGATGCCTTGCGAGGAACCGGTCACGAGTGCCGCGTGGCCATCAAGAGAGAATGCTTTCATCGGCGAGCTTGAGGTATTTGAGAGTGTTCGTGCAAGTGATGCGCTGGACGGCTTCATCGCCAGCGGCGCGGAGGGCTTTGATCTCTGCCTCGTAGGTGCTGATGAGCTTCACCACCTTGCCGCTGATCTCCGCCGCATAGCTGTAGAAGGGCGAGTCACTGCCCCAGATGAACTTGTCCGGATAAGCCGCGGCGAGATCGGCGGTCACGCGGCCGGGATCGGTGTAGTCGCTGTCAAAACGGCGCTCGCGCGGGGCGATGTAAGGCAGGTCATCCACCGCGCCCACGCAGTGGATGCAATGCGCGGAGTTGTCGAACCATGCGTTCGGCAGCTCCTGGATGCGGTCGAGACATTCCTTGTCATAGCGGCAGGAATGCGCGGCGCAGAAGCGGATATCGGGATTCGCATCGGCAATGTCGATGATGTCATGTGCCTGCGCCCAGAGATCGTCCTGGGCCACGCTGCTGTGGATGATGAAAGGCACATCCCACTCGCGAGCGAGATCGAGGAAGACTTTGCCCTCATGCGCGAGGCATTTGATGAAGGACTGGATAATGGTGCTTTGGATCTTGATGCCGTGGAACCGGTATTCGCCGCGCAGTTTGACCAGTTCCTTCGCCTGCGCGTCAGTCTCCCGCATCGGATCGACCATGACGAAGGGCAGGATGCGTTTCCCCTCCTCGGGAAAGAGCTTCTGGCACTCGTCGAGCAGGCGTTTGTTTTCAAACGCATACGGCACGGTTTCGAGGCCGTTCTGGCCGAAGCCGATCCCGCCGCTGCGGAACTTCGTCACGTCCATCGCCGCGTAGCTGACGAAGGGAAACGCGATCCAGTGCGTGATGCCGAGCGCTCCGCCCTCATGCTGCATCTGCACGAGCTGCTGCGAGTAGGGGAAATCGCCGTGCAGGTAAAATAGCAGGTCGGCGCCGAGGTGATTGTGGCAGTCAATGAGCATAATGGGAGTCAAACGAGTCGCGCAAAGCCTTGTTGCGGTCCTTGAGATGCTTCGAGCGGTGTCTGGGCGACGATGGCGAGTGCTTCATCCAGAGCCGCGAGCATGCTGGCGACGTTTTCATCATCGTGGCACCAGGTCACATAAAGTTGGCTCGACATCAAATAGCCGCGCTGGAGCATGTGACGAATCATGAGCGGTTTCGCGGCTGGATTGGCAAAAACGAGCGATGGAGCGCAGGGCATGCCGCCGACCTTCAAACTGAGCGCGGGATGTCGCGAGGCCACCTCGCGCAAACCGGCCTGCAAACGCTCGCCGAGGCTCCACACATGCTTTTGCACGCCTTCACGCTTCATTTTGCCGATGCAGGCCAGCGACGCCGCTGTGCCGACACCATCCGTCCAGTAGCTGCTGGAGATGAAGCTGTTGTTCGAGGCCTCCATGACCTCGTTTTTGCCGATGATGGCTCCGGCGGGGTAGCCGTTGCTCATTGCCTTTGCATACACAGCGATGTCCGGTTCGATGCCAAGTACCTTCGCGGCGCCAGGAAAGCCAAAACGCCAGCCGCTCGTCACTTCATCGAGCACAAACACCGCACCAGCGACGTGGCAGGCATCGATCACTTTTTGTAGGAAGCCATCACGCGGAAACTCGCTGCGCATCGGCTCCATCACCACGGCGGCGAGTTTGCCATCGAGTTTTTGCAGCGCTGCGTGAAAGGAATCCAGATCGTTGTAGCGAAATGGCACCGCCGTGCCTGACAACTCGCGCGGCACGCCGAGCGGTTGCAAGCCGGGCAGCAGGTGACCATCGAGCGCGGCATCATCGCTGAGGTTTGCGGCGAGATACCAATCACTCCACCCATGGTAACCACAGAAGGCGATGCCGCTTTTGCCCGTCGCCGCGCGTGCGATGCGCACGGCAAGACCAAGCGCCTCGCCTCCACCGCGAGCGTAGCGCACCTTGCCTGCCCAGGGATGCAGATCGAGCAGTACGTCGGCGAGCTTCACCTCATCTGGTGACGCCAGCGTGGCGTAGCTGCCGAGATTCACGCGGCGCTTCACCGCCGCGTTCACTTCATCGTCCGCATGACCGAGCAGGATGGCTCCCACACCGCCGGTGAAATCCGTGTAGCGCTTCCCATCGAGATCCCAGATGCTCGCGCCCTTCGCCCGCAAGAAATACGACGGCCAGGTTTGCGGATCGAATAGATGCGCCCGTTTGGAGAGCAGGCCCGTGCCGCAGGAAATTTTCGTTTTGGCTTCTTCCCAGAGTTTGGGACCCGAATGCTCAATTTTCGGCTTCAGCAGCCGCAGCGCATTCTCGCGGAAAATATCCTCCAAGTCGCCCTGCGTCATGCCAGTGTCCTCGCAAGCCTCTCGGAGACAAAGCAGCGATTCGATGCCCACGGTCGTGTATTGGCCAAAAATGGTCAGTTTATCACCGGTGATCTCGGGATGAATCCAGGTGAAGCCATCGCCCTGCGTGATGCAGGAGCCACGCAGTTCGCTGACCATGTAATCGCTGCCCCAGAGCACGCGTTGCGGGCCCAGGATCTCAATCGCCGCCCGAAACGCTCCCGCTTGTGTCACTGCCGATGTATCCACGACTACGTTGTCGAGATCGACGAGATGATGCAGACCTTCACGCGCATGGCGGTAGTTAAAGGAACGCGCCACATGCGCCAGTACCAGCTTGCAGCGCGGGTAGCGTCGGCACAGCCGCTGAAGAGCCTCCACATTGCGCGGATCGGTGATGCCATCTGCCAGCATGATGTGCAGCATCATGACACCATCGTGATCATGGCAGACCTCCCACATCCACTCCGGCGCGAAGGATTCGATCTCCGCCTCCTTCGTGTCCGGCACATCGGCGTAAAGGCGATACGGCTTGATGCCGACAAACACGCCCGTGCTCATCAACCTCCGCACCTCCGCCGGATCATCCGTCGGTGCCACCAGCACGAGTGCGCGCGAATTCGTCGTCAGGTCGATCTGCGATTTCAGCCACGCATTTTCACCTACGCGATCATTCTCAGCACTCGGATAGCCAAAAAACAACCCCTCAACCTTCCTGCCTGGCATCCACAACTGCATTGCCGCCTGGAAATCTGCCAGCCCATAGCCGCGGTTTTCATCCAGAAACTCAGGGCGTTTGCCCGGTGCAAAATGTCGCGAGTGAAACAGGTGGGCATGCACGTCGAAAACTTTCGCCGGCACAAAACCGTCCAAGGCGCGATGCAACAGCTTGCGGTCGGTGTCGTTGAGTTCGGTGACGAGCTTGAGAGGCATGGAGATCAATCGTTGAGGTAGATCGCATAGACGCGGGCAGCACTGTTTGCAGGGAAGTACACACGCAAGGCCATCTTCTTGTCAGCAGGCAGTGGTTTCGGCCATGCGATGGGTTGATGAAGACCGTTTTGAGTCACGGTAGCCGCATAGCCTTCAAGGGGGCGGTCAAGATGATCAAGAAGCTGCACGGTGAGCGGAGCTTCAGGAGTGATGCCATCGACATTCAGCGCGATCTCGTTCGTCTCAAAAGTATTTGTGACAAAGTGCGCGTCGTTTCCCTCCACTTTGCGGCTGAAATGGCCAAATCCATCGCGACGCAGTGTGGCAAGTCCGATGTCCATGTCTTCGAGCACGCCGCCAGTGTCCCAGTGCGAGTACCAGATCATCGTCTTGTCGCCCTCGTTTACAAAGGCATGGCCTTGCAGGATCGCGACGTCGTCCCACTCGCCTTCCTTGCCACGCGGGACGATTTGGAAACCGGGCACTGGCTCACGGAAATGCACGCCATCATTGCTCACCACCAGACCGAGATCGACCCGCACGCCGAGGTTCCAGCTCTTGCCCTTCGGCGGCGGTTGCTCCGCGTCCTGCCACATGCCGTGCAGGCCGACGAGCACATTGCCGCGATTCCAAATCCCCGCGCCCATGTGCATCTGCTGGCCTTTCACTGGTGGAGTGGAAAGCTGGCCGGGCCGTGCATACGACAGCGCCTTTGCCTTTGACCACGTCACGAAGTCCGGAGAGCGATACGCCAGCATGTCGCGCCCGATCTCGCTGCCATCCGGCCGCCACGACCATGGGCTGAGAAGCTGGCCGGTCGCATAATAAAAGTCACCGAAGCGATACAGACCGCTCACCTCAAAGCGCTCGCCGCCCGCGTTCGCCGGGCGGTCGCCCACGCATTTCCATTTCAGTCCGTCCGCACTCGTCGCGGTGACGAAGGAGCCCCAGCGCTTCTCGTTCGGCCCGATCTTGCTGCGTCCACCTTTCACGTCCTCGATCGGCATGTGGGCGATGAAGGCGCACTTGTAGCGCTTCGCCGGATCAGGTTCCTCGGGCTCGTAAAGCACCGAGAGGAAATCATTCACGCGAGTCATTGAATACGGGTCGCCTTCGATCAGGCAGATGTTGTTCTTTGTGCCGCCATTGAAGTCCACGAGGCCGAGTTCGGGCTTCGTCCATATTACACCATCCTTGCTTTCGGCGTAGCACATGGGCCGCCACCAGCCAGGAGCCTGGCCTTTGACGATCTCCGCCTCGTGCATGCCGAGATACCACATGCGAAAGGTGTCACCCTGCTTGAGCACCGTGCCGTAGAGCACCGCATGACCATGATCCGGTGTTCCCGGCAATCCGCTGCGCAGCACGGGATTCGCCGGATGCTTCTGCGCCGTCTCCAGCGTGAGCTTCAAATTGTGCTGCCAGGCGATGTTGTGATCATCAAAGGCAAAGAATACCTGCTCGCCGGCATGGAGCTGGAGCGAGAGACAACTGAGCAGGCAAAGGATGAGCTTCATAGGCGGATTCTAATCTCTACCTATGAAGCTGCCAGCACATGTTTCTTGTTCACCAGGCGGACCAGTTGCGCCACTTCACATAGATCGGGCTCAGACGCCATTTCTTAAATTGAGGCAGATGAAAACGCATCACGGAGCTTCGACGTCGAAGTCGGAGAACAATACGCACCAATTCCACAGTGGATACGGCTGGCCGGCGCGAGTGCCATAGGCGGCATCCGCAAAGGTGTGAACGGAGCGCTCGGGATCAGAGTCGCGGAGATTGCCGTAACTGAACGAACGTTGCGCGACAACTGGCTGCCCGACGGCGAAAGGCGTGCCGTTGCGCAGTTCACGCGGTTCATAGCGCAGCACGGTGACGCCATTTTCCTCGCGCACGCTGCGGATTGGCACGCGGGTGTTCGCGCCGGTTGTGTTCGTCACAAGGAAGGCACCTTCATGCGTCAGCGGCTTCAGCTCCTGTGCAAAACTTCGCGTGAGCACTAGTTCCTCATCCCCAGCCGCAGTCTTTAGAAGCGCGGCGATCGTTCCGAGTGCCGATGCAAACGGGTGCCCGTAGCTCACGCGGCACTTTTCAGCCGCAGGCAGCGCTTTGGCGAAGCGGATGCGCAGGCTCCCCGGCGAATCGACTTCAATGGATGTCAGTGTCAGCGTTTGTCCCATGCTGCCGCGCACCTGGAAACCGGCGAGCGAGGTAAAGCCTCCCTCGGTGGCGATTTCCTGACGCGCGAGGAAGCCCGTGTCGATCACCAACGGCGGTCGCGGCACGGTGAACTCGACGAAGACTGCTTCGCGCACTGCATCGAGTTTCGCACGGCGCGGGCGCAGCGGCTGCCAGTCCTCGTTTTGATGCAGCACTCGATGCATGACCTTTCCCACCTGTTCGCCCCACCAGCGCTCGCCATCGGCGGCGAGATGGATCGGATCGCCATGGCGGCCTTGCGTCGTGCGGCTGTTGACCGCACTCGGCACCGCGTAGTGCGGCCCGACCAAATAGATCAAAGCATCGGCATCCGCCGCCATGAGTTGCGCATCGCCAGCCGGACCGAGCGTCTGATAGGTGAACATCGGCAGCTCGCCTCGCTGTCCCGTGATCGCGCCAAGGTCCGCCGACCACTGCTTGCGATACGCCATGAGTTGATCGCGATACCACGCAAGGCCCTGCGTGCGCGGAATCTCAGCATCCCAGCGTGTGGGCATGATGCCGCCCGTGAGCCCGCCATTGCCCTCGCCCTGCATCCAGTAGAGCGCCTTCACTTCAAACTTCGCGCCCATCGCCTTGGCCTGCTCTTTGGCGCGCCGCGCATCATCCAGGCTCGTCTTGTAATACCCACCGCCGTTACGCCGCGACTCCGGTGTGCGTTCATCGGTCGAAAGATCCGCGCTCGAAAGCTCCTGGATCTGCCGCCCACCCTGTCCCGCACACGCCACGAGGTAATGCGGCGCTCCACTTTTCTTCGCTCCGAGAAAAGCCGCCTTGAGATGATCCACCAAGCCATTCGCCACCGTCTCCCCCAGCCCGCCATTCGCCTGCGCCCGCAGCGGCACTAGCGCAAACAACTCCGCCGCACGCTTCTCCGGCGTTGCTGAGTTCTCATTCGCCAACCACGTCCGCACCCCGTGCTGAAACATGAGATTTCCCCAACCTGTGTCCGCCGTCGTCACGACGGGCAGCGACTCGGAGCCATCACACAACGACTGCCCCATCAGCCAGATACCGGAGAAGGTGGGCGCAGGATCAGCGGCGAGGATCGAGTTGATCAGCAGCGGGAACAAAATGAGTGGCTTCATGATCACAGCGAGTTCATCCACAGTTCCAAATACGTCCAGGCTTGTAGCGAGGGCTTGGAGGAGTCGGAGGGGTCGTTTGGATTCAGGCCGTGGGCCTGCTCCCAGGCATCGGGCAAACCGTCGTGATCAGTGTCGGGCATGGACTCGCCGCTCTTCAGTTCGGGCCAGGCATCGGGCGCGAAAGAGGTCGGCAGGCGGCCTGTGCCATCGCGCACTCCGGCGATGATGCGCGCGTCCACGGCATCGCGCTTGGGTTTGACCGCGCCGACGGTGTCGAGCGTTTTGATGGGATCGCTTTGAGCGGTGACGGGCTCAAAGGGGAGCGGCTTGTCTCTCAGGATCAGCGTGCAGCCGGGGCGGATCATGAGCAGCTCAGATTGCATGTTGATGGAGCGCTGCGGCTTATCGACTCGATTGCCTTCGAGGAATAACTCCGCTGTCGAGCCGGCGTAAATCGTGAGCGCCAGGGACTGATAGGTGGGTGAAGTGTCAGCGCCGGGTTTGAGGTAGTTGCCCACGTAGTTCATGGCGATGCGCTCAGGCTCATCTGCATTGTCACTCCCGGTATAGCCTGCGCCACTTTGCCAATTGAAGAGGACATTGTTGCGGAAGTCGATGCGCGGTCCGGGATCGTTCTCGTGGCCTTGTGTGGACTGATAGCCACTGGGGCGCGGATTGCGCGCGCGGTTGCTGGCATAGAGATTATGCAGATACGAAATGTCACCGTGATACGAGCCAATGATGGAGCCGAGGCCATGCTCGGTGAGTGCTTCAGCGATAAGGCAATGCTGCACCGTGATGCGATCCGTATCCCGCGTGACGGAGAGGCATTCGTCCGTGCTCCAAGTCGCGCTGCAATGATCGACGATCACATTTTGTGCATCCCAGATCGTCAAAGCATCCATGTCGCCAGGCTTGGAGGTCTTATCGCCTGGACGGCAGCGCAGATGCCGCACGATGACATCATGCGTGGTGCCGATTTGCAATTCATAGCCTTTGAGACAAATGCCATCTCCTGGAGCCGTCTGTCCGGCGATGGTGATGAAGGGATGCAACACGCGCAGCGGTGCCTTGAGTTCAATGGTGCCGGATACACGGAAGATCACCGTGCGTGGCTCGCGCGCATCCAAGGCCGCACGCAAACTGCCAGGGCCGCTGTCGTCGAGGGTGGTGACTTCGGTCACGCGACCACCGCGCCCGCCGCTAGTCCATTTTCCAGCGCCCTCCGCGCCAGGGAATGCAGGGAGGCGATCTGCAGCCTGGATCAGTGATGCCATGCAGGAGATGAGGGCGAGCGTTTTCATGGTTTGTCGTCTGTAGGGATGAGTTTCTTCAAAAACTGCACATCCGCACCCTGTGCTTTGGCATCAGGCAGCGGTTTACCATTGATCAGGCAGTTGTCCCATGTCGCAGTGCCGGTGATTTTGAAGTCGAGGTTATCAAAGGTGCAGCGCTTGCCGGTGACGATGGAGTTCGCGGCGATGGTGCCTAGGTTCGGCGTGGTGAGGCGGCGGATGAGCACGTTTTCCAGCATGAGGCGGCAGTCGCCTGTAGCGCGACCAGTGGTGGTGAAGGGATTCTGCGCGGAGGAAAGAACGAGAGCATTCGTGATCGAGTAGCGACCTTCATCGAGGAAGTAGAGATCGAAGCCGACATTGCGCACGAGGAAGATATTCGTGTAGCTCGTCTGCGCCGTGCCGGTGTCGCAGATGCCGGTGCTGTTGCCGATGCTGATGAAGCCATCGACGCGATACTGCGCCGATTCATGCGCGCTGATGCCGTCGTCACCGCACTCGATGGCACGGATGTTTTCGAACACACAGTCGCGGCAGTCGCCGTGGATGTTGAAGCCGTCGTTGTACGGATGCGTGGCGGTGAGGTTCTTGATGATGAGATGCGCGTTATCCCCGCTGAACTGCACGCCCGCACTGCGGACAGGCATGAAGATGTTTGCGTCAGCCAGCTTCTGGCCGGGTGCTAGTTTAATGTAGAAGGTGCCAAAGGTTTGCAGCAGCTTCGCATCCGCGCGCGGCGGGCCTTTGATGAAGGTCCATTCGTTCGGCTGGAGTTCTTCCGGCTTTTTGTAGGGCGCGCTCCTGCCTTTTGAGGTGCGGCCCATGAGCTGCATCTTGCCATCGAAGAGGAAGAACCAGCGGCCGGTGATGGCATCGTCGAGTCGTGGCAGCAGCGCGTCGGCAGCGAAAAGACCGGGAGACACTTCACTCCACTGCGCAGGGTCGAGCGGATCAGAGCCTTCGAGCGTTGCACCGTGGCCGTCGAGTGTGATGGGCCTGCCCGGCTCGCCTTTTTTGCCGTAGAATCCCGCGTAGTCGCGATAAACTTTGGGTTCGAGATGAATGGTGTCACCAGGTTGCGCGAGTTTGATGGCCTGCGCGATGGTCGGCACGTCTTTGCCGACGTGAAGGTCAGCAGCGGCCACGTTTTGCAGCGCGAGAGCGATAATGAAAAGGTGTTTCATGCAGGCGGCGTGGCGGTTACGGCTGCGGTGTAAGCAGCTTTAAGCTTGGGATTTGTCTGGGTGTGACTGCCGCGATAGACCAAAAGGAGTCCGAGACGCGAGTGTTCCGTGGTGTTCGGCGCGGAGTGATGAATCGTTTCGCACTGATGAATCGTGGCATCACCGGGATTGAGAAGGCCGCAGAATTGCTCGGCGAGTGGGACAGTGGATGGCTCAGCCAACCCGATGCTGTTGCCACGCACGCCGCTAGGCTTGGTGGGAACCATGCCGTCTTGGTGCGAGCCTTTGACGAAGAACACGGGGCCATTGGCTTCCGTCACAGCGTCAATGGCAATCCACACGGTAAGCATGTCTGGCGGCGTCTGGCAGAAGTAGGCGTTGTCTTGATGATACGGCACTGCTGAGCCGATGCGGGCCGGCTTGTTAAAGGTCTCGATACCGACCAGCAACGGTTCGCCATGCACAAATGGGGCGATGAAGGCGAGGATGTCTGCGCGCTCGCCAAGCTGATGGAAGAAGGCATTGTATTTCTCCAAGCGCCAGAGATTGCGCACGGTCTTCTCATCCTTTTCGAAGGTGCGTGCATCGACGGGCTGCGCGGCGAGATCGTCGCGGATGTAGCGGTCGAGTTCCGCGCGCACAGCAGCGACTTCATCGGCGCTGAGAAAATGCGGAATGCGGACGACGCCGTCGTGTTCGTAATTGGCGAGGAGCATGGCGGAGTTTTTGTTATTCATGACGGGGATGTTGGCAGGATAATTGAGGGCAGGATAATCAGAAACCAGGTCATACTGAAATTATCCTGCCAACTCATGGTTTTGCCGACAGCGTAGTCAGAGTGATCCTGGATCTGTTGAAGTTGATCCACAGCATAGCCCGCAGCCGAGTGTGACTGAGAAAGCGGAGGATGTGTGATTGCATCTGCTTCAGTGGCAGCCTCGATGCCGTCACACTGAGCAAGATATCGGGAGTGAGCATCAGAGCTGGCTGTTTGCCGATGGGACCAGCTTCGGAGTAAATATCGACCACAGATTTGTCGGGAGCCGACGGGCATAAAAAGTAGCCAAGGGCCTCGCGATAGGCGGCGACTTCAAGATGAGTGCCCCAGTCATTCAAAAGATGGATGAGGCGCTCTCTTGCCTGGCGCATCTCGGGGCATAGAATGGTGAAGGAGTCCTCACGTAGAATGTAGCGACGTCGAGCCTCGGCGGTCAGCGAAGTCGAGACGAACTCGTGCTCCACAATGATGGGTCTGAGATTGAGAAGGGTGCCGTGGTTCAAATCAGCGAGATACAAGTAGTTAAGAGCTTGCGCCCGGTTCGCAGGCACGAGTCCCTCATTGGTCTTGGTTTCCACCGGCACGGACGAATCAACCAGAAGGTCGATGTAGTAGGGTTTTTGGAACATTTCATGGGCCAGCAGAAGTTGAACCTCTCGAAGCGTGGGAAGCCCGTCTGCGATGCAGCGACGGGCGAGCTCGGCCTGATAAATGTCTTCGTGCATCAAGCGGCCAAACTCATTGTGGATCGCGTGGGCATGGCCGGTGACGAGATAGTCGATCTCATAAAACCTCTTTTTGGTGGGTTTGATGATCTGAGCTGAGAAGTGAACCGGCATGACGGGGAGGTTTGGCAGGATAATTGAGGGCAGGATAATCAGAAACCAGATCATTCATCCATTATCCTGCCCCCAATTATCCTGCCAATTCAAGTTCACTCAGCACCGCCGCATCATCGAACTCCATCGCCGCAAAAGCCTGATCGAGATGCGCGGGCGATCGGCCGCCGACGAGCACGGTGTCGATTCCCGGCTGATGCAGCGCCCAGGCCAAGGCGAGATGGGCTTGTGAGTGCCCGGTGAGTTTCGCCACGGCTTCGAGTCGTGCGAGCCGCTGATAGGACGCCACATGAAAATAGACCTGCTGATGGCCAGGGATGATTTCAAAACGTGAACCGGCCTGAACCCCATTTTGATGCTTCCCGGTGAGGAATCCGGCTCCAAGCGGACTGTAGGTGACGATGGCGATTTCATTCGCAGCGCAGTAATCGCGAAACTCCGAGCTGACATCGCTCACGGCAAGGTTGTGGTTGTTTTGCACGACACTGAAGCATGCCCCGACAGACTTGAGTTGCTCCAGTGTAAAGTTGCTGGCTCCGAGTTGCTTTACTGGCAGCCCTGCGAGCTTGGAGCCAGCTTGAAGCGCGGTTTCGTGCCATTGATGAAGGTAGAGCAGGTCGATCTGCTCGACGCCGAGCCGCTTCAAACTGCCACTGATGTCGATATGGTCATACGGCGGTAAAATCTTCGTGGCGACGGTGATTGCTTCCGGCTTTCGCGAGGCGAGCCACTTGCCGAGAATGGTTTCCGATGCGCCGCCACCGTAGGCTGCGGCGGTGTCGAAATGCCGCACGCCACGCTCCAGCGCATGATCAAGCAGCGCAAAGGACGCTGCCTCGTCGATCTCGCGTCCGAAGGTGACACAGCCGAGGCCGATCTGGGGGCGCATTTTCATGTGAGCTGGATGCCTGCGCTGGAAAAGATCTCCGCGCCGATGAACCGCGCACGATCACCGAGCTGGCGCTGGATGCGAAGGACTTCGTTCCACTTCGCCATGCGCTCGCTGCGGCTGAAGGAGCCGACTTTGAGCTGGCCGGCGTTCGTGGCGACGGCGAGATGGGCGATGAAGGCGTCCTCCGTCTCACCTGAGCGTGCAGAGACGACAGGGAGCCAGCCGGCGGCCTGCGTGCAGCGGATAGCGGCGATGGTTTCGGTGACGGTGCCGATCTGGTTGAGCTTGATGAGCACGGCGTTGGCGGTGTTCGCGGCGATGCCGCGCTCGATGCGGGTGATGTTGGTGGTGAAGTGGTCGTCACCGATGAGCTGGCAGCGGTGGCCGATGGCGTTGCGCACGAGTTTCCAGCCCTCCCAGTCGTCCTCGGCCATGGGATCCTCGATAGAGACAATGGGATACTTCGCAATCCAGCCAATCATGAGCTGCGCGAACTCCTCGGTGGTGAAGCGGCGCTTTTCGAGGCCGAGTGTGTAGTGGCCGTCGTGAAAGAGATCGGTGGCGGCGATGTCGAGTGAGATACCGACTTCACGGCCCGGTGTGTAACCGGCGCATTCGATGGCAGCGATGAGTGCGTCGAAAACATCCTCGTTGCGATCAAACATCGGCCAGTAACCGCCTTCATCAGCCACACCGGCGAGCAGACCGCGCTGGCGCATCACATCAGCGGCGGCGTGGAAGACGTTGGAGGTGATTTCGAGCGTTTCCTCATAAGATTTGGCCGTGAGGGCCATGATCATGAAGTCTTGGATGTCGATGCGGCCTTGCGCGTGCTTGCCGCCGCCGAAGATCTGGATCTCTGGCAGTGGCAGCAGTGTTCCTTTGCCATCTCCGAGGTATTCAAAGAGCTGGAGGCGTTTCGCATTCGCACCGGCCTGCGCGACGGCCATGGAGGTGCCGAGGATAGCATTCGCGCCGAGGCGTGATTTGCCCGGTGTGCCGTCGAGGGTGATCAAAGCCTCGTCGAGGCCGCTTTGGTCGAAAATATCGCGTCCGATGACCTCGTGGGCGATTTCACCTTTCACATGCGAGAGGGCTTTGAAGACCGATTTGCCGCGAAAGCGGTTCTTGTCTCCGTCGCGGAGTTCCAAGGCCTCATGGTGGCCGGTGGAGGCTCCGGAGGGGACGAGGCCGTGACCGGTGGTGCCGTCCTCCAGCGTCGCGATGACCTCCACGGTGGGATTGCCGCGGCTGTCGAAAATTTGCAGGGCGTCGAGTGAGCTGATTTTCATTTCCAGAAAGTGGTGAGTGCCGCGAGAGAGGGTGGGTTGGGCAAATGCGAGAGCACGAAACGCGTGATGAAGGCGCGTTGTGCTTCGGAAAGGTATTCGACAGGCGATTTGCCGTGCACGCGGGCGAGAAGAAAGCAGAGCAGCAGTCGCACGGTGCGTTCTTCCAAGTCATGGCCGCATGTGGCGGTGTAAGCGGACCAAAACGCGGGTACGAGCTGAATGCTCTGCGGATGCAGCAGAGCCTTCAGATGCAGATGCGTGAGCAGAAAGGCGGTGTCGAAGGCAGGATCGCCAAACCAGGCGCATTCGGCATCGAGCACGATGAGGCGCTGAGGGCCGGTGAGGAGGTTTTTGGGACTGAAGTCACCGTGGACGAGGGCGAGTTTGGTTACGGAGAGCCGCGCGGCTTCGCTGCGGAGGAGATTGGCGACTTCAGGGACACGAGCAGCCGTCGTGAGCAAGTAGGGCTCGATGCGGAGAGCGTGGAAATTGGGCAGCGTGTCGAATCGCGAGCGCGCAGTATCATCTAGCCACGAGGCGGCGTGCAAGCGGCCCAAAACTTCGCCAACAAGCTTCGCGGTGCCGATGTCGGCATTGCCGGCAAGGAGCGAGATTTTCCAGTTCAGCATGTCGCCGAGGTATTCCATCGCGAACCAACCATCGCCGCCGCCGAGGATGCGCGGGACGGATTCGGGGATGATGGGAGCGGCGTATTCGAAGAAGTTCTGCTCCACGCGATTGCGCGAGACATCGGCGAACCAGTCATCTTTGACGCGCAGCTTCTCCAATGCCGCCTTGACGACGATTTTCCCCTGGGACGACTCGACGAGCACGATGTCGCTCGACACACCGCCGGTGAGCGGAGTCACGTGAGCCTCACCTGCAATCAAACCGGCGGCTCGCAGGCGTGGAAGAATGTCCACCGAGGTCATTGCGCCTGCTGCTTCGCCAGTTCGGTGAGGAAGGCTTGCTCGCGATCCGCGACGTAGCGCTGGTAGCCTTCGGGGTCGATGAAGGGATTGGTGCTGCTGGTGCCGATGCGGGCGTGCTTGGCATTCATGTCGTAGTAGCCGCCGTGGGCGCCGAGGAAAAGATCGACGGGCTGGGCTTTGAGGAAGCGGAAGGTCTTCTCGTAGTCGGTGGCGATGGTCGGGTAGTCCTTGTTGTTCACCAGGATGTAGCCGGGGTTCACATTCGGACTGCCGATGATGACGGCGTTGAGGCCGTCCACCTTCATGGTCCAAGTGGTGCAGCCGCGTGTGTGACCGGGCGTGAGATGCGCGACGAGCGTGCTGCCGCCGAGTTTGACTTCGTCGCCATCCTTGAGCCGGCGGTCCACTTTTGCGGGCGTGAACTGCGTGTAGTCGGCTTTGAGACGAGATTTCTTTGCGCCACCGCTCTCCACGGCGTCTGCATCCTGCTCCATGACAAAGTATTGCGCCTTCGTCTGCTGGATGATCGCCGCGCTACCGGCGCAATGATCCGAGTGCGCGTGGCTGATGAGCAAGATCTTCACATCGGTGAATTTGAAGCCGAGCTTTTCGATGCTGGCACGAATGAGCGGCACGGATTCCTCAAAGCTGCTGTTGATGAGGACATGACCCTCTGGCGTGGTGATGAGATACGACGCGAGATCCTTCGAGCCGACGTAGTAGAGATTCCCCGCGATCTGGTGCGGCGGGAAAGGCTCCATCCAGGCTGCAGGCTGTGCAAAGGACACGGCGGACCAGCAACCAGCGGCGATGCAAACGAGGTGGCGTAGATTCATGAGATGGTCAGTAGGTTTTGCCATCAGGAATCATAGGCGCACCGGTGGTTTCGCTGAGGATGGAATCAAAATCCGCCGAACAGGCAGCGAAATGGGCGCACACGGCGCTGAACTCCGCGCCATGCACGATGAACTGCGCGCCGAGGTCGATGAGTGTCTTGGCATCGGCGGCGGAGCCGACGGGGCGGCCCCAGGCTTTGCCGTGCTTGCGGCAGGCGGCAGCGATTTGCTTCTGCACGTCCATCATGACGGGATCATTGACACCGGGCGTGCAACCGAGGCGCAGGGACATGTCGCCGGGACCGAGGAAGAGAACGTCCACGCCGGGAACGGCGGCGATGGCTTCGGCGTTGGCGAGCGCGGCGGGCGTTTCGATCTGCACGGTGAGGAAGGTCTCGCGGTTGGCTTGATCCGTGTAATCAGCGGGTTTGCCGATCCAGTAGTCGGCATCGCGTCCGCCGCCGCAGAAGCCGCGGTCGCCGAGCGGTGGGAACTTGATCGCACTGACGAGAGCGCGGGCTTCATCGGCGGTGGCGACGTGCGGGATCATCAATCCGGCAGCGCCGTCTTCGAGCAGGCGGTAGAGGCCGTTTTTTTCCTTCGTGGGCGGACGCCACATGCAGTCGATGTCGGCGGCGTGATGGCGGCCGAGCATGGTTTCGATTTCACGGGCCTCCCAGGCGCGGTGCTCGCCATCGAGCCA
>JAYVIO010000174.1:0-13874 GCA_043770175.1 Verrucomicrobiales bacterium | reverse complement strand
AGCACATAAGGCCGCGGAAGTGTTAAAGTCGGGCTTGTTCAACTACAGGGGCATCTGCTGGCTCGCTCAGGCTCGCAGCAATGCACCCTTTAATGTTCATCCCACTGCCTCCGCCACTGGCCAAGCCGTTCCTTGATTCGCGCCTCCAAGCCATTCTCCGTGGGATCGTAATACTGGCGGCCGCCTTCCAGACAGCGCTGGGGAACGAAACCACCCTCGTAGTCGTGTGGGTAGAGGTAGCCCTCCCCATGACCGAACTCCTTCGCGGCTTTCTTGTGATGCGCGTCGCGCAGGTGTTTCGGCACTGGCAGGGTGCGGCCGTTTTTCACATCCTCCAACGCAGCGTCGATGGCGGTGTAGGCGCGGTTGCTCTTGGGCGCGGTGGCATTGTAAATCGTCGCGTGGGCCAGAATGATGCGCGCCTCAGGCATGCCGATGAATTCGACCGCCTGCTGCGCCGCCACGGCCACGCGCAGCGCGTTGCTGTCGGCCATGCCGATGTCCTCGCTGGCAGCAATGACGATGCGCCGGGCGATGAAACGGATGTCCTCTCCGGCATAAAGCATTTTCGCCAGCCAGTAGAGGGCCGCGTCGGGGTCGGACGCTCGCATGCTTTTGATGAAGGCGCTGATCGTGTCGTAGTGCGCGTCGCCGTCGCCATCGTAAACGACGGTCTTTTGCTGCACGGACTCCTCCGCAGCGGCCAGCGTGATGACGATTCCGCCCGCCGCGTCCGGTTGCGTCGAGAGCACGGCCAGTTCGAGCGCGTTCAGGCAACGCCGCGCATCGCCATCGGCCACAGTGGCAAGGTGATGACGCGCCTCGGGCTCAATCCGTGCCTTCATGCTGCCCAAACCGCGCTCCACATCGCTCAAGGCACGATCCATGAGCGATTCGAGTTCGGCGATACCCAGCGGTTCGAGTGTGAACACCTGCGAGCGGCTCACCAACGGGCTGTTGACGTAAAAGAACGGGTTGTGCGTCGTCGCGCCGATGAAACGCAGCGTTCCGCGCTCCACATGCGGCAGCAGCACATCCTGCTGCGCCTTGTTGAAACGATGGATCTCATCCACGAACAGGATCGTCGTCTTGTTATAGAGCCGCTGGTGATGCCCGGCGTTCTCCGCCTCCTTGCGAATGTCCGCCACGCTGCTTTCCACGCCGCTCAGAGCCACGAAACGCGATTTCGTCTCCTGCGAGATGATGTGCGCCAGCGTCGTCTTGCCGACACCCGGTGGGCCGTAGAGGATGAGCGAGGAAAAACGATCCGCCTGCACCGCACGACGCAACAGCTTGCCTTCCGCCAAAATATGCTGCTGACCGACATACTCATCGAGCGTGCGCGGTCTCATCCGCGCGGCCAGCGGAGTGCCTGCATGATGCACCGCCGCAGCGGCACGAGGCGGCTCCGAGGGTGGTGGGGCAAAAAAATCGTCGCTCATGCAGATTCAGCACGATGAATGACGCGGAAACGCCCCGGCGGCAAATCGCAGTTTGCACCTGCGGTGGTTTGATGTTCCGATAGCGCTTCTTTCCCGCCCATGAAGCTCTCTAAAAAAGCCGAATACGCCCTCCGCGCCCTCGTGGCGATGGGACGTGAGCGCGAGGGCACGAACTTCTCCATCCAGGATCTCGCCCGCGACGAGCGCATTCCGTTGAAGTTTCTCGAGCAAATCCTGCTGGCGCTCAAAAACGGCGGCCTGTTGCGTAGCAAGCGCGGCGTGGGCGGCGGCTACCAACTCGTCACGCATCCGGCACGGATCACGCTGGGGGAGGTCGTCACTTTGTTCGATGGCCCCTTCGATCCCATCCCAGGCGCGGATCACGACGCGCTGGGACAGGTGTTCACCGATCTGCGGGATCAGGTGGCGCAGTGGTTCTCCGAGCACACGGTGGCGCAGATCATCGAGAAGGAACGCTCGCGCGAGTCCGTCTCGTTTGAGATCTGATCACTTGCCGAACAACCACAGTGCCAGAATCAGCGTCCACGCGATGTTGAAGACCTGACCGCCGAGGAACGCGATGGCAGGACGGCCACCGCCAAGCTTGAACAGCTCCCCAAGCCGCGTCTCCAGGCCGATGCAGACGAATGCGGCGGCGAACCACACTTCACGGATGCCTTTGAGCGGCTTGCTGGCCGCTTCGGCCACGACGGTCGGCACGAAATACGAAAACACAATCGACGCGATCACAAAGCCGATCACGAACTTCGGAAAGCGCTCCCAAATCACGCCGATTGACGGCTTTTGGCCCTTCGTCGCACCATCCTTGCCGCCGCGCATCGTCCACCATACGGAGAGCACGAACGCTGCCACGCCGATGAGCACGTTCTGTGAGAGTTTGACGATCACGCCGACTTTCGTCGCGTCTTTGCCTACCTGCTCGGTCGCCGCAGCCACGGAGCCGCTGGTGTCGAGCGTGCCGCCGATCCACGCGCCGCCCACCGCTTCGGACAAACCGAGCTTCTGCACCGCCACGGGCATCAAAATCATCATGGGCACCGCGCACAGCAGCACGATTGAGGTCACATAAGACAGCTTCTTGCGGTCGCCTTGGATCGCGCCGCAGGCCGCGATGGCCGCTGACACACCGCAGATCGACACCGCCGTCGAAAGCATCACGCCGAACTCGTCATCCACCTTCAGCTTCCGGCCGATGAAGAAACACGCATACCAAACCACCGGAATGACCAGCGCTGCCTGAATCAGACCGGGCAGGCCCGCCTTCATCATCTCTGGCAGCAGAATTGAGGCACCAAGCAACACAATGCCCACTTTGATGAAAAACTCCGTGCGCACCGCCTCGCGCAGCCAGTCCGGCACCGGCAGCGTGTGGCTCCACAGCATGCCCAAACCGAGCGCAAACACGACGTATTCGAGCCCCCAAGCCTTGATCCCGGCATGATTGGCGATCCATTGCGACAACCACGCCAGCACAAACACCACCACCGCACCGCCGAGGAATGAAACCGCACGCTTTCCAAGCGAGGCACCCAGCGCGAGCACCGAGATGCCGAGAAACACCGCCAGCAGCACACCGCTTAGCGCCAGATTGTCTGCTGAAAACGCCTTTGCCGCATCCGCCGCGCCGCTCCAGCCTAGCGACGGCATCTTCGGGCTCCAGCCATTCGCCACGGCGATCAAGATCGGCAGTGCGGCCAGGACAGCGAGCCAGTCTTCGTTTTGCCACCAGCGCGCGGTGGAAGAACTTGGGGATGGATAAGCGGAGTCGGAAGCGGCAGGTTTACGCAACTGCAATTCCTCCCCCTGTATCTGATAAGGGTAACCTGTTTCAGGCGTTTCATTCAGCAGTTCAAATGCTGCGTTAATCTGATAAGTGCGCGCTTCAGCTTTGGCGCGAAGCTTTTCGTTGCCAGCAAAGCGATCTGGATGCCAAACCATTAATGTGTCACGATAGGCTCTCTTAAGATCCGATTTGGTGAAAGGCGTGGTAAGTTCGAGGAATTCGATCGCTTCGAGAATGGTCATTATCCAAGTACGTTTGTGAGATGACCTCCATGCACCACCGGGTGACAGACGTCGATCAGCATATAAAAAATCGCGGCGGGAAAACCGCCGCGACTCAAACGCCCGTCATGAACGGCTTTTTACTGCCAGGTGCCGAACGAATAAGGATTGTAGCTCGACTGCTGGCCGTAACCATAGTTCGGGCTGTAGCCGTTCTGCTGACCGTAGTCATAGCCGTGCTGGCAGCTCGGCTGCCCATAGCCCTGGTTGTAACCTTGATTGTAGCCCGCATTGCAGTTCGACTGGCCATAGCTCCGCTGCTGGCGGCTGTTTTGCATCATGCTGCCCGCAAAAGCTCCAAGCAGACCGCCGATGGCCGCGCCTTCGAGACCGCGACGGCTTTGATTGCCGATGATGCCACCCGCCGCCGCACCGAGCAGCGCCCCAGTCACCGCCCCTTGGGCCGGAGGACGACCGTATCCACCGCCATACCCACCGCCATACCCGCCGCCATAGCTTGGGCCATAGCCGTAACCATACGGATCAGCACAGGAGGTCAGAGTGAAAGTCAGCAGCAAGGTGCCAAAGGTCAGCGTGCGAACGAGGGATGTCTTCATGAGATGGTGATGTGAATCTTGTCCCGCACTCTGACGCCGCCGCTGGAAGGCTATTCGATTCTTTTTACAGCCCACGGCTCAAATCATCGGCGCAGTTGCAAAACCGCCTCGACTGCGCTGGGGTATGCCACCATGAAGCTCCTCCCTGCCCTCCTGCTTTTCTCATTCGCTGCCGCCCAGGCATTCGCCGCACATGACATCGTCGTCTATGGCGGCAGTTCCGGCGGCATCACCGCTGCCATCCAGGCCGCGCGCATGGGCAAAACCGCCGTGCTTATCGAACCCACCAAGTTCCTCGGTGGCCTGACCACCGGCGGGCTCGGTGCCACGGACATCGGCAACAAGAAGGCCATCGGCGGCATGTCGCGCGAGTTTTACGCGAACGTCTTCAAATACTACAGCGATCCCGCCAAGTGGAAGCAGCAGACCCGTGAGGAATACTATGCCAAGAAGCCCCACGGCAACACCGGCAGCGAGGACACCATGTGGACTTTCGAGCCGCACGCGGCCACGGAGATCTACGACGCCATGCTCGCCGCCGTGAAGGACAAGGTGACCGTCGTTTTCAGCGAGCGGCTTGATTTGAAAAAGCGGGTCGTCAAGAAAGGGGCAAGGATCGTCAAGATCGTGATGGAAAGTGGTCGTGAATTTGAAGGCAAGATGTTCATCGACGCCACCTATGAGGGCGATCTGATGGCGAAGGCCGGTGTGAGCTACGCCGTCGGTCGCGAGGCCAATGCAATGTATGGCGAGACCATCAACGGCGTGCAGAAAGTGAAGACGGTGCATCATCAGTTCATCAAAAACGTCGATCCTTATGTGAAACCCGGCGATCCCAGCAGCGGCGTGCTCCCCGGCATTGATCCCGGCGACATTGGCGAGGACGAGACCGGCGACAAAAAGCTCCAGGCCTACAACTTCCGCATGTGTACCACCGACGTGCCGGAAAACCGCCTCGACTGGGAAAAGCCCGCCAACTACGACGAAAAGTGGTTCGAACTGGCCCTGCGCAATGTCGAGGCCGGTGACATGCGCATCTCATGGGCGCCAAGCTGGATGCCGAACCGCAAGACCGACACGAACAACAATTTCGCCGTCAGCACCGACTTCATCGGCCAGAACTTCGACTACCCCGACGCCGACTACGAAACGCGCGCGAAGATTTGGAAAGCCCACGAGGACTGGCAGAAGGGCCTCATGTGGACCTACGCGCACCATCCACGCGTGCCGGAGCAGATCCGCGCCGCCTTCCAAAAGCTCGGCCTCGCCAAGGATGAGTTCGCAGACAACGGCCACTGGCCGCGCCAGATGTATGTGCGCGAGGCACGCCGCATGATCGGGGGTTACGTCATGAGCGAGAAGAACTGTAAACGCCGCGAGATCGTCGAGGACAGCGTCGGCATGGGCGCCTACAACATGGATTCGCACAACGTGCAGCGCTACATCACCAAGGAAGGCTTCGTCCGCAACGAAGGCGACATCCAGATCGGCACCCGCCCCTACCCCATCAGTTACCGCAGCATCACACCGAAGGCCGAGGAATGCACGAACCTGCTCGTCCCCGTCTGCCTCAGCGCCAGCCACATCGCCTACGGCAGCATCCGCATGGAGCCCGTCTTCATGGTCATGGGCCAAAGCGCCTCCACCGCCGCCGTCATCGCGATTGATTCCAAGAAAGATCTCCAGCAGATCGACTACGCGAAGTTGAAGGAACGCATGCTCGCCGACGGCCAGATGCTCGACTTCGAGTCCCCTCCCATGCCCGAGCATGCCAGCCTCAAAAAAGAGCAACTTGGTGGCATCGTCATTGATGACAGCGAGGCCACCCTCACCGGCTTCAGCAGTGAAGGCCACACCACGCCCGGCTTCGTCGGCGAAGGTTATCGTCACGACAGCGACAGCCTCAAAGGCGAGCAAAAAGCCAGATTCACACCTGATCTCCCCTCCGCAGGCCAGTATCGCGTCGCCATCACCTACACCGCCCTCGCCAACCGTGCCGAAGCCGTCCCCGTCATCATCCACCACGCCGACGGCGAAAAGACCGTCATCGTGAACCAGAAGAAGAAGCCCACAGAGAAGAACAACCTTCAGCCCCTCGGCACCTTCCGCTTCGAAGCCGGTAAAACCGGCTGGCTCGAAATCCACAACGAAGGCACCACCGGCCACGTCATCATCGACGCCGCCCAGTGGCTGGCGAAGTGATTCTCACCTCGGCCGCCTCAGCTCAAACATGTCCCGCGTGCGGCAGTACCAATGCGGGCTGCCAATTTTTTGCCTGACCGCGTGACCTGGTATCCCTTCGGGCATCTCCATTGGCTTCCGGCTCGCAGAGTCTCGACTCCGAGTGCGACAGTTTGAACCGCACATGGAATGTGCGGACCACTTCGCCAGCAGCGGGAAATCATGCCGCCGCCATTTCCTCGCGCTGCTTCCAGCGCTTCTCGTGGCTGAGCAGGGTACGGAAGAAATCCTCCTCCTGCTTCGGCTCCACGCCGGCCTCCAGCGGCATGCTCAGCTTGATTTCCAGTCCGCGTGGCGCGAGGTGGCGTGCCTCGGCGCTGCCGCCATGGAGATGCATCGTCACATAGCAGGCCATCATGTTCACCCCGAAGTCATCCGGCTTGCGACTGCGGGTATAAAACGGATCAAACAGGTTCTCCGGCTTGTCCTTGCCCTCCCACGCACCGGTGTCGCGCAAGTACATCACCGCATGGTCCTGGCCTGCGGCATCGCGTTTGACCTTGGCACTGATTTGCATGGTGTCGCCCGCACTTAGATGCGTCAGCTCCTCCATGAACAGCAGCCGCCACATCTGGCGGAAGCGCCCGCCATGCACGCGCAGCGGTGGCAGGTTCGGATCGATCTCGATGTCCACATTCAGGTTCTTGTCATGCAGCGAGGTGGCGAAAACATTGAGCATCTCCTCCAGCACCGCGTTAAGTGTCACCTCATCACTGCGGTCGAGACGTTTCGCGTGCGAGGCATCGGCCAGCCGTGACAGCAGCGACTGGATGCGCTCGATCTGTGACTGCGCCTGATGCTGCACATCCAGCCAGAACGAGGGATCGCGCGGATGCGCGCCACCGATCTCCTCCATGAGCTTCATCGGTGCCAGATCGATGAACGCACGCACGACCGTCAAGGCATTGCGCAGATGATGGTTCAGGCCCTCCGCCAGGATGCCGAGGCCAGAAACTTTATCTGACGACAGCATGTGCCGCACCGTGTCGGCCTTCTCCGCCAGCAACTGTTCGCGCTCGACCATCGCGTGATAATAATCCAGCGCGTGCTTGATCACGGTGGTCAGTTCGTCCGGGTCCCACGGCTTGTGCAGGTAGCGGAAGCAGCGGCCAGAGTTTACCGCATCCACCGCCGCCTGGTAATCCGTGTAGGCCGTGACGAGAATGCGCACGAGATTTGGATTGAGCTTTCGCGCCTGCTCCATCAGCTCAACGCCGCTTGGGCCGGGCATGCGCTGGTCAGTGAGCAGCAGGCCGATCTGCGGCCCGTACTGCTGCAGGATGCGATAGCCATCCATCGCGTTGTTTGCGATGTGAATGGTGTACTCATCACCAAAGATCTCCCTGAAGTAATGCAACGCCTTCTCCTCGTCATCGACGTAGAGGATGTGATAAGGCGATAGCAGCTTGCTGGGCATGATTTCAGGTGTTCTCAGGCTTCTTGAGACTCAGCGTGAACTGCGTGTGACTGCCCTCGACGGTGTCGATCTTCACTTCACCGCCCATTTGCTGGACCAGACGGAAACAGATGCTCAGGCCGAGGCCCATCCCCTGCCCCACCTGTTTCGTGGTGAAGAACGGGTCAAAAATTTTCGTCAGGTTCTCTTGCGGAATACCCATGCCGTTGTCGCGCACGATCAAATCCACTCCCACTGCTGTTTCCTGCGCCTTGATCAAAATCGTCGGTGCGGGACGCCCCGCCAGCGCATCCATGCTGTTCTGCACAAGGTTAAGCAGGATTTGAATCAGGTAGTTATCGTCGGCCTGCGCAGTGATTCCCGGTGGAATTTCATCCACCAGCGTCACCCCGCGGTCACTGATCTCCTTCATCAGCAGCCGCAGCGCTTTGCGGCTCGTTTCATGCAGGTCAATCGGCCGCGTGCCACGGTTTTCAGGATGCGCGAACGTGCGCAGGTCGGAGACAATCGCCGCCACACGATCGATGCCCTCACCAATGTCCTCCGCGATGCTGGTCACGGATTCCATGAGTTCAGGCGGCATCAGCTTGCCCTTTTTCTTCAGCAGATAGACCGCTGACTTCACGTAGTTCAGCGGATTGTTGATCTCATGCACGATGCCAGCGCCCAGCCGGCCGATGGACGCCAGCTTCTCGCTCTGTGCGAGCTGCGCCTCCGTTTCGCGCAGACGCTTTAGCGTGGCGATGAGCTCATCATTCCGTGCCGCCAGCTCCTCACGCTGGTCTTCAACCTTGCAGCGGCTGGCGAACTCACGCAGCCGGATCGCATGATGCTGGCGGCTGCCAAAGTAAAGCACCACACAGTTCAGCAGGATGAAGCCCGTGTTGTTCACAAAGATGCCGAGCGCACGTGGATCAGCCTGCGTGGTCAGATTCGGCAGAGTGGCGGCAAAATATGCCACCACCACGAGTCCGAGCGTGATGCCAATCTCTCGAAAGGTCCAATGGAACACAAACGAGGTCGCCACGATGCACAGCGTCAGCCCCGCGTAATAACCCGACCCCGGATCACCGCTGAGGTAAATCATGAAGCAGATCATCAGCGCTGGCAGCAGCGGCAGGATGACTGGATAAGCCCGGCAGTATTTTCTTCCCAGTGAACCGTTCAGCGCCAGCAACAGCGGCACACAACTCACCCCGCAGGCCAGCCGCAGCACTAGAAACTGCCAGTAGCGCTCCGGATAGGCCATCCAGTCCAAAAAGCTGCACAGCGGCACCAATACCATCACGAACCACGCCCCCATGCGTGCATTGCGCAGGTTCAGCACCTGCTGTTCCCGCTCAAAACGGTCTGGCCGGGGCATAAGTGCTGCTGGACCGCTGTTCCTGGAGCGGTCCTGACTGGGGGCGATCAGATGTGGGCTGATCTCTGCCAAACTGGCTAAAGACATAACTATTATAAAATTAATAATGAATACATCCTTAAAGCAAGGCCAAACCCAGGTTTTTTCGCCCTCAGCCCCCCGCTTACCGATTCAAAACGCACCCCTGCTTGGCAGTCAGCCCGCTCTCGCCATCATGCGCCGCCCATGCGCATTCTCATCGCCATCGACAAATTCAAAGGCTCCATCTCGGCCACGATCGCCGCCCAAGCCATCGCATCGGCGCTTAAACAAGCTTTTCCCACGGCCGAATGCGATCTCTGCCCCATCGCCGACGGTGGCGAAGGCACTGCTGAGGCCGTGATCGCCGCCCTAAACGGCCAATGGTGCGAAACCGCGACTTTCGACGCTCAAAACCGTCCTGTCACCGCCCGCTACGGCCTTGTTCATGACGCAGGCAACCTCGAAGCGATCATGGAAATGAGCGCCGCCTCCGGCCTTGCGATGGTCAGCGATCTCCCCCTCGATCCCGCCACCGCCAGCACCCGTGGCACCGGTTTGATGATGCTGGATGCCATTGCACGTGGAACAAACCGCATCGTCATCGGCATCGGCGGCAGCGCCACGAACGATGCCGGTGTCGGCATGGCCGCTTCACTCGGTTTTCGCTTCCTCGATGCCTCCGGCTCACCGCTTTTGCCAATCATCGCCAACATGGATCGGCTGATGAAGATCGAGCGCAGTTCACTCACGTTGCCCGAAATCCTCGTCGCCTGCGACGTGAACAATCCCCTCCTCGGCCCACACGGCTGCACTCGCGTCTATGGCCCGCAGAAAGGCGTCAAAGCCTTCGATTTCTTCGAAAGCCGCCTGCAACACCTCGCCAACATCGTGAAGCGTGATCTCGGCGTTGATGATCGCGACGTGCCGGGCGCTGGAGCGGCCGGTGGCCTCGGTTTCGGCCTCATGAGCATCTGCGGGGCCAAGCTCACCAGCGGTTTCGATCTCATCGCCGATCTCGTTCATCTGCGTGACCGCATCGCCGCCGCCGATCTCGTCATCACCGGCGAAGGCCGTCTCGACGCCCAAACCCTCCACGGCAAAGGCCCCATGGGCGTCGCCGACTTGGCCCGCGAACTCGGCAAACCCGTCGTCGCCTTCGCCGGGGCCATCGAGGCCGAAGACCAGCTCCGCACCCGCTTCGACCTCCTCTGCGCCATCAAACCCAAGGAAATGCCCTTGGCCGAAGCCATGCAACGCGGGCCCGAACTCCTGCACAACGCCGTCTTGCAGCAATCCGCCGCCCTCCTTGACCTCTTGACTCCTTGACCACACTTGACCCGATCCACTGACCGTGCTCAATCCCACTCCATTCCAACAACACTCCATTCCTCCAATACTCCAACCATGAACGCAGTCCTCCTCTTCGCCGGTCAAGGCGCCCAGAAAGTCGGCATGGGCAAAGATCTTGCCGAAGCCTATCCCGCCGTCCGTGACCTCTTCGACCAGGCCAACATTGCCATCGGTCCCTGGCTTACCAACGCCATGTTCGAAGGTCCGATGGAGGAGCTTACCAAAACCAGCCGCTGCCAACCCGCGCTCTATACCCACGGTCTCGCCATTCTCGAAGTGCTGAAAAGCAAAGTGCCCACGCTCAACATCACCGCCACCGCCGGTCTCTCCCTCGGTGAATTCACCGCGCACGCCGCCGCCGGCACCTTCGACTTCGCCACCGGCCTCAACCTCGTCTTTCAACGCGGCAGCTTCATGGAAGAGGCCTGCGAAAATACCAAGGGCGCGATGCTCGCCCTCCTCGGTGGTGAAGAATCCGCCATCCGCGAACTCGCCGCCGAATGCGATGTCGATGTCGCCAACCTGAACGCCCCTGGCCAGATCGTCCTCAGCGGCAGCGCCGAAGGCATCACCGACGCCGCGGCCAAATCGAAGGACAAAGGCATCAAGCGCGCCATCCCTCTGCCCGTCGCCGGCGCCTATCACAGCCGCTTGATGAAATCCGCACAGGACAAACTCGCCGCCGCTCTTGCCAGCGCACCGATTCAAAGCCCCAAGGTGCCCGTCGTCTGCAACTTCGAAGCCCGCCCCGTTTCCACGCCCGAAGAAATCCGCGCCACACTCACCAGCCAGGTCACTGGCAGCGTCCGCTGGGTCGAATCCATGCAGCACCTCATCGCCGCCGGCCACACGCTCTTCATCGAACTCGGACCCGACGCGACCCTCGCCGGCCTCATGGGCAAGATCGACAAGACGGTGAAGGTCATCAGCATCAAAGACACCGCCTCGCTCGATGCGGCTGTTGCGGCATTGAACGCAGGCTAAATCGTCAACGAGCTACCGTCATGATTGCGATCAAAGCGATAGGACCAATCCTTTTGTTCATCGCGTTGCTGGCGCCCATCATCACTGGTTATCGCCGAGAAAAGCTCGCCACATCCATTCGGATTGGATGGGTATTGGTCGTCTTTGCTTACATCTCGATTGACCTCCTTATCCCCGCATTGGCACGACATTTTTATGGGCATGAATCGATTGGTAAGATAGCTCCCGAGACTCCTGCCACCATGGCCATGATTATGCTCGGCTGGATTTATCCCTTGGTTCTTCATTTCGTTGGCTTCATTGCGTGCGAAGTCGTTGATGCATTGCGTGGTTTGCTAACGAAAGCACGTCGTCACTAATTCATCACTCCACCACTCCATGCGCCCCATCGTCATCCTCGCCCTGCTGTTCCTCACCAGCATCGCCTCCGCCCTCGAACTGCCCGCCACCGACGGCAAGACCTACGATCCTGTCGCTGCTGACGACAAGAAGGCCACCGTGCTCTTCTTCGTCTCGCCCTTCTGCTCGACCACCAAGTCGTTTATGAAGGAGATCAACCAGATCACCACCGACTACAGCGACCGCGTCCTTGTTTACCTCATCCATCCCGATCCCGAGGTCACTCTCGAAGTCGCCATGGAGCACGCCATCCTCTCCGAGGTCAAAGCCACCGTGCTGCTCGACAAGGAACAAGCACTTGCCAAGCAGTTGCACGCAAAAATCACACCCGAAGTCATCGTGCTCTCACCCAAGGCCGAAAAACTCTATCAAGGCCGCATCAACGACCTCTACCTCGGCCCCACCAAGCGCCAGCGTGCCGCCACCACCAAGGATCTGCGCGACGCCCTCGATGCCATCCTCACCGGCAAGCCCGTACCCACGCCGCAGCATGAGGCGCAGGGCTGCAAGATCGGCGGCATCAAATAGTTTGGTTTCTACTCTGCCGCAGGCGCGGCTTCACCCGCTTCGGAAGTGGGTGTTTCACTTGCAGGAGCAGACTCAACCACCGGCATCACATCATCGGCAACCACGGTGGCCACGTCCTGGATGGTTTCACCTTCGTTGAGGCCCATAAGCTTCACACCTTGGGCGTTGCGACCCGTTTCGCGGATGTCACAGACGCGGATGCGCACGCTCTGGCCTTTGGTGGTCATGAGCATGAGCTCATCTTTGTCATGCACGGCCTTGGCGGCGACGACTTTACCGGTTTTCTCGGTGACGTTCATCGTGGTGACACCTTTGCCGCCGCGATTGGTGAGGAGGCGATATTCGTCAAAAGCAGTGCGCTTACCAAGACCGTTCTCGCTCACGACGAGCAGCATGGCTCCTGCTTCGTTCGTGATGCAACTCACCAGGAAGTCGCCGTCATCGAGCGTGATGCCACGCACACCTGCGGTGTTGCGACCGATCGGACGCAGATTGGGTGATTCAGGATCGTCCCCCGTTTCGTGGAATCGAGCACACATGCCCTCATGGGTGACGAGACAGATCTCTTTGTTCCCATCCGTGAGCACAACATCGACGAGGTCGTTGCCTTCATCGAGCTTGATGGCGATGATGCCGTCCTTGCGGTAGTTCTTGAACTCTTCAAGAGCGGTCTTCTTCACCGTACCGTCTTTGGTGGCGAAGAGGACATACTTGTCCGCTGCCCACATGGCCTCATCTTCGGGCCCTTGGGCCACCAGAATCAATACGGCTGCGATTTTCTCTTCAGCGCGCAGATTGAGCATGTTCTTGATGCTGCGGCCCTTGCCGGTGCGTGCGGCTTCGGGGATCTGATAAACACGTTCGACATACATGCGACCCGTGTTCGTGAAGAACAGCAGGAAGTCGTGCAGATGGGCGCTGAACAGATGCTCGACAAAATCGGCGGCTTCCTCCTCGCCCTGCGCTTCGCGGGCCTCCATGCCTTTGAGGCCCTTGCCACCACGATTTTGCAGGCGGTATTCGGCGGTGGAGGTGCGCTTGATGCTGCCCAGATGCGTCATGGTCACCACAGTCGGGTCGTTCGGAATGAGATCGACATTCTCGATCTCGCCCTCGGCGGCTTCGATGCTCGTGAGGCGCGGCGTGGCGTGCTTAAGGCGGATGGCCTGAAGCTCGTCTTTGATGATCTGAAGCACGCGGGCTTCACGGGCGAGGATGTCCATGAAATCACGAATGCTGACCAAAACGTCGTCGTAGTCAGCTTTGATCTTGTCGCGCTCGAGTCCGACGAGTTGGTAGAGGCGGAGTTCGAGGATGTCCTCGACCTGCTTGTCGGTGAAGATGTATTTGTCTCCCACGATGCTCGCTTGAGCGCGAATCATGATGCCGAGCTGCTCGGCAGTGCTGATTGCGAAGCTGTAAGCCTTGAGGCGCTCACGCGCTTCGTCGCGGTTTTTGCTGTCGCGGATGATCTTGATGAAATCGTC
>JAYVIO010000173.1:0-13942 GCA_043770175.1 Verrucomicrobiales bacterium | reverse complement strand
CGTCCGCCGAATTCATGAACGCATCGCTCACCACCGTGCCCTGGCGCACCGTGAAGGTGAACAGCACGATCATGAAAAAGGCGATCATCGACAGGACGATGAGCGGGTAGGCCATGACGCCGGTGCGTTTGACGAAGCCGTTGAACGTCAGCACATCGCCATACGGATTGTCATCTGCCATGGCGGCCGGGGTCGTGGCAGGAGCTACTGGCGCAGGCTGCTGGGCTTGGGCGTTGAGGTTCATCGTGAAGATGAGTGCCACCAGCACGGCCAGGGCGAGGAGGATTTTTCGATGCATGAGGACGCGACTGTAAACGTGAGTGCCCACCTTGCAAGCGGGCCGGTGACTGGCTTTATGACGCAGTCAGGAGAGCAGTTCATGCACCACCTTGCACTCGTTCACGCCGGTGAGGCGGAAATCGAGGCCGGCGTAGCGATACGTGAACTTTTCGTGATCGAATCCGAGAATGCGTAAAATCGTGGCGTGCAAGTCATGCACATGCACTGGGTTTTCCGTGGCTTGGAAGCCGAAATCGTCCGTCGCTCCATGCGTGTAGCCGCCGCGCACCCCGCCGCCCGCCAGCCACATGGTGAAGCCGTAGTGATTGTGATCGCGGCCATGCTGCTTGCCGGCGTTGGAGCCGGGCGTGGGCAGTTCCACTGCCGGCGTGCGGCCAAATTCACCGCCCCACATCATGAGCGTGTCATCCCACAGGCCGCGCTGCTTCAAATCGCCCATGAATGCCGCGATGGCACCGTCCGTTTGCTGCCCGAGCTTCCGGTGCTCGAGAATTTCGTCGTGATTGTCCCACGGCTGGCCCGCACCAGTCCAGAGCTGGATGAACCGCACGCCACGCTCCAGCAATCGCCGTGCGATGAGGCACTGGCGGCCAAAAGCGTGGTCGCCATACATCTTCCGCACCGATTCCGGCTCTTTCATGATGTCGAAAGCGTCGGTGGCCTCCATCTGCATGCGGTAGGCCAGTTCGTAACTCTGCACACGGGCTTCGAGCTGCTGATCACGGTCCTGCTGGACGAGATTCCTTTGATTCAACTCCTGCAGCAGATCGAGCTGCCTGCGTTGCTGCTTGAGATCGAGCGAGCCATTCTTGATGAACTCGACGAGTTTTTCAACCCGTGTGTCCTCCGTGTTGATATAAGCGCCTTGGTAGGCGCTAGGCAAGAAGGAGGACTGCCAGTTCTTGGTGCGCCGTGTCGGCATGCCGCCGGGACACATCGCAATGTAGCCGGGCAAATTCTGATTTTCGCTGCCCAGGCCGTAAGTGACCCACGAACCCATCGTCGGACGATTCAACCGGCCTTCGCCGCTGTTCATCAGGCCGAGTGATGGCTCATGATTTGGCACGTCGGCGTGCATCGAGCGGATCACACAGAGGTCATCCGCGAATGCGCCGACTTTTTCGAAGACTTCACTCACTTCGAGTCCGCATTCGCCGCGCTTCGTGAACTTGAACGGCGATTTGAAGCCCGCACCGGTCGGACGCTCCGTTTTGAGCACATTGGGAAGCGCCTTGCCGTCGTATTTGTCCAGCATCGGCTTCGGATCGAATGTATCGACCTGTGACGGACCGCCGTTCATGAAGAAATGCACCACCCGCTTCGCCTTCGGCTCAAAATGCGGCTTTTTCAGCGCCATTGGGTCCATCGTAGCCGCTACGGCCTGCGGAGTGATGACAGAGCCGAGCGCCACAGAACCAAAGCCCATGCCGACACGCTGTAGCAGTTCACGACGTGTCAGGAACGCATGCTCCAGATTCGGCGCATGATGGGAGATGGGGGAGTTCATTGGGGGCTGAAACTACGCCTTTGGGGGCGCATTGCTATCGCACGATTCCTGCCACGGGAAAGCGCCATCACGCCTCCTGCCACGATCGCAGCACCGTAGCATCAAAGACCTCGAACCGCACCTGGGAAGCACGATGCGCGCCCATTTTCCAAGAGGCTGCATTAGGGCAAACATTATGTTCAGCGAACATAAGGTTTGGCGATCATCAAAACAAAATGTTCTCCACGAACCGCGCCACATGCGGCGGCAGTTTGCGATGCTTGCGGGTGAGGGCGACGACTTCACGCTCGAAGTGCTCCGCGAGCGGCAGGGTGGCCAAGGATTCCTTTCGCCGATATAGCGCTAGCGCACGACGCGGCACGAAGGCGAGGCCGTAGCCGCTGGCGACGAGATTGATGATGAGGTCGAAGCTGTCGAGCTCCATCACTGGCGTCACCGTGAGACTGTTTCGCTTCATCCAGCGGCGGAGAGATTGGCCGGTGTTCGTCCCGGCATCGATCATGAGCCAAGGCTGCTGGGGGAGCCATTTTTTGAGCCGGTCTGCCCGCTTCACCGGTGCCAGCGCGGCCAGTGCAGCCGGGGCGATGAGTTCAAAGCGGTCTTTGAAGCGGTGCGTGACCTTCACTGAATCGGGCAGCTTCGCCGGAGGGCAGAGCACACCGATGTCAGTCTCGTTCGCCTCCAGCGCGGTGAGAATGGCACCGCCGGTGTGATAACTCACACGGCAGACCACTTCGGGATGCCGCTGATGATTCGCATGAAAGAGGCCCGGCATGTGCGCCATCGCCAGCGTGCGGGAGACGCTGACTCGGACCTCCGGCCTGGCATTGCCAAAGGCGGCGTGCAGGCCGTCCAACGTGGCTGTGACACCGCCGATGAGCCGCGCTGCCTCAGCCGCGAGATAGGTGCCCGCCTCCGTGACTTCGACCGACCGCGTGGTGCGGTTGATGAGATCGATGCCGAGCCGCGACTCGAGTGATTGCATCTGCCGCGTGAGGGCGCTCTGAGAGAGCCCCGCCTCACGCGCGGCGCGGGTGAAGCTGCGATGCTTCACGACGAGGTGAAAAAGATGCAGCGCATGGAGATCAAAGGGCTTCGTGGCGAGGTATTGTTGCATGAAATACATTTATCCATGATTTTTATGCATTTCACGCATTTATTCTGCTGTGCGAAGTCCGGGCCTCAAACCACCCCCAATCATCCCATGGCCGAAATCCTTGACCGCTTGCCTCAAAATGTCCCCGGACGCTTCTATGTCGATTCCACCTGCACCGACTGCGGCCTCTGCCCCAGCACAGCGCCCGCGCATTTCCGCCGCGATGACGACATCGGCCAAAGCTACGCCTTCCTCCAGCCAGAGACGGACGAAGAGATCGCGCTCTGCCGCGAAGCTCTCGAAAGCTGCCCCACGGAGTCGATCGGCGAGGCCTAGATTCGATTGGCAATCGAATGGTTTGGGGACGCCCGGCTTCGGCTGCCCCGAAGCTACTGTCGCGTCTCAAACGCCCGGAAGTAATGCAGCGTGGGGTAGTCGAAGCGGTTGTTGAGGGCTTCTTTGAGCTTCCCCAGGCTTTCCAGGCCGTGCTCGGCGGCGGCTTCGCGCATGAGTTGTTCGTCCACGGTGCTGAAGTAATCACGCGGATCGGCCTGGAGCGCGCCGCTGGCGATGGCCTGGGCGAGATGATTGTGAATCGTGCTGACGACCAGACTGCGCTGGGCGGCGATTTTTTCGGGGCTGAGGCCCTGGCGGAAAAGGCGCAGCGTTTCGAGAGCAGTGCCGTTCGCGCCACTCTCGCTTTTCATCTTTGGCGCGGGTGGTGGCGGAACCTCGGCAACGAAGGTCTGGCGCTCGTTTGTGGCAAGCCACGTTTTGATTTCCCGCATGAAGAGCTGGCCGTAGTCGGCGAGTTTCTGGCTGCCGACGCCGGGGATGTCGAGGAAGGCGCGGTCCGTCTGCGGATAGCTGCGGCACATGTGGCGCAGGCTGGTATCGCCAAAGACGACATACGGCGGCACGGCTTTTTCATCGGCGAGACGCTTCCGCAAGGTGCGCAGTTGGGCAAAGAGGCCTTCATCGCAGGCGATGGTGCCGGCACGCGAAACTTTGGCCGTGCTGGTGCCTGCCATCACTGGTGTGCGTGTCAGCAGGATCGGCGTGCGGTTCATAAGCGCGGCGAGACCTTGCTTGGAGAGTGTCAGTGTCTGAAAATTGTCCGCGCTGGCATCAATGTAGCCTTGGCGGATGAGCTGGCGGCCCAGCGCGGTCCATTCCTCACGCGGCGTGTCTTTGCCGATGCCGTAGGTGCTCAGTTGGTCGTGATACCATTTGCGAATCTTCTCCGTGTTCGCTCCGGCGAGCACTTCGACGACGTGATTCAGCCCGGTGCTGAAGTTGCTTTTCTGTTTGATGCGAAAGACGCAGCTCAGCAGCTTTTGCGCCTGAGTGGTGGCATCCCAGGTCTCGCGCGGTTGCAGGCAGATGTCGCAGCCGCCGCAGTTGTCGCCGGGCCACTGTTCGCCGAAGTAATCCAGCAAAGTCGCGCGGCGGCACTCGCTGCCTTCGGCAAAGTCCGCCATCAGGCGCATCTGCCGTGCGGCAATCTCAGCGGCGTTCGCATCGGTCATTTCGTCGAGGAACTTCAAATTGCGCACCAGATCGCCACGCGAATAGAGCAGCACACAGTCAGCGGGCAGGCTGTCGCGGCCTGCGCGGCCGGTTTCCTGGTAGTAGCCTTCGATGTTCTTCGGCAGATCGGCATGAATCACGAACCGCACGTCCGGTTTGTTGATGCCCATGCCAAACGCGATCGTTGCACATACCACGCGCGCTTCATCGCGGATGAAGGCCTCTTGATTTGCCGCACGCTCCTCTGGCTGCAGGCCCGCGTGATACGCCACCGCTTTCACGCCTTCCGCCGACAGCGCCGCCGCGAGTGATTCCGCGCTCTTGCGCGACTGCACATACACGATGCCCGCGTCATTTGGCCGCTCGCGGATGAACTCATACACCTGCCGCGTCGATTTGCTCTTGGGCACGATGCTGTAGCTCAAATTCGGCCGGTTGAAGCTGGCGAGGAATACTTCCGGCGCTGGCAACTGCAACTGGCGGATGATGTCGCCGCGCACCTGCTCCGTGGCAGTCGCGGTGAGCGCCAGAAACGGCACGCCGGGCAGTTTGACCCGCAACTGCGCGAGCTGACGATACTCCGGTCGGAAATCATGCCCCCACTCGCTGATGCAGTGCGCCTCATCGACCGCGATGGCCGTCACGTGCCAGCGTTGCAGGTCTTCGACGAAGCCCGGCATCATCACCCGTTCCGGTGCCGCGTAGAGCAGCTTGTAGTGGCCGTGTTCGAGTCCCGAACGCCGCCGCTGTGCCTCGCTGCCCTGAATGGATGAATTCAAAAACGTTGCCGCCACGCCGCTCGCCGTCAGCGCATCGACTTGATCCTTCATCAGCGCGATGAGCGGCGAAATCACCAGCGTCACGCCTTCACGCGCCAGCGCTGGCAATTGAAAGCACAGCGACTTCCCCGCGCCCGTTGGCAAAATCGCGACAACATCTTTCCCCGCCAGTGTAGCCGCCATGATCTCCCGCTGAAGCGGACGAAAGGCATCGTAACCGAAGGATTGCTTGAGCAGCGGCAGCAGCGCGTCTGACATGCCGCCATCGTGGCGGGAACATCGCGAAAAGGCAAGTGCAGCGCGAGGTGCGGAGACCTGGCACCGTAGAGGTTTCATGGTCATCACCTCCCTCGACTTCGATAAACCGGGCAAGCAGCAGGGCTTCCTGCAAGTGCCTTACTCTCACAATCTCGGCGGCTGGGCGAATGTGATGATCCCCATCACCATCGTCGCTCGTGGCAAAGGCCCGACCGTTCTCGTTCTCGGTGGCAATCATGGCGATGAGTATCAAGGCCAAATCGCCATCATGAAACTCGCGCGTGAGTTGACGCCTGAGAAGGTCACAGGCCGCATCATTCTCATCCCATCGCTAAACTTTCCCGCCGCACGCGCCGCCACGCGATTGTCACCGCTTGATGGCATGAACATGAACCGTGCCTTCCCCGGCGATGCGGAAGGTCCAGTCACGAGCCAGATTGCGCACTACCTGCGCACAGCGCTGTTTCCAATCAGCGACGTAGTGATCGACATCCATAGCGGCGGTCGCAGCATGGAGTTCGTGCCATGTGCGCACATGCATCTCGTGCCGGACCGCGAGCAGCGACGGCGGATGTTTGACGCGATGGTTGCGTGGGGTACAGAGTTCTGCTTCATCTATGCCGACATCGCCGGAACGGGCCTGCTGCCGGTCGAAGCGGAGAATCAGGGCAAGCTCGTCATCACCACCGAACTCGGCGGCGGCGAGTGCATTCCTGCCAGTGTGCATCGCATCACGCAAAGTGGATTGAAGAACGTGCTCGTTCATGTCGGTGCGCTCAAAGGCCGTGAACAGCCGCGCAAAGCACCCGCGATCATTACACAGGCCACGAATCGTGAGGACTACATCCTCGCGCCTGAGTCCGGCATCTTTGAAGTCACGGTGGATCTTGGCACGAAGGTGAAAAAAGGCCAGATCGTCGGCTACATTCATCATCTGGAGCGTCCTGATCGAGCGCCGGAGGAAATCATTGCGCAGAGCACCGGTTATCTCATCACCATTCGTGCGCCATGCCTCACGCAGCAGGGCGATTGCGTCGCGGTGATCGCCAGGCAAGTCAGCGAGCGCCAGGTTCTCGCCGCGTAGCATAGGCTTTCTAGCCTGTGATTCATCCTTCCAACAAACACCCCAAACCCACAGCCTAGAAAGGCTATGCTACACCGCTCCGCCATCACACTCGTCGCCTTCATGTGGTTCGCGTATTTCCTGAACTACTGCGATCGGCAGGCGGTGTTCGCCATGTTTCCCTCGCTCAAGGCCGATCTCGGCATGAGCGACAAGCAACTCGGCTACGTCGGCGCGACGTTTCTCTGGGTGTATGCGATTGGCTGCCCCATTTCGGGAGTACTCGGCGACCGGTTTTCCAAACGCCTGCTCGTGGTGTTGAGCCTCGTGATCTGGAGCATCGTCACCATCGCCACCGGCTTCGCAATGAGCGGCGCGATGATGCTCGTGCTGCGCGCGGCGATGGGCGTCTCCGAATCGCTCTACATGTCGAGCGCCGTCGCACTCACGGCAAACGCTCACCCGCCGGAGAAGCGGTCGCGCGCCGTGTCGATGCTGATGTCCGGGCAGATCGTCGGCACGGTGGCAGGCAGTTGGTTCGGCGGCTGGATGGCGGATCGCGGCCAGTGGCGCGAGGCATTCTTTGCGCTCGGCGCGGTCGGCGTGCTTTATGCGCTGCCTTACTTCATGTTTCTCCGCAAGGTTGATGAACCCAAGGCCGCGACTGCCGCAACGGCCTCGCAATTTTCCATCGTAACTTTGGTCAGGGTGCGCACCTTCCTACTACTCTGCGTGGTGTTCCCGGTCTTCGTGTTCGGCATTTGGCTGATCTATGGCTGGCTGCCGACTTTTCTGCACGACAAGTTCGCCCTCAATCAAGGCGACGCCGCGTTCAACGCCACGGTCTTCCTGCAATCCGCCACCTTCATCGGCGTGATCAGTGGCGGCGTGCTCGCCGACATATTTTATCGCCGCACCAAGGCCGCGCGACTCTGGCTCATGGTCGCCAGCCTCGTCCTGTGCGCCCCATGCCTGCATCTGCTCGGCAACAGCGACACGCTCCTCGTCACACGCATCGCGGCGGCGGCGTTTGGATTGTTCAGCGGTTTGTTCGTCGGCAACATTTTCCCGTCGGCATTCGACGTCGTGCAAGCCGGCGCGCGTGCCTCCGCCGTCGGTGTGCTGAATTTCTGCGGCGGCATGATGTCCGGCTTTGCGACCTTGTTCGGCGGCATGTGGAAGCAGTCGCTCGGCATCGACCGGCTACTCAGCATCACTGGGCTGGCGTATGCGGTGGCGGCCATCGCTCTGATCTTCGGCATCAAGGTGCTGTTTCCGCGCGACCACGAACACAACCATTAATGCGACACCCCCATGAGCATCCACCGTTTGCTTCACACCCTCATTCTTCCGGCGATGCTTTCGCTGGCCACTTCACTGCTGGCCCAGCCTGCGCCGCTCGATGTGCTCATCATTGCGCCGCATCCCGACGACGAGGTGATCGGCTGCGCCGGCGTGATGCTTCAGGCGCTGGAGCAGCACAAGCGCGTGGGCGTGGTGGTGATCACCAGTGGCGATGGTCACCCCGCGCTCGCCGCCGCCGTCGCGAAAAAGAATCGTGATCAGCTCACACCCGAGGATTTCATCAAATCCGGCGCGCTTCGTCAACGGCATTCAGTGAATGCGATGGCGCGGCTTGGCTTGCCAAAGGATGAACTGATCTTCCTCGGATATCCGGACTCAGGCCTGGCGAAGATTTACGAGATGAATGGCAGTGCCCCGTTTCGGCAGATGTTCACGCAGCGAAGCGAGACCTATGGTGTGACCGTGCGCGACCAGCACTCGCTCGTCCACGGACAACCCGCCCCCTATCTCAAGGCCAGCGTCGTCGATGACATCATCGAGATTATCAAGGCCAGGCAGCCGAAGGAAATCTATGTCACGCATGAAGTCGACACACATGCCGATCACAGCGCGGCGTTTCGGTTTGTCCGCGATGCCATCCGCGCGGCGAACTTCCGTGGCGACTTCTTCACCTATGTCGTTCATGGCGCTCCACCGCCAGAGCCGCCGGATCGTGTTTTGAAACTCACGGATGCCCAGATCGAAACCAAACGCGCGGCGCTCATCGACCATCAGCAGGGCACCTCGCCCGTTCACGATCATCTCGCGGATGAATACATGAAGCCGGAGGAGTCGTTTTGGAGAGTCCGTATGGAGCCTGCTGCACCGAAGGAGTCGCGCTGAATCCATCCACACCGAAAACCAAAGCGCAAACATCAACGCAACGCCAATAAACAGCCTCTGGAGATGCCCGCATGAACAACGAACGCAGACGCTTTATGCAACATGCTGGCACGGCTGCCATGGCGGCACTTTCGCCATTGGCAGCGGCTGGCAAAGATGGTCCCACTCCGGCAGCGTCTGCGAACGGAACCAGGATCGAGGGCGGGAAGAACAACTGGCGCAATGCGCTCGTTTTGGATCGCGAGCGGAAGGTGGTCTCGGGTAGCACAGACGCACTCGCGGCGGCGATCCGCCGTGGTGCGGACCTGCGGATTTACACCGAGTTTCGCCACAGCGAGCACATCGACACGAAGTCCACCAATCGGGAACTCATCAAGGAGGTCGCCGATTTTCGGATCACCTATTTGTTGGAGGATCGCTGGGTGGCCGGGGTCATCAATCTGCGGCAACCGATCGACCTTCCGAATGGCTTTGGCCCGCGCCCGTCGATGTCCTTTTTTCTCTACAATCAGAATGCCGATCAGGCCATCGCGCGTCCGTATCTGGATGGCGGACCCGCCACCGGGAAGATGGGGCCGGCGCCTCTCGATGATCACAGCGACATGCCGAAGTATCATCAGTTCGACGCCTGGGACACAGGCACGAATGCGCCGAGCAGCAACTTCGCCTACGACTTCGAGACCTACAGATTCATGGTCTGCGACGACTGGCAGGAAGTCTATGCATGTGATGCCGGCGGCAAGGCGTTGTCCGGTTCGATTGACATGCTGGCGGCGCAGTTCGCGCAGGGCCGCGAGGTGAAGGTCGGCATCGGCGGGCTGTGCGCAGACATGACTGCGGATGCCGCGCACGCCATGCCGCATGAGGTGTTTGTGCAGTGTGGCTCCTGCTACTACTACACCGAGCGGAAACAGTTCATGGCGGCATCCCAGCCCGTGGTGCGTGTGCGGCCCGCCATCCCGCTGCGTTACAAGAGCAAGGAGTGGGACTTCGGCTGGCTGATGCCGCGCTCGGACGGCCACGTCGCCCGCTGGCTGCTCGATCCCTACACTTTGAAGTTTCATCGCAGTGAGAGCCGTCACGCGATTCGTTGGTTTGTGCGCTGAATCATGCTGTCCGCGCCGCCCTACTCGAACCCACCCAGCACCATGCGCTCCATCCATCTCCTGATCTCATCCCTCGCCATCACCGCCGCCACGCTGCTCGCGGCGGCGCCGGAGAAAACCTCGCAGCTTCTCTTCGCAGGCAAAGAACCGGTCAGAATCGTCTGCATCGGCGACAGCATCACGGGCGTCTATTATCACACGGGTGGCCTTCGGGCCTATCCCGAGATGCTCGAGATCGCGCTGCATAAACTTTATCCGCAGGCGCAGGTGACGGTGCGCAACGCAGGCATCAGCGGTGACACGACGAAGGGAGCACTGGCCCGGCTCGATCGGGACGTGCTCGCTCACAAGCCGCATCTGGTGACGGTGATGTTCGGCATGAACGACATGGTGCGGACTCCGCTGGCCGAGTTTCAAAGCAACCTGAAGGAGATCATCGCGCGTTGTCGTCAAGCGGGCGCGGAGGTTTTGCTCTGCACGCAAAACTCCGTGGTGGACACCAAGGCACGACCGAGCAGCAAGCTGGCCGAGTTCACACAGGCCATCCGCGACGTGGGCAAGCAAGAGTCGCTCGGCGTGGCCGATTGTTTTTCGGCCTACGAGGCAGTGCGGGCCAAAGACACACTGGAGTGGTCGCTGCTGCACAGTGATGAGATTCATCCCAACATGGATGGGCACAAGGTGTTCGCATCGACCATCGCGCAGTCCATTTCAGGAAAGGCAGTCTCGCTGAATGATGTCGGCCCGCCGCAGCCTGCGATGCGCCATACGCTATCGCAACTCAAAGACGGCAAGCCGATCAAAGTCCTGGCAATGCCACCGTATGACCAGCTCATCGCACCGGCACTCACGCGGCTCTATCCCGATGCGAAGATCACGGTGACCACATGGCCAACGGCAGGGCAATCTCTCGCGCAACTCGACGCCGCGGCGAAGAAGGTGCGCGCGATGACGATGGACCTTGTCCTCATCGCGGTGCCCGCCTCCGCCGCAGCCGATGGGCATGAGGATTTCCACAAGCATTACTCCTGGATCATGAACTGGTCGCTGAGCTTCGGCCTGCAACAATGGGACGTCGTGGTGGTGCCGCCGCCACCTGGGATACCCAAACTCACCGCCAGTGAACGCCTCCACAAAGACTTCGCTCGCCGCCTGATCATTGCGCAGGATTTGCACATGATCGAGGGAGCACCGGAAGACAAGAGGCCATTGCCAGAGTTGCTCGCCGCGTGGCTCACGGAGAACATGCAGCGAACAACGAAGTGAGTCGAAGCCCTGCTTCGCTCGCGATACAAGAGATCCCACCATGAATCACACACTCACTCTGCTGCTTCTTGCCTCGATACACTTGGTTCGTGCTTCGGACACTCCGACCCCGGTGGAGTTCACCGTGAAGCTCGAGACGGTGATGAAGCATGATGATGACAAGTTTCACTGGTTTCATCCGCGCGCCGCAGCCTTTCCTGTGGCGGGTCAGGCTGAGCCTGCGGTCGTGATGACGATTCAGAAGCATCTCATTATCTCGGACTACTACTCGGGCCTGCATGTGATGATGCGCTCTTCGCCGTCAGGGCCGTGGAAGGGCCCGACGTTGCCACCGGAGCTGGATTGGCGGCCGCAACCCGATGGCGTGACCGTCAGCGTGGCGGATGTCACGCCCGGCTGGCATGCGCCGACTGGAAAGGTGATCGCCATCGGCTGTCGCGTGCGCTACAGCCCGAAGGGTGAGCAACTCGATGACGTGAAGCGTGCCAATCAGACGGTCTATGCCGTGTTTGATCCGAAGAGCGATCAATGGACAAGGTGGCAGGTGCTCGAACTGCCGCCCGAGGAGCAATTCGACTTCGCGCGCAATGCCTGTGCGCAATGGCTGGTGCAGCCGGACGGCACGCTGCTGGTGCCGCTCTACATTGGCCGCGATGCCAAAGATCCCCCCAGCGTAACCGTCGCCGAATGTCGCTTCGACGGCACCAAGCTCAGCTATGTGCGACATGGAAATGTACTGCGATTGAAGGTGGTGCGCGGGCTTTGCGAGCCGTCGCTGATTGCTTTTCAGGGCCGCTATTTTCTGACATTGCGCAACGACATCAAAGGCTACGTGAGCGTGAGCGACGACGGTTTGCACTTTGCCGAGCAGAAGCCGTGGCTCTTCGACGACGGCACGGAGCTGGGCAGCTACAACACACAGCAGCACTGGCTCGCGCACAGCGACGGGCTGTTCCTCGTTTACACGCGGCGCGGTGCCAACAACGACCACATCATGCGCCACCGAGCGCCGCTGTTCATGGCGCAGGTGAACCCTGACACACTGCAAGTGATGCGTAGCACGGAGAAGGTGGTCGTGCCAGAGCGCGGCGCGGAGATGGGGAACTTTGGTGCCTGCGCAATCAGCGAATCCGAATCATGGGTCACGGTGTCCGAGGGCATGTTCATGAAGGACTCCAAGCAGCGCGGCGCCGAGGGAGCCACGTTTGTCGCGCGTATTCTTTGGGCGAAGCCGAACAAGCTAAGCCTGGGCAGCGATGCGCCAGCCTCTCCCACGAAGTAACGAAGTCTCACCGCCATGAAACCAGTCGCGCCAAACTCACAGAACATGAATCGGAGACAGTTCATCGCCACGACCGGATCACTTGCCGTGTCGGCGCAGCTCGGACTGGCTGCGAATGCATCTGGAACAGACAACGTGATCCAAAAGGAGAATGCGAGAACCGGCACGCGCGACTGGATGCTGGCCAAGACAGCCATTGATCCGAAGACGAAGTATCGCTGCCCGTGGATCGAAGGTTACTGCTCGCGTACCAGCGTGCGTGCCGGCGAGAAGATCAGCTTTCATGTCAGCACAAATCCGCCTTCGCCGTTCACCATCGACATCTACCGCACAGGCTACTACGGCGGCGATGGTGGTCGGCATGTGTTGAGGCTCGGTTCCTTCAAAGGCGTGACACAGCCTGATCCGTCCGTCGGTCCGAATCGTTTGCGCGAGTGCCAATGGGAGCCGTGCACCGAGATCACCATTCCCGACGATTGGGTGAGCGGCGTCTATGTCGGCAAGCTCACGGCGGAGCGCGATGGCTGGCAGAGCTACGTCATCTTCATCGTTCGCGATGACCGGCGCGCTGATTTTCTTTTCCAATGCTCCGACACCACTTGGCAGGCTTACAATCGCTGGCCCGATCAGTTCGCGCTCTACGACGACGGCAAGGACAAATGGTATTGCGGCCCTGGAGTGGACGTGAGCTTTGACCGGCCCTACGGCAAGTATTGCCAGATCCTCGACGCACCGCTGTCCACTGGCTCGGGCTCGTGGTTCCTGTGGGAGTTTCCGTTCGCCTACTGGATGGAGCAGCACGGTTATGACGTGAGTTACATCTCGAATATCGACACGCACGCCGACGCGAAGGGGCTGCTGCGAGCGAAGGGTTTTCTCAGCATCGGCCACGACGAATACTACTCGATCGAGATGTATGATCAGCTCAAGGCAGCCGTCGCTGCTGGAGTGAATGCCTGCTTTTTCTCCGGCGACACCTGCTGGGGCCGCATCGATCCGCGTCCGTCATCGAGTGGTGTGCCGAATCGCATTTTCAGCCGCATCGACGCCTTTGGTCCGCGATTGCCGGGTGGTGACTGGGCTGGCGCGAGCAAGTTTCCTTACAAGACACCGAGCGAAGCCGATCTCATCGGCGCACGCAATGCTCCGCCTGTCACCGGCGGCGGCCCGTGGGTTTGCTCGATGCCGGACCACTGGATCTTCGCGGGCACTGGCATGAAGAAAGGCGATGGCATCCCTGGCTTGGTTGGTTGGGAATGGATGGGGTTGCCCGCTGACATTCCCGGCCTCGAAGTCGTGTCCACAGGCAAGACTCACAACGGCACAAAAGGTCCCAAGGGCGAGGGTGTTTACACGGCGACGATCTATCCCGGTCCGAAAAAGAACATCGTCTTCAACGCCGCGACATGCTGGTGGGCAGACAGCTTGTCCGCACCTCCCGGCTACGTGCGACCCAAGGTTTACACCGAGCCCAAAGGCGTGGACCCGCGCGCGCAACGCATCACGTCGAACATCCTCGATCGCATCAAGCAAAGCTCTCACGTCTCATGAGCGAACCCATCGTCTAT
>JAYVIO010000172.1:0-4727 GCA_043770175.1 Verrucomicrobiales bacterium | reverse complement strand
CTGTCACCACGACAAGGCGGTTAGCTGTGAACTGTTGCGCGCGTTTCCGCGTGGTTTCCACGCTGGACGCAGCGACGACGAGCACGAAGTCCTGAATTGTTTCCAAATCGGGTGCGGAGCCGCCGAGGATGCCATCGAGCGCATTCACGATGTTCAGCAGGCTCGTGCGCACCTCGCGGTTGGCGGCGACGGTCTTCTCATTCGTCCTGGCGGGCAGGAAAAGCTGCGCCAGTTCCTGGATCGCTGGCATGCCGAGCAGGCGGCCCTCTTCATCGACGATGGGAATGCTGCGGAAGTTGTGATCCATCATCATCCGATAGACGGAGAGGAAGGTCTGGTGCGGGCTGGCGGTGAAGACATCGCGGCGGCAGATGGTGGCGGCGGTGGGCCGCACATCGAGCAACAGCTTTGGCGCGGCGACGCCAGCGGTTTGCAACACCCAGTTCGTGCGCACGCTAAGTTCGCCGCAGCATGCGGCCTCAGCCTTCATGCCGCGCACATCGCGCAGAAACGCCGCATAGCCGATGGCGGAGCAGATCGCGTCGGTGTCGGGATTGCGATGACCGATGACGTGAACCGTGTCAGGCGAGACCAACTGACGCGATGCCGACGAGATCCGGATGACCGACGGTGAGCCTGCTGTCTTCGCGGTGTCAGAGGCGGCCATGCGTCCGTTGAAAGGTGTGTGACAGCTCAGGCGAAACCCAGCGCAGTGATGCGCGCATGCACGGCGTCCTTGTTTTCAAGCAGTTCGGCAATCGGGTCCCACTTGCCCGTGGTCAGCGCCTCATGGGCGGTGGAGGGCAGCGTGATGGCAAATTCCTGGTCTTCAAAGAACACTTTTCCTGCGGCGACGTCGATGGTGACTTCGAGCTGCGGGTTGCGCTCGATCTCCGCAGCAAGCACGCGGATGTCGGAACCCGAGGCCACCGCGCACGGGATGCCCAGCGTGGTGCAGTTGCCGAAAAAGATCTCCGCGAAGCTCTCGGCGATCACCGCCCGGATGCCGAAGCGATACAGCGCCTGCGGGGCATGTTCACGCGAGCTGCCACAGCCGAAATTCGTGCCGGAAAGCAGGATGTTGGCGCCTTTGAAACGCGGATCGTCGAGCGGGTGGCCGGTGGGCTTGCCGTCCTTGTCGAAACGCACGTCGTAGAAGGCGAATTCGCCGAGGCCGTCAAACGTCACGCATTTCATGAAGCGTGCGGGGATGATGCGGTCGGTGTCGATGTCCGAGCCGGGCACGTAAACGCCGCGGCCGGTCACTTGGGTGATTTTTGCGAGAGCCATGAGGGCGGCGATACTAGCTGGATTCGGCGGAAGGGCAAATGCGCTGTTGATCTCATCATACGGATCTCGACAGGACGTCCGCCACGAGTAGGATGCCACTGCATTTCATGGCACGCGCACTTTACGAATCATCCCGGCTGGACCGCCAGCTTCAGGTCTTTGACGGCTTTGCAGCCGCCGAGGCTAGGGATCGGCAGGACTGGTTGCGCATGACGCCGAAAAAACGGCTAGAAATCGTGGAACTGCTCCGCCAGATGAATCACGCAGGTTATGATCCCGCTTCCCGAGGACTTCCGCGACTTTATACAGTTGCTCAATCAGAAGCGCGTTAAGTATTTGGTAGTTGGCGGTTATGCCGTCGCCTATCACGGCTTTCCCCGCTACACGGGGGACATTGATTTTTTCGTGGAACTCTCCGCACGCAATGCCGCCCTGCTCATCGAAGTGTTTCGCGACTTTGGTTTTCGTGAGCCGCCGCTTGCAGCTCTGTTTCTTGAGCCTGGCAACATCGTGCGGGTTGGCTGGCAGCCAAACCGCCTGGAGGTTATCAACAAAATCGACGGTGTTTCATTTGATGCATGCTGGAAGACACGCAAGCAGGCACGCATCGCCGGTTTGCGGGTGAACTTTATCGATCTCGTACATCTCAGGCAAAACAAACTCGCCAGCGGCCGCCCCAAGGATCTGGAGGATCTGCGGCAGCTTCCCGGCTAATTTTTGCTGTTCAGGGCCGCCCGTTCGCGCTCGGCCAGGATGGCGGTGTGGCGCAGGAGCTGGCGGTAGTTGTCCAGCCAGTTGGTGGTGCCTTCACGGTTCAGCGCTTTCGCCTGCCCGGCCCAGAGGTAGGCGAACTCAGCCTCCTCGAACTTCCCCAAGCGGTGGTAATGCATGCCTAAAGCCATGCGCGGCTCCTCATACAGCGGTGCCAGAGTCAATGCCCGTTGGATGGCCTGCAGCGCCGCGTCGGGCTTGCGGTCTGCGTCGAGCGCGTCTGCCAGGGCGAGTTGATAGAGATAATTGAACGGGTTCAGCGTGGTGGCGCGTGTCAATTCCGTCACCGCAGCAGCCACGGCATGGCGGAAATCTTCCTCACGCATGTCCGGCTTGACGGAATCCAGCAGTGCCAGGCCGTGTTGGTGGGCGAGGATGGCGTTGCGCGGGTCTGTTTCAGTGGCACGGGCGAGATTCTTCATCGCCGAGGCGGTCTCACCGCGTTTGTTTTGGACCTGCGCGATGGCCGCATGCGCATCCGCGACGCCAAAGATCGCCGTGCCGTAAATCATCGCCGCCGAAGCGGCCAGCATCACGATTTTCATCACGAAACGCAGACCCCAGATGCGGCGTGACTTGAAGACCTCGCTCTCGATCCCCGGATTCGCCAGCAAGCCGACCACGATGGCCCCCAGGATCGCGGTGACCGCCACATGACCGTGAAATTCAAACGCTGCGTGGACCAGCGTCGCCACCAGCGCCGCGATACCGCCGAGTGTGAGCGCCAGCGTGTTGCTGCCCAGCATGCCGGTGGCGGGAAATTTCTCCGCCGCGAACCAGCGCAGGAAGCGGAGGCCATTCATGAGATGCGCCAGCACGACGAGCACCACTAGCACCAGCCCGGTCCAACCGTAATCCGCCAGTGTTTGCAGGTATTCGTTGTGCGCGAAGAGCGCATCCCCCGTTTGTGCCGGTGTTTCAGGATCGCGCAGCCGGATGCCGCCCTCATAGAACATGCGCGCACCAGAGCCGATCCACGGTGACTCCGCATGCTGCGCCTGCGCCGCACGCCAGATGTGCGTGCGCATGTCTTCGCCCAGCGGCGTGGCAAGCTGCCGTGTGAGCATTGAGTCCTCGTTCACCTTGTAAAGCGCACCGCCCACAGCGCCGCAAACCAGCAGCAGGGCGATGACCAGCCACTTGAACATGGAACGCCGCGTGCGCCACATGACCCAGAGCGTCAGCAGCACAAACACCACGCCACCCACCGCCATGCCCAGCATGGCCCCACGGCTGATCGTCAGCGCCGTGCCTGCCAGCATCGCGAGAATGCCAAACCCCAGCAGCAGCCGTGACGCGATGTGAATTCGGGCAAACAACATCACACCCGTCGAAAGAAACACTGCGAACGACAAAAAGGCCGCCAGATGATTCGGATTGTTGAAGAAGCCGCCGATGCGCCCCGCCGGGAACGAGCGTGAGAAGCCTGGAATAAGATGAAAATCCCAGCGCCCTTTGAAATTGAGCCAACCGGCCGTCAGATTGCCCGCCACAAGCACCAGCAGCACGCACACGATTCCCAGTCGCCATTTGGGCTGGCTCACCGCCGTCACGGTCATCAAATAGGCCACGAAACAGGCCAGCAAAATCGCTCCGTCTTCACGCGCATAGACTCCCACCGGCGAAACCCACGCCCGCCAGCCAAAGTAGCCTGCCAGCGCCAGCACCGTGAGCAAACACCAGTCGCTCGGCTGGAAACTCACGCGCACTTTCCAGCGCAGCACCGCAATCAACCCAGCGAGTCCGATCAACGCACATCCCGGCCAGAAAAACAGCAGCCGCGTCTCCGTGCCGAACAAACCGGTCACGAACAGGCCAAGGAGAAAGAGAATGAGTGCGAGTTTCTGCATCAAGCGGAAAGCTCACCGCTGACGCGTGAAAGCGCAAGCTTGGAGCGAGTCAGGAATATGGAGCGCACGCGTCCCGCGGGCTGACTTCGGCGTCCCCGCCGAAGTCCGTCCCTGAAGCAATCGCCGGGTCTGCCACGATCTGCGAGACAAAGGGGTCTGCAGAACGGTTTCCCGCGCGGACGCGGGAAACAGCACGCGCGGACGCGTGCGCTCCGTCAAAGCGGCAGCGGCTGATCCTCGCCGATGACCTTCACTTCCATCTCCAGCGTCACGCCGCGCTCCTGCATCGCGGTTTCTTTGATCTGGGCAACGAGATCGAGCACTTCGCGGGCAGTGGCACCGCCTTGGTTGACGATGAAATTCCCGTGAACGTCGGAAACGATCATTTTACCGACGCTGCGGCCTTTGAGGCCGAGATCGTCGATGAGTTTGCCCGCGCCGCAGACCTCGGGATTCTTGAAGGTGCATCCGGCACTCGCGCCGACGGGCTGGCTGGTGCGGCGTTTGTGATGTGAGGCGGCGAGTTTGGTGTCGATCTCGGTTTGCGTTGCTGGTGAGCCTTTTAGCACGGCAGAAACGACGTAGCGCTCCTCGAATTCGGGAACACTCCGGTAGTGGTGCGTGATATTGGAGAGCGGTTTCTCTTTGATGCCGCCATCCGTGTCGATGAAGCGCACGCTGACGATTTGGTCGAAGGTTTCCGTGCCCATGGCACCGGCGTTCATGCGGATGGCGCCGCCGAGGTTGCCGGGGATGCCTTCCATCCACTCAAAGCCGCCGATGCCGGCATTGCGGGCCGTGCTGGCGATCTTTTTG
>JAYVIO010000171.1:0-4750 GCA_043770175.1 Verrucomicrobiales bacterium | reverse complement strand
TGGCTGTCACGCGAGATCATGGCCTTTGGTGCTCTGCCCGCCGGAGGTTCAGCCATCTTTGCCACATGGTGGTTTGGCAGCATGGATTGGATGCGTCTTGCCGTCACCGGCACCGCCTTGGCGGCCTTGGTGGCCGTGTGGTGCTCGGTGATGGTCTATGTGGACACGCGCAGGCCGTTTTGGTCGATGGTGAATGTCGCGGGAAAATTTGCTGGCACCATGCTGCTGCTCGGCGCTGGCTTATGCGCCACAGTTTGGTGCTGGCTCGGCATTGAAATCGTTGCGTGGGCGATGGCGTTCACGCTCTTGTTTCTCTGGAGTCTCTCGATTTGGGACATCTCGAAGTTCCGTCAGGCATTGAGTGAGGAAGCCAGCGCGTGGCACAAATCCGCACGCATATTGCAAAAGCATCTCTCTCCTCATCTCGATTTGCGTGGTCTGGTGCTTGTGATGTCCGGCCTCATGATTCCTGTTTTGATCGCTGGCGGCGCTTCGATGCCATGGATGCTCACTCTGTCGCTGCTGCTCACGTTTGGCAGCCAGTTGATCGAGCGTCGCTACTTCTTCACCGCCGCTGCTGGCTTCAAAATGCCTGGGAACTGACATGATCACCGCACCCGCCATGACTTTTCGCGAATGGACCGGCCCGCTGACGACGGACTTGGTGCGCGAGCCGGCGAAGTTTGGCCTCGGACAAGTGCCATCACGCTTGATGCCGGATTCGACGACGAAAGCCATCTGTGGCTTCTGTTCGACCGGTTGCGGCCTCACGCTGCATCTCAAAGACGGTGCGGCGATCAATCTCACGCCTGATCCCGACTATCCCGTCAATCTCGGCACCGCTTGTCCGAAGGGCTGGGAGGCGCTCAGCGTGCTTGATGCACCCGACCGCGCCCGGATGCCGCTACTGCATGGCAAAGAAGTCGATTGGGACACAGCTCTCAAATACTTCTGCGACCACATGCGCCGAGTTCTCGACGCGTATGGCCCGGAGGCCGCCGCGTTCATCAGCACGGGGCAGATCATGTTTGAGGAGATGGCCTTCCTCGGCGCTCTCGCCAAATTCGGCATGGGCATGCGCCATGGCGATGGCAACACGCGTCAATGCATGGCCACCGCCGTGACCGCCTACAAGGAGAGCTTCGGCTTTGATGCGCCGCCGTTCACCTATGCTGACTTTGAAGAGAGCGATGTGATCGTCTTCATCGGTGCGAACCCATGCATCGCACATCCGATCATGTGGCAGCGCGTGCTGCGCAACCAACGCCCTCGCGAGATCATCGTCGTCGATCCTCGCAAAACGGAAACCGCCATGGCGGCCACGCAGCACTACGCCATCAAGCCCAAGAGCGATCTCACGCTGCTTTACGGCCTCGCTCATCTTATCATTCGTGAGGGTGGGCTTGACCCAACCTTCATCAGCGACCACACCAATGGCTTTGATGTCTTTGCTGAGTTCGTTTCCGAGTTCACGCCTGAGCGAGTGATCACCGAAACCGGCCTCACCACGGAACAACTCGCCCATTTCGCCAAGACGATCATCACCGGCACCCCGCGTGTCTCCTTCTGGTGGACGATGGGCGTCAATCAAGGCCATGAGGCCACGCGAACGGCACAGGCGATCATCAATCTGGCGCTGATGACGGGAAACATCGGCAAGCCGGGCACGGGAGCCAATTCGATCACCGGCCAGTGCAACGCGATGGGATCACGCCTGTTCTCCAACACGACGAATCTTCTTGGCGGTCACGATTTCCGCAATCCGCTGCATCGCGAAAAAATCGCCGTTGCCACCGGCATTCCCGTGGAGCGCATTCCCGACCAGCCCAGCCTCGCGTATGATCAAATCATTGACGCTGCGGATGCTGGCACGGTGAAAGCACTCTGGTTCATCGCCACTAACCCGAGTCATTCGTGGATTGATCAGGGCAGACTCAATCGCATCCTCGACAAAGTCGATTTCCTCGTCGTGCAGGACATGTACTGCACCACGGAGACTGCGAAGCGTGCCCATCTCGTCCTTCCTGCTGCGGGTTGGGGCGAAAAAGAAGGCTGCTTCATCAATTCCGAACGCCGCATCGGCCACAGCCCGAAAGCACGCCGCGCACCCGGCCAGGCGCTGGCCGATTTTCACATCTTTCGCCTCATCGCGCACTATTGGGGCTGTGAGGACTTGTTTCGCGGCTGGAGCAGCCCCGAAGCCGTCTTCCGCGTGCTGCAGCGCTGTTCGGAAAACCAGCCGTGCGACATCACCGGCATCAATGGTTACGAGATGATTCGGAAAAGCGGCGGCGTGCAGTGGCCGCTCACGAAAGTTCAAAGTTCCAAGTTTAATGTTTCAAGCTTTAAAGAACGGCGGTTGTTCGCAGATGGGAAGTTCTTCACGCCCGACAAGCGGGCGAAATTCGTCTTTGATGAACCACGACCTATTCCAGAGCAGCGCAGCGACGAATTTCCGCTGATCCTGCTTACGGGACGCGGCACCAGCGCGCAGTGGCACACGGAAACACGCACCGCGAAGTCCGCCGTGCTGGCGAAGATGATGCCGGAAGAGCTGATGCTCGATTTGAACCCGCAGGACGCCGACAAACTCGGCATCCGCGAGGGCGTGTGCGTGCGTGTGATTTCACCACGAGCCGAATTGACCACCAAGGTGCGCATCACGACCTGCGTGTCACCCGGCGAGGTCTTTCTGCCGATGCATGACAATCGCGTAAACCAGCTCACGCATGCATCCTTCGATCCGCACAGCCGCCAGCCAAGCTACAAGCACTCAGCGGTGCGGGTGGAAGCGGTTTGATTCAAAACGGTGGTCGCGGGAGGAAACCGGGCGGTGGACCCTTTCCAGGGCCACCACGCCTGCCACGTCCAGGCGGGCCGAATCCACCGCCACCGGGAGGGCCACGGCGTTGGAAGCTCGCATCCGGTGTGCCCGCAAACTGACGTGGTACGAACGGATACTCCGCCGTGAGCACATAGTGGTAAGTGCCTTCGGGAAACTCGGGCGTGATACCGAAACGACCGTTGCTGGCGTCGAGATCGCCGGAGCCTTCGATGTATTCATAGTCCTGCACAAAGGCCCCATCGTACTTGCCCCCGGGTGAGCCTGCGGGACGTGTGCCTTGTTTGATGGCGTAGCTGGAAGCCAGCTTCTTCAATGCGCTCTTGGTATCTTTCGCCTCGCTGTAACCCCACGGGCCATAGATGGGGAATCCATCCGCCGCCCAGCCGATGAGCACCACCTTAGGCTTGTCACCACCGAGTTTTTCGAGCAGGCCGTTCGGAATGCCATGGTAGTGATACGCGCCGTTCGGTTGTACATGCGCATTGCTGGAATCGAGGCCGAGATCAATCGCGCCGCCATGCGGCTCATATTGCCAGCCGCTTGCCGAATTGCCCTGCCACCACTCGGCGGCAAAGGGATCCAGCACGACCCCATTCACCGCGATACCAAACGGCTGCATGTGATACGCCACCGGTTTCTCTGCCAACTTCGGCTTCAGCGGCACTTTGTAGTCATAGCTCTGTGGGCCAATGACATTCGGGTTGTGCCGGTTCGGAAACTCTCCCGGCGTGTGATCGGGGATGCCGTTCGCAGTGATGTGCCGGTAATTGCCCTCGGTGGTGATTTTCACCTCGTTAGGCGGCAGTTGTGTCGATGCTGCCAGACAGGCGGACACGAGGACGCAGCCGCCAGTGCGGAGGAGGAGAACAGGGAGTGGAATGGAGCGGGGGATTCTCATGCAGGGGAGCTTTAACCCTGAACGGACCAAAGAGTTACCCCAAAAAATCTGGAATGATTTGCCAATGCAGTCTTTGATGCGCCGTGCCTTCCCGTCCGTCAGCCGCAAAAACTGCCCGCATCCCGCAGGTCGCTGTCCTCGTGGACACCTCGCGTTCCTATGGCCGCGACATCGTGCGTGGTATCCGGCGCTATGTGGCGGAGCATGGCCCGTGGTCGTTGTATTTGGAACCGCGTGATTTGCGCAGCAGTTTCCCGGATTGGCTCAAGAATTGGTCCGGCGACGGCATTCTCTCACGCACCGTCGATGAGACCATGCTACGCCAGCTCAAGGCCACGAAGCTGCCCGTCGTCGAACTGCGCACGAGTATTTTAAAACACTCGTTTCCTTTTGTCGGCATGGACAACAGCGTCGTCGGCACCCGCGTGGCTGAGCACTTCCGCCATCGCGGCTTCCAGCGCTTCGCCTGTGCTCTGGATGCCTCCGAGGCTTTTTTTATCGAGCGCAGTGAGCGCTTCGCTCAAGCCGTGCGCGACTTCGGCTTCGACTGCCCCGTGTTTCAATCCAAGCGCAAAAATTGGGAGCAACATCAAAGCGATCTCGTCGCTTGGCTGCGTGATTTGCCCAAACCCGTCGGCATCTTCGCCGTCAACGACCAACTCGGCTTCTGGCTGCTCGACGCCGCACGCCGCGCTGGCATCGCCGTGCCGGAGGAAGTCGCCGTCGTCGGTGCTGAGAACGACAACATGCTCTGCGAGACCGCCACACCACCTCTATCCAGCGTGCGTTTGCGCGGCCAAGCCGTCGGCTATGATGCCGCACGCGTGCTCGACGAGTGGATGCAGCGCAAACGCATCCCCAAGCCCAGCGAGAAGCACCTCCACCTGCCCGGCGACATCGTCGTGCGTCAATCCAGCGACATCGTCGCCGTCGAAGACCCGCGCATCTCCGCCGCACTCCGCTTCATCCGCCAACACGCCACTGAGAACCTCGATGTCACTCGTGTG
>JAYVIO010000170.1:0-4758 GCA_043770175.1 Verrucomicrobiales bacterium | reverse complement strand
CGCACTTCCCGAAGCACGAGGATGTGCGCGTCGTCGGCACGCCGATCCGCAGCAGCATGCGCAAGCCGAACAGCGACGATCCACGCGCCTTTTTCAAGCTCGACAAGGACAGGCGCACGCTCCTGATCATGGGCGGCAGCCAGGGCGCACGCGGCGTGAACCGCGCTGTGGGCCAGGCGCTTGATCAGTTTGAAGCCATGGGCATCCAGGTGCTGCACATTGCCGGTCCGACGGATTACGAAGAGGTGCGCGACGTGTACGCGAAGGTTCCGCTGCTCAAGCAACACGTCGCCGCGTTCTGCCATCGCATGGATCTGGCCTACCGTGCTGCCGATCTCGCCATTGCGCGGTCAGGCGCCTCGTCGATGGCGGAACTCGCCTACTTTGGTGTGCCGAGCCTGCTGGTGCCATATCCGCATGCCGCTGAAGATCACCAGACCCGCAACGCGGAGATCTTCGACCAGGCCGGTGCCGCCCGCCTGATGCGGGAGAAAGATCTCAACGCCGACACGCTCGCCGATGCCGTGCGCAGCGTCTTCAACGACCCGCGCAAGGCCGGAGAGATGAAAAAAGCTGCCCAGAAGCTCGCGGTGAAGAACTCGGCGGAGAAGATCGCCGACCTGCTGGTCAAAGAGGCGGGGAAATAGATGCAGTCCATTGGCTCCGCCGATCTTGCCAATTCCTGTGCCCGTCGCGTGGTGCCTGCGATCCTTGTTTGAAAGGCAGAGCGGACTTGGTATGTATCCGCCCCTCAAAACCCAACCTCACACTTTATGAACCTGACACGAACAGCCTACGGCACCTGGAGCGGCGGACGCTTCATGCACTATGGAGAACAGCTCTCTGAGGAGCATTACATGCAGCTCATGCGTGATTCGTTTGAGAAAGGCGTGCGGACGTTTGTCACGGCGGACGTCTATGGCGTGGGCCGTGCTGATTCGCTGTTGGGCGAGGCGCTCAAAGGCATTCCGCGTGAAGAATACTGCCTCGCAGGCATCATCGGGCACGATATTTACGAGGGCATTCGCCAGGGCTCGAAAGGCTACCCGCGCTTCACCGACCCCGCGCTGCGCGGGCCGGACAAGTATTACGATTACCTCAAAATGGCGGCGGAAAAGAGCCTGGAGCGTTGCCAGACCTCGAAGTTTGACCTCCTGATGCTGCACAATCCCGATAGCATCGCCTACACGAGCGAAAAAGTGTGGGACGCCTTCACCGCGCTGAAGACAGAAGGCCTCACCGACCGCCTCGGTATTGCTCCTGGACCTGCGAACGGCTTCACGCTCGACATGATCGAGTGCTTCGAGCGTTTCGGTGATCGCATGGACTGGGCGATGATCATTCTGAATCCCTTCGAGCCCTGGCCCGGCCAGCACGTGCTCGGTGCGGCGGAAAAGAACGGCGTCGATATTCTGGCCCGCGTGGTCGATTACGGCGGTCTGTTCCACGATGACGTGAAACCCGGCCACAAATTCCGTGATGGTGACCACCGCACGCATCGTCCGGGCGACTGGATCGAGCACGGCGTCGAGAAACTTGAAAAAGTGCGTCCCTTTGCCGAGAAGCACGGCCTGACCATGCTCCAACTGGCCTGCCAGTGGACGCTGGGAAACAAGGGCGTGAAAAGCGTGGTGCCCACCATGATTCAAGAACACGGCGAAGGCGCACGCACCATTGAGAGCAAGCTCGACGATCTCGCCGCCCTGCCTGAGCAGCGCCTGACCGCCGAGGATGTCGAAGCGATCCGCCAGATCGGCGATAACACAGGCTGCATGGCTCTGAAAGGCGCCAGCAAACGCCACGAAGGCCAGGAACCGCGTGCCGACGAATGGCCGCTGCGTCCTGACCTGCTCGACCTCGCCACGCGGTGGAGTTTGGGCACGACATGGTAGTGCCTTGCATGTGAGATCATCCGCACCGACAGACAACATCCATGATCGAGGCGGATTTTATCATCGTCGGAACCGGCGCAGGAGGCTTGGTGGCCGCCCTACATGCTTCAGAGCATGGCAATGTCGTGATGGTCACGAAACGTGGGGCTTTGGACTCGAACTCCAACTGGGCGCAGGGCGGCATCGCCTGCGTCACGGCTGAGACGGATTCGATCGAGAAGCATGTGAGCGACACGCTCATCGCCGGAGCCGGTCTGTGCAAAGAACAGGCCGTGCGCACGATTGTTGGCGAAGGGCCGGCCCGCATCGCTGATTTGGTGAAGTGGGGCGTGCATTTCGATCAACGTGAGTCGGAGAGCGGCCATCTTGAGTTTGATTTGACCAAGGAAGGCGGGCACACGGCACGTCGAGTTTTGCATGCTGCGGACGCCACGGGCCGCGAGATCACGGAAAAGCTTCTCGCCGCCGTGCGCGCGAAGCCAAACATCACGATCTACGAGAATCATTACGCCATCGACATCATCACGACGGCGAAACTTGGCCTCGTTTCCGAGGATCGCGTGCTTGGACTGTATGTACTCGATGAAACCAGCGGAGATGTTCACACCTTTCGCTCCGATCGTGTGATCCTCGCTACTGGCGGCTGTGGGCGTGTGTATTTGTACACCACGAATCCCATGGTGGCGACAGGTGACGGCGTGGCGATGGCGTGGCGTGCTGGAGCGACGATTTCGAACATGGAGTTCATCCAGTTCCATCCCACCTGCCTGTACCATCCGCAGAAGCGCTCGTTTCTCATCACCGAGGCGATGCGCGGTGAAGGTGCGCGATTGATCGGCAAAGACGGGCAGGAATTTATGCAACGTTACGACAAGCGTGGCTCGCTCGCGCCGCGTGACATCGTTTCACGCGCCATCGACCACGAGATCAAACGCACCGGCGGACCGTGCGTGTATCTCGACATCAGCCACCGACCCGCCGACTTCATCGCGAGTCATTTCCCGAACATCCAGAAGGTCTGCCTCGAAGTTGGCATCGACATCACGAAGGAACCGATTCCCGTGGTGCCCGCCGCCCATTACCAGTGCGGTGGCGTGCTCACGGATGTGAATGGTGCCACGAGCATCCGCGGCCTCTGCGCTGTGGGCGAAGTAGGCTGCACCGGCCTGCATGGCGCGAATCGTCTCGCCAGCAATTCACTGCTCGAATGCTGCGTCACCGCGCAGCGTGCGGTGGCGCACCTCCTCAAAAAGATGCCGCAGGGGAAAATCGCCGAGCAAAGCTATGAACTGCGACCATGGGAGACCAGCGGCGACGTGGAGAATGACGAACTCGTCGTGATCTACCACAACTGGGACGAAATTCGCCGCCTGATGTGGGACTACGTCTCCATCGTGCGCACCAACAAACGCCTCCAGCGTGCCGCCGCCCGCCTGCGGAACCTCAAGCGCGAGGTGCAGGAGTTTTACTGGAACAACCATGTCACCAGCGAAATCCTCGAACTGCGCAATCTCGTCGAAACCGCCTCCTTGATCGTCGAGTGTGCCATCCGCCGCCATGAAAGCCGGGGGCTGCATTACACGCTCGATTATCCCGAAACCGACAATGAGCATGCCCCGCAGGATTCCACCCTGCGCCGCTATTGAGATTATTGCCGCTGCGTCCGGCTGCGGTTCGGTGGTGTCTCCCGACTGCTGTTTGAACAGCGTCATAACGGCTTTGTCGATGGTCTTGCGCGGTTGCTTCGCCAATCAGAGCCATCGGATTTGCCAGGCGGTCGTGCCTCACACGGCGAATTACAGATTGCGGTTTGCCCTGTGAACCTGCTACAATTCAGCCAAATCGGACCCAACCCCATGCCTGCCGAACGTTTTTTCAGTTCTTTGATTGTCGCCGCGTCTCTCGCGACGACGGGTTCGGCATTGGGTCAGGGGGTGTCGTCGGTTTCTGCGACTGGAGCCGTCGCGGCATTGAAAAAACGTGACACAGAGCCGGTGGTGTCGAAAAGCAAATCGTCCGCAGCTCCTGCTGCGAAGCGCGAGTCACCACCACCTACCAAGCCTGAGCCGCAGCCGCGGAGCATCGCCTCCGCATTGCCCAATTTCAGCACGCAAGCGATGCCGCAGACCGCTTACGCCCGGTATCCATGGAAGATCGACATCATGGCCACGGTGTTCTGGGTGGGTGAGCAACCGACGGAAAACAACCCGACGCCAAACGACAAAAGTTCCTGGGACACCAAGTGGATGGATAATTTTGGTGGCTACGACGACCCTGATCCCACCAAGCGCAAAGACAACTTTACACCAATTGGTTTCACCCCGCGGCAGAACCCGTTCTATGTGGCGCTGCCCTACAACGACTGCATTGATTCCAGCGCACACAAGCCGGAGGCCTCCAAGGTTATTCCATGGTTCAAGCAGCGCTTCACCCGTTCCGGCAGAACGGTGCTCAAAGGCACCTGGCTCGCGATCCGCTCCGGCAACCGCGTTTGCTACGCGCAGTGGGAGGACTGCGGCCCCTTCGTCACGGACGACCATGAATATGTCTTCGGCAGCTCCCGCCCCAAGAACGCCAGCAACCGTGGTGCCGGCCTCGATATCTCGCCTGCCGTGCGTGATTACCTCGGCATGTCCAGCAGTGGTCATTGCGACTGGCGTTTTGTGGATGTGAGCGAGGTTCCGGCCGGTCCGTGGCGTTCGTTTGGCGACAACAATCATTTCGTCCGCAATCAGAAGATCGAAGCCGCACGCGAGCACACTGCTATTTCGTCCCGCCTCGAAGAGTTGCGCCGCATGCGTGACGATTACTTCAAGCAGAGCGGCACCGGTGCGGTGCGGTGATCACACCAGTCCGCGCCGGACCA
>JAYVIO010000169.1:0-38798 GCA_043770175.1 Verrucomicrobiales bacterium | reverse complement strand
GCGTCGGTGGATCGACGGCAAAAACGGTTTTCTTCACCTCAACGAGTTCCTTCAATCGCAACGTGACGTCGGCATTCCTGCTGCCGCTGCCATACATGGCGTACAAAATCTGCACCGGCCAGCGGGTGGGGCTGAGCATGGCTTTGGGTGCTGGTGGCGGCGTGGGAGCAGGCGTGGTGATCTCTTTCACCGGCACCTTCTCATGGGAGGGTAAAGCGACCGGTTTGGGCAGGTTTTTGGGTGCGACGAACTTGATCCACGTCGAGCCGCCACCGCCCCAGAGCGCCTTGCCGGGAAATCCAGCACCTGCGTGCTCGCGCATGTGATCATCGCCTTCTTCCCAAGGCTTGGCGATGGCACCAGCGCGAATATCCGTGCCTTCATCGCGCTGGCGGATGAAATCACGAACGCGTGACGGCTCATCACAGACGGACCAGGCCTCGGAGGCAGGATCGGAGACGAAACCGAATTCGTTGTGCGCGAGGCAGCCGGCCACGGCGAAGTATTTCGACCCACCCCAGCGCAGATGGTTGTTCACGACGTGAAACACCAGCCAGTCACCGGGCCGCACGTCCACATTCATACGTTCGGCCGTGGCACCGTGAATCTCATTCAACAGCTTGCGCTGGCCGTCTTGAATGCGCACCCCGTTCTTGTAGGCCTCGACGACGAAGTCATCGGCGACTGTGATGAGATGCGTGGCGAGCAGGCCTGTCGGACGCGGTTCCTTGCCTGCTTTCTTTTCTTCCTTCGGTTGGGGCTTCACTGTGCCGTCATCAATGTGTTTGAGCAGGTGGGGAGGTATGGCGCTCAGTTCCTTCTGACCTGGGGGCTGCCAGCGCACCTGAATGCCGGCGGAACCGCGGCCACCGACAAATCCGGCGGAGAGAATGCTCACGCGGCCTTTTTTGAGTGAGATCGTCGCCACGGTCTCGTCGCCATCGCCGAATGCGCACACGACTTTGTCATCAATCATGAGCAGATTGCGATCATAAAAACTGCGGGTGGTGAAACGGTAGTCGCCATCCACCGCGATCTCCAGAAGACCTCGCGCCACGGCGTTGCGCTCGCTCTCCCATTTCCACGGTGCCAGGGATTCGACGATGAATTTCTCCCCGACAGGTTCGCCGAGTTTCTCCACCGGCACGATGAAACTGTGCTTGTCATTCGACTGCAGCTCATGACGTGGATATTCGGTGACCACAAGTCCCGGCACGAGGGGTGGTTCGATGGCGGCACGAATTTCGAGCGCGGCGGGCGCAGCGGCGCAAAGGCCGAGAGTGAGAGAGAAAATGAACGCGAACTTCATGGTGAGCTGGCTGGATGGGCGAATTCGAACGGTAAATTACCATTCCGGCTGCTTGAAGACACGAACTCATTTCAAGCGCTCTTGGGGTGCGGATGATTTCAGCCGGGGAAAACCAGTTGCCAGCCCCTGTGCGGCTGCTAACGCTCAAAATACCCAATTATGATCGTCGCCCCTAAAATTCGTGGATTCATCTGCACCACCGCGCATCCCACCGGATGTGCCAAACACATCGCCGACCAGATTGCTGTCGTCAAAGGACGCGGCCCCATCGCCAACGGGCCGAAGAAGGTGCTCGTGATCGGTTCTTCCACCGGCTACGGCCTGTCCTCGCGCATCGCGGCGGCGTTTGGTTCGAACGCGGCCACCATTGGCGTGTTCTTTGAAAAACCCGCTGAAGCCGATCGCTGCGGCACCACGGGCTGGTACAACTCCGCCGCCTTCGAGAGCGAAGCGAAGGCCGCTGGTTTGTATGCGCGCTCGTTCAATGGCGACGCTTTCTCCGACGCGATGAAGACGGAAGTCATCGAGGCGATCAAGCAAGATCTCGGACAGGTCGATTGCGTCATCTACAGCCTCGCTTCGCCTCGCCGCACGCATCCGAAGACCGGTGAGGTCTTCAAATCGGTGCTCAAACCCATTGGCAACGCGTCCTACACGAACAAAAACCTCAACACCGGCAATGGCGTGGTCAATGAAGTGACCATCGAGCCTGCCAACGACGACGAGATCGCCCAAACCGTGGCCGTTATGGGTGGTGAAGACTGGGAAATGTGGATCGACGCGCTGCTCGAAGCCGGAGTGATCGCCGAAGGTACGCAAACCGTCGCCTACAGCTACATCGGGCCGGAAGTGACCTGGCCGATCTACAAGAACGGCACCATCGGTCGCGCCAAGGAAGACCTGGAGCGTGTGCAACGCGCGCTCGACACCAAACTGGCTGCCATCAAGGGCAAGGCCTGGGTCTCCGTGAACAAGGCGCTCGTCACGCAGGCCAGCTCCGCGATTCCTGTGGTTCCACTTTACATCTCGCTGCTCTACAAGGTCATGAAGGCCGAAGGCACGCATGAAGATTGCATGGAGCAGATGGACCGCCTCTTCCGCGAACGCCTCTACAACGGCAAACCGCAGCCCGATGAAGCCGGACGCATCCGCGTCGATGACTGGGAGATGGCTCCCGCCGTTCAAGCACTCGTCGGCAAACGCTGGGCCGAGGTGAACACCGAAAACTTCGCCGAACTCGGCGACTTCGAAGGCTACCAGTCCAGCTTCCTCCGCCTGTTCGGCTTTGGCCTCGAAGGTGTGGACTACAATGCCGATGTGGATGTGAATGTCCGCGTGCCGTCGCTGGCGTAAGCTGTGATCAGTGCGCGCGTTTGCGCGTGAGCATGATCTCGTTGCCCTCGGTGTCCACGCACATCGCGAGGTGTGGAGGCTCGCCGTTTTCGGGCTGCGGCTCACGCGTGAGCTGACCGCCAGCGGCGACGATTTCGTGCGCGCCTTCGATCACGTCAGGCACTTGGAAGCTGAGGCCGGTCCAGGTGCGGGTGCCTTCGCCACCGCCGTGGATGCCGATGATGCCATCGCAGATGGAAACCTCGCTGATGATGTCGTTCTGCTTGAGAATCGTGCCGCCGAAGACCTGCGCATAGAAATTCACGGCGCGGTTCATGTCGGCGGCCCAGATGACGTATTTGAGGCGTTCTACTTTCATGTGCGTCGTCTGTGCCACAGTTCGGACGACGGGGACAGCGAATCCTCAGTTCAACTCGCGCCGCTGCCGCGAATCACGGCGGGCAGGGTTTGCGCGAGGATTTTCAGGTCGAGCCAGAAAGACCAGTTGTCGATGTACTTGAGGTCGAGCGCGACCCACTCCTCGAAGTTCTTGATGCCGTTGCGGCCGGTGACCTGCCAGAGGCATGTCAGGCCGGGTTTGACGCTGAGACGGCGGCGTTGCGCGTGTTTTTCGATGCGCTGAATCTCATAGACGGGCAGGGGACGCGGGCCGACGAGGCTCATCTCGCCGCGCAGCACGTTGATGAGCTGTGGCAGTTCGTCGATGCTGTTCCGCCGCAGCCAGCGACCAAAGGCGAAGATGCGCGGATCGTTGGTAATTTTGAAGACGGGGCCGTCCATCTCATTGTGGACTTCGAGTCCTGCACGCTGCGATTCGGCATTCTGATGCATGGTGCGGAACTTCCACATGGTGAACGGCCTGCCGTAGTGGCCGGCGCGTTCCTGCTTGAAGAATATCGGGCCGCGTGAGCCGAGGCGGATGCCAATGATGGCCACAAGCCAGAGCGGCAGGGACAGTAAAAGCATGATGAGCGCACCGACGCGATCGACGATGCCTTTGAACAGCAGCTCCCACGAGGCCTGTGGCGTGCTGTGAAACACCAGCATCAAGCGGCCGCCGAGCACATCGAAGGTCGGGCGGGCGATGGCGGTTTGGAAGAAATCGGCGGCAATCCAGGCCTCGACGCCCTCAGTTTCACAGGCCTGCACGGCTTCCTCGATCTTACTAAAGTGCACATGCTGGGCGGCAAACAACACGCGGCTGATGGAGTGCTCATGCAAGGCCGCCACGAGGTCCGAAATCGGACGTTGCATGATGTCGAGCTGGCCCACGACCTCGAGTTCGGCACACTGGTCGGCGTTCATGTTCGTGAGGAAGGCGTCCAGATCGGCCTGTGCTCCGGCGATGATCACACGCTCACGGCCTTTGCCCGAAATCATCTGCCGACGCAGCATGTCACGCTGCCAGGCCTCACGCAGCAGCAGTGACAACGCCCCGAGGGCGACGGAAAAGATGACCACCGCGCGGCTTTCGACCGACCATTTGAAGAACACCATGCAGAAAGCGATGCACATGCCGATGATGGCCAGCGCCTCCGCCAACTGGCGCACGGAGCGTCCGGGCGTCTTGTTGCTGATGTTCGAATAGAAGCCGCGTGCCTCCAAAACAATGGGAGTGAAGGGGGCCACGACCGCGATGACCCAGTAAAATTTCTCAAACGGCGGAATCTCCGGAGCGTCCGGCAGGAACACCGGCACCAGTTCCGAGCGCAGGAAATGCCCAAACCACAAGCAGAACGCCAGCAACGCGCTGTCGAACAACTCGGTGAGCTGCAAATTGATTTCTTGCTTCCTGCCCAGCATATTGTCGGTAATAGTAACTGAAACTTATTTAGATTTGTTGAAATTATAGTCAACCTAGCCAATGGCACAACTTGTTTCCTCCAAAAACCTACTCTTTTCCTCCCGACCGCTTGCAGTCGGGGTCATCGCCGACTTGGCGGCGTTGGAGCATTTCATGTCGCTTGACGCTGCAGCACGTTCGGCCTTGTGCGATGTCGCGGAACTGCGGCTGGACCAGTTAAAGCTGCCTACAGCCGATTTGCGGTCCCGGCTGGCTGGCAATGTGACGCCTTTGCTCCTGACCGCCCGCCATCCGGCTGAAGGCGGTCAAGCTCCCGAAGATCCGGCGGCCAGGGCGGCCATGATCGAGCCACTGCTCGATCTTGCCACGCTGATCGACCTCGAACTGCGCAGCGCAGCGCAACTGCAGGGCACGATTGCCAAGGCGCGTGCTGCCGGTGTGCCGGTGATCGGCTCATTCCACGACTTCCAGGCCACGCCAGCCGATGAAGTGCTGCGTGGGGCCGTGAATTTCGCCCAGCAGGCTGGTCTCGATGCCGTGAAGATCGCCACCTACCTCAACACGCAGGACGACCTGATCCGCCTCATGAAACTGGCGGGTGAAACACACCGCCTGCGCCTTTCCGCCATGGGCATGGGGCCGTGGGGCCGGGTTTCGCGGCTGGTACTGGCAAAATGTGGCAGCCTGCTGAATTACGGCTTTATTGGTACCTCGAATGCTCCCGGTCAGTGGCCCGTTGCCCGTCTGAAGGAACTCCTTGCCGAACTCTGAAATGATCACCCGCTTCCCTTTTCACCACCTGCGTCGTGCTTTGCTCGCAGGTCTCTTTTGCGCTTCCATCACCGGCTGTGGCGATCCGAAGCGCGAGCAGCAGCTTCAGTGGCGTGAGGAGGAGGTCGAGGCCAAAGCCGCTGGCATCTCCAAGCGTGAGCGTGAAATCGCCGCTGAGCGCCAGCGCCTTGAGCGTGAAAAGGCCGACCTCTCCTCGCGTGAGGCCGCAGTGGCGCAGCTCAAGATACAACTCGAAACACAGCTTGCCGAGGAGACTGAGAAGCTGAAGAAAGTTCGCCGCGAGATCGAGATCAAAAACCTGCGGGGCCCCATCCCGCAGATTACCGCCGGCCGCTGCATCGTCATCGATCCTGAGTCTGGCGAAGTGTACTTTGAAAAAAACCCAGATCTGCGCGGTGCCATCGCCAGCACGACGAAAATCATGACCGGCCTGCTCGTCGTCGAGGCGGGTGAACTGGACAAAATCGTCACCGTGGAGCTGGCGGACACGCAATGTGCCCCCGTTCGTATCGGCCTCAAGGTTGGCGAGACCTACACCCGTCGCCAGCTTCTCTCCGCGATGATGGTCAAAAGTTCCAATGACATCGCTCAGGCGCTGGCCCGTGATAATGCCGGCAGCGTCGCCGCCTTCGCGGCGAAGATGGATGCGCGTGCCAAAGCCCTGGGGCTGCAAAACACCCATTTCGTCAATCCTCACGGCCTGCCGTCCCTCACGGATGATGATCCCTACAGCACCGCCCGTGATCTCGCCGCCATTTCCATGGCCGCAGACAAGCTGCCAGACATCCGCAAAATCGTGAAGCTGCAGAGTTTCAAGTTCACCAAGCCAGACGGCAAAGTCATCGACCTGGCCAACACCAACCGTGTGCTCCGCACCGCCAGCTACTGCGATGGCATGAAAACCGGCTACACCGAAGCCGCAGGCTACTGCCTCGTCGCCACCGGCGAACGCAATGGCCGCCGCCGCATCGTTGTCATCCTCAATGACACCAGCGAAGGCGTGTGGCGGGATGCGCAGTCGCTGCTCGATTGGGCGCTTAAGGCGTGAGATAACAATCACGCTTGCCAGTTTCATGGCTGCCCGGCATCATCCGCTTCCAACCATGAAGTCATCCGCCATTCTCCTCGCCTCCCTGTGCCTTGCCGCCGCCAGCTTTGCGCAGATCGCCGATCAAGCCACGCCAGTCTCGGCGATCAAGATGGCGAAAGGCTTCAAGGCCGAGCTGCTCTACTCCGTACCGAAAGCCGATCAAGGTTCCTGGGTTGCCATGACGCAGGATGACAAGGGGCGCATGATTTGCAGCGATCAATACGGCGCGCTCTATCGCATCACGCCGCCGGAGATTGGCGGCAGCCCCTCGGAAACGAAGATCGAAAAGCTCAGCATCGACTTCGGTCACTGCCAGGGCCTGTTGTTTCACAATGGCAGCCTCTACGGCGTGGTGAATGACGAGGCGTATCAAGGTCGCGGCCTCTACCGTTGCAAGGACACCAATGGCGACGACCAATTCGACACCGTGGAGCTGCTGCGCTCGTTTCCTGGCAAAGCGGGCGAGCATGGACCGCATGGCGTCGTGCTTTCACCCGATGGCAAGTCACTCTATGTGATGTGCGGCAATCAAACGCCCGAGCCGAGCTGCGAAACGAGTCGCGTGCCGCGTCATTGGGCCGAAGACCAGCTTTTCCCGATGATTCTGGGCCGTGGCTTCATGCGCGACGTGCTGGCACCCGGCGGCTGGCTGGCGAAGACCGATCTCGACGGCAAAAAATGGGAACTGATTAACACCGGAACCCGCAACACCTATGACATCGCGATCAATCGTGTGGGCGACGTCTTCGGCTTCGATGCCGACATGGAATGGGACACCGGCATGCCCTGGTATCGCCCCACACGCGTCTGTTTCATGCAGAGCGGCGGTGAATTCGGCTGGCGCACGTGCAGCAAGAAATGGCCTGCGCGCTGGGAAGACAGCTTGAACGCCGTCTGCGACATCGGCCCCGGCTCACCCACCGGCGTCGCCTTCGGCTATGGCGCGAAGTTTCCTTCGAAGTATCAAGACGCGCTCTACATCTGCGACTGGAGCTACGGCAAAATGTATGCCGTGCATCTCGCTCCGAACGGTGGCGGCTACACTGGCGTGCAGGAAGAATTCATGAGCGCCTCACCGCTGCCACTGACGGACATCGAAGTCTCGAAGAAGGATGGCGCGATGTATGTGAGCATCGGTGGCCGCAAGGTGCAGTCGGGATTGTATCGGGTGACATATACGGGCAGCGAGAAGACTGAATCGGTGCTCAGCAGACCCATGAATCCGATGTCCCCGAACGTTCGAGGCTCACTTGAAGCTTTCCACGGCAAGCAAGACGCCAAAGCTATTGAAGCCGCCTGGCCGCACCTTGAATCGACTGACCGCAACATCCGCTTCGCCGCCCGCATTGCCCTTGAGCATCAGCCCGTGGCCTCATGGAAGGACAAAGCCCTCAACGAATCGAATCCGCGCGCTGCATTGACAGCTCTCATGGCGCTGGCACGCAGCAGTGGTGGCGACAAATCACTCCAGCAGCCAATCCTTGCCGCGTTGAACAAGATTGACCTCAAAACGCTCAAGGGCATCGACCGCGTGACATTGATTCGCGATTACATGCTCGCTTTCACTCGTCTTGGCGAACCGGATGCCGAAACGAAGGCCAAACTGGTCGCGCATCTGTCGCCGCTGTATCCGACCAATGATCCGGCGCTGAACCGGGATCTCTGCGAGGTGCTCGTGTATCTCGGCGATGCCAGCATTGTCGCCAAAGCTGCTCCGTTGGTGAATGATTCGCCCACGCAGGAGGAACAGATCGACTACGCCCGCATCCTGCGCTTCGCGAAGAGCGGTTGGAACAAGGAACTGCGCGCCGACTACTTCCGCTGGTTCCTGCGCGCTGCGAACTACAAAGGGGGCGCGTCGTTTGACCTGTTCATTGGCGAGATCAAAAAGGACGCACTCGCCACGATGACCGAGGAGGAAAAACTCGCGATCAAGGACGTGCTCGATGCCAAACCGGAGCCGAAAGCTCCGAGTTTCACGGTGAAGCCGATGCAGTTCGTCAAAGCGTGGACGCTCGATGAACTGACCAAGTCCCTCGGCGTCGGCCTCGAAGGCAATCGCAACTTCACCAATGGCCGCAACATGTTTGGCGCCGCCACCTGCTTCGCCTGCCATCGCTTCAATCAGGAAGGCGGTGCCGTCGGCCCCGATCTCACCAGCGTGGCCGGCAAATACAGTCCGCGCGACCTGCTGGAGCACATCCTCGACCCCAACAAAGAAATCAGCGACCAGTATGGCAGCACGGTCTTCACCAAGAAGGATGGCAGCACCGTTGTGGGCCGCATCGCCAACATGAAGGAGAACATCATGATGGTCTGCACCAACATGATGGACCCCAACAACTTCACCAATGTCGATGCCCGCGATGTGGTGAAGACCGAGGAAAGCAAGATCAGCATGATGCCGCCGGGCCTGATGTTCATGCTCAAGGAAGACGACATCCTCGATCTGCTGGCCTACCTGCTGAGCAAGGGGAACCCGGATGATCCGATGTTTGTGAAGTGACGGGGTGGCGACTTGCAGTCGCCAAACGTGCCGAAGACAGGCCGCGCATCCCAATTTGAGAGCGCCGAGCTTTGCGTTGCGTCAAATACGGCGATTGCAAATCGCCGCCCCGGTTTATCGTTGCCGCATGACTTGGGAGGACATCCGGTTCTTCGATCCACGCGGAGACGTTGAAAAGACGCACAATTGGCTCCCACATTGGGAACAGCCGGGATGCGCCTACTTCCTGACGTTTCGGCAGGCGGACTCGCTGCCGGAAAAACTGCTGAGCGATTGGAAGCGTGAACGGGATACGTGGCTAGAAGTGAATCCGCGTCCGTGGTCGCCTGAGATGGAACTGGAGCATCACGAGCGCTTCACGGCGCGGCTGCATCGCTGGCTGGATGAGTGCCACGGCTCCTGCTTGTTACGAGAAGCGGCGTTTCAGCGGGTCATGCAGGCGGCGCTGGAGTATTTTGAGGGACGCGCTTGCAGGCAAATCGCGTGGGTCATCATGCCTAATCATGTGCATACCGTGACGGTTCTCACGGGTGAGAGGAATCTCGGCCAGTTGCTGCAATCGTGGAAGCGACACGCGGCGCGGGAGATTCATCGGTCGCGGGGTGAAACGGGCACGTTTTGGCAGAAGGATTACTTTGACCGGCTGATTCGTGATCCCGCGCAATTGATGAATTGCGTGCGCTACATTCGGAATAATCCAGTGAAGGCGGGGCTGAAGGAGCATGAGTTCACGCTTTGGGAAAGTGATCTCGCCAAGGGAATCAAATAGGGGTGGCGACTTGCAGTCGCCAAAGAAGGCGATTGTAAATCGCCACCCCGGTAGGCATGCTTGAGCGCATGGAAAATGACACACGCTCTCTGCTGAGGGACGCATTGACGGCACGAGATTTCGCCTTGGCTGGGCGGCTTGTGCTCGCAGGTGCCTCATTGGACGACCTGATCGAAGAAGATGGAGATTCTTTTCTGCACCGAGCGGCGCAGGATGGTGATCTGGAGATGGCTGACTTCTATTTGAAGCATGGCTGCACGAAGACGTTGGAGATGTTTGATTACATCGAGCAGACACCGCTGATTCGTGCTGCAACAAATGGCCATATGGTCATGGTGTCCCGCTTGCTAGCTGCTGGAGCGAGGCCAAATGCCCACAATGAGGCGCGCATCGGCAACACCGCCATCCGTGAAGCGGTGCGTCATGGGCATACCAAGATCGTGGAGTTGCTGCTGCGCGCCGGTGCTGATCCGACGATTCCTGGCTGGATGGGCATGTCTGCCGTGAGTCAGGCGCATCAATCCATTGAGGGCGGCATGACGTCAGACGGAGCACAGCGGATTCAGCAAGTGCTGGCAGGTTATCCCAGCGCGTTGCGCAGCAAATAGTCGCCAAAGATGGCGATTGAAAATCGCCACCCCGTTCGTTCTCAGCGCATGAGATACTTCCTCGCGACTCTTGCCCTCGTTTCCACCCTTCACGCCGCCCCCCGCCAGCCGAATGTGATTCTCATCATGGCCGATGACCTCGGCTACGAGGCCATCGCGGCGAATGGTGGGGAAGGGGCGAAGACACCGAACCTCGACAAGTTGGCGCAGGAGGGCGTGCGGTTTGAAGCGTGTCATGTGCAGCCGCTCTGCACGCCGACGCGTGTCGCTTTGATGACCGGCATGGTGAATGCGCGGAACTACACGCACTTCGGCCACATGGACCCGGCGCAGACGACGTTTGGAAATATCTTCAAGCAGGCCGGTTATGCGACGGGGATCGTGGGAAAGTGGCAGCTTGGTCACGACATGACGTTGCCGGCGAAGTGGGGTTTTGATGAATACTGCCTGTGGCAGCTCACGCGGCGTCCCAGCCGCTACAAAAACCCGGGTCTTGAAGTGAACGGCAAAGAAATCGACTACACGCAGGGCGAGTACGGGCCGGACATCGTGAATGAGTACGCGTTGGATTTTATCACCCGGAAGAAGGACGCACCGTTTCTGCTCTACTACCCGATGATGCTGACGCACAGTCCGTATGATCCCACGCCGGACAGCGCTGATTACAACGAGAAGGCGGCCAAGAACGCCAAAGGGAAGGATGGCCAACGGTTTGCCGACATGGTGGCCTACATGGACAAACTGATCGGCAAGCTGGTGGCAAGGCTGGATGAAACGGGTCTGCGCAAGGACACGCTCATCGTCTTCCTCGGCGACAATGGCACCGGCAACGGCACACCGATGAAATTTCGTGGTGAAGTCGTCCTTGGGGCCAAAGGGCAGACGATCGCTCATGGCACGCATGTGCCGCTGATCGTTAACTGGCCTGGTGCCGCAAAATCTGGCCACACCTGCGACAACATCATCGATGTGACGGACTTCCTGCCGACGATCTGTGCCGCCGCACGCGTGTCCATCCCCGAATCACTCAAGCTCGATGGTCGCAGCTTCCTGCCGCAGATTCGCGGGGAGCAAGGTGTCGAACGTCCTTGGCGCTATACTTGGTACAATCCTAGTGGCGGAGCGAAGGCGAAGGCTGAGTTCTCGCACGACCATCGTTTCAAACTCTACAGCGATGGACGCTTCTTCGATGTGAAGGCCGACCCGTTGGAACAGACACCGCTGAAAGAAGACTCGCTCGATGATGCGGCCCGCGCAGCACAGCGGAAATTGGATGTGGCCATCGAGTCATTCCAAGGTGTCCGTCCGGAACCCATCGCCAGGCAGGGGCAGTCGTTTGGCGGCGAAGGGGAGGCGAAAAAAGAAAAGGGCATCACCAACAAGAAAAAAGCTCCGAAACTATAGAATAGTCGGAGCTTTTTCTGTGAGGTCGTTCAGACCGGATGAGATATTACTTGGTCTTTGCAGCAGCGGCCTTCTGCTTGGCCCAGCGTGCGCGTTGTGCGGCGGCGATTTTCTTGCGCGCTGAAGCCGACATGGTGCGCTTCTTCTTGCCCGGGTTGCCTTCGGAGGATGAGGTGGTTGAGGAGGAAGCACCGAGCAGAGCAGCGAGATCCTTTTGCAGGACTTCGATCTTTTCTTGAAGCTTGGCGGCGCGGTGCAGTTGAGTGGCGGATAGGTTCATAGGTATGTTCTTGGCGATGGCAAGAGTCTGTGTATCAACGATCAAAGGCTGTTGTCAAGGCCGGGAACTGTGACCAAAGCTTACAATGCCTTGTTGTAGATGCTTTGGAAGACATTCACCGCGTTCGGATCGATGATGGTAATACCGTCGTTACCAAAGCGGGCGGTGACGGTCGCACCTTTGCCTTCGTTGATGTATTTGAAGTTCAAATCACGCACGCGGGCGGCGGCATCGACGATGGCGCAGGTGATGCGGGCTTCTTCGGCGGTGGGATAGAGTGAGGCGACGGCATCGCGCGACTCTTTGGCAAACTTGACGCGACAAACAGCGACCAAGCCGACCGTGAGACTATCCACGCCGTAGCCGATGTAACCTTTGGTGCCGTCGGGGCGGGTGACTTCGCGGGTGAAGTGGTTGTTGCTGGTGCGAGATCCGCCACCGGCATTCCACCAGCGGAAACCACGATACTGCTGGTCGCTCTCGACCTTGCCATCAGCACCAAGGATCTCATGGCCTTGATTAACCGGGCCTTCAAAGTCGGCGGGCGTGATCCAGTTGTTGTGGTAGTTGATGGACATGCCGTTGGCGTAATCGACACGGACTTGGACAGCATCGAAAGCGTTGATGCCATCGCGGATGAGGCGCTGCTTCTGGCCGACGGCGGTGAGGCTCACGGGCTTCGATTTGTAGTAGCTCCAGATCAGATCCGTCCAATGTGGGCCGACATAACTGAAGGGATCACTGCTCTCGACCCACTTGAAGGTGCTGGTGCTGACTTCGAGCGGTTCTTCGAGATACGCGGTGCCATAGAGCGGTGCGCCGATGCGGTTTTGAATGTCGTCACGAATGCGCAGGTGGTCGGGGTCGTAGCGCTTGTGCATATCGACGGCGACAATGAGGTTCTTCGCCTTCGCAGCGTCGATGATCTGGTCCGACTCCTGAATCGAGAGACACATCGGTTTTTCCGTCAAAACATGAACGCCTGCGGCCAGTGCGGCCAGAATCGGCTGCGTGTGCAGATGATCCGGCGTGGCCACGGCCATCACATCGAGATCGGGAAACGCGGCGAGGATGTCATTCCACGGTGCATCGCCATGAAAGGCACGCGGTGCATGGCCGGTGAGATCTTTGAAGGCTGCGGCGGCTTTCTGCGCTGATTTCTCGCTGCGGGTGGCGACGGCGACGAGATCGAACTTCACACCCGCGAGTTCACGCGAGTATTTGTCGAGTCCGACGCGGGCAAGCTGGCCGGCGATGCCGAAGCGCTGCAAGTCCGCGTAAGCACGCGCGTGAACATCTCCGCCGAACATGCCGGCGCCAACGAGGGCGATCTTGATGGTGGGTTCCATAGTTGCCTGCATGGAACGCGGACACCCTGCTTGCGCAAGACGTGATGTTAATACCGGAATGCCTGATTCCCATGTTTTGGTGAGGTGGTGGTGCTTGAGCGTCGGCGGTTTCTTCTTAGCCTCCAGCCATGCAACGGTTTTTGCTTCTCTGCGGCCTGCTGGGCTTCTTCACCCCGCTTCAGGCGACGTCGGCTTTCTTGAGCGAAGTGGACGCCCATTTCAAAGCGTGGGATCTGGACCACAACGGCGCGCTATCCATCGCTGAGATCGAGAAAAGCGTGGCTTCGCCGCAGTTCAAGGGTCCGGCAGCGGCGGCGATTGCCAGTCTGCGACGGGCGGTGCGCACGAAGGAATTCAATCTGCCGTCATTGAAACTGGATGAGATTCAAAAACTCGTACCGAAGCCGAAAAGCCGTACCGATGTGCCCGATCTGGAGGGCATGTTCGATGCCGCGCTCAGGAAGATCCAGCAGGGCAGTTCGGAACTCGTGGGGCCGGCGAAGCTGGGTCTCGACTGTCTGGAGCAGGGGAAGCTGGGCGACTGTTTCTGCCTGGCGCCCATGGGAGCGATGTTGAATCGCAATCCGGACGATGTGGCGCGCATGTTCTCGCTGAGCAATGATGGTTTTGTGTCGGTGACACTCGGTGGCGGCCGGGTGCTGCGTGTGCCGCTGCCGACGGATGCGGAGCGTGCGCTGATGGCCACGACCGACGGCAGCGGTGTGTGGGTGAACTGCTATGAGAAGGCGGTGGGACAATTGAAGATGAAGGCGGATGACCCTGAGCATCCCACCGAGCTAAGCGTGGTCACGCGTGGCGGATCGGCGGGCACGATGCTTGCCATCCTCACCGGTCATGAGATCGTGCGCGCTTCCTGCCTGCCGTTTCGTGATGGCAAGACCACCGAGGCGGAAAAGCACAAGCTGCTGAATGACATTCGCCGTCAAATGACGGCCACCCAGGCCGCAGGCAGGCTGATCTGTGGTGGCACTGCCAGCGGCAAGACGACCGATGGTCACAAGCCGCCCGGTGTACGCGGTCCGCATGCCTACGCGATCCTGAAATATGACGCCAAGACCGATGTGGTGACGCTGTGGGATCCGCATGGCGATGATTTCAAGCCGGAGGCGGAGCCACCGGGCATCAAGCACGGTTATATGCGCATGCAGGGACGAGTGGATGTGCCGCTGACCGAACTGGTGCTGTGGTTCGGTGGTTTCTCCTTCGAGACGGATCGTCCGTTGAAGGCGGACCAATAAAAAACGCGGGAGCCCTTCGACTCCCGCGTTTGGATGGTTCTCGATGAGAGATGCCGGCTTATTCAGCAGCGGCGGCTTTCTTCTTCGCGGCGGCCTTCTTCTTGGCAGGAGCCTTTTTCTTTGGCGCTGCTTCCTCGGCCACAGGTTCGGCTGCGACTTCGGGTTCAGGGGCGGCGGCGGCCTTCGGCACGAAGGCATCGACCCACTCGATGTAGGCCATCGGGGCGGAGTCGCTGCGGCGCTGGCCGAGCTTGGTGATGCGGGTGTAACCACCGACGCGGTCCTTGGAGGCGACAGCGATCTCCTCGAAGAGCTTCTTCACGCTGTCCTTGTGGCGCAGCGAGGTGAGGGCGGTGCGGCGTGCATGCAGGGTGCCGCGCTTGCCGAGGGTGACGAGCTTTTCCGCGTAAGGGCGGAGAGCCTTGGCCTTGGCGAGCGTGGTGCGAATGCGACGATGCTCGATGAGCGAGCAGGTGAGATTCATGAGCAGCGCGTCGCGGTGATCCTGCTTGCGCTGAAGTTTGACGATTTTTCTTCCGTGTTTCATGTCCTAAATAAGTCTTTCTTCCGGTGATTGATTACTCGTCCTCGTCGTCGATGTCGGGAGTGTGGCTGTCCACGAGCTTGGTGAAGTCGAGGGCGTCGGCCTCATCGTCGTCGCCCATGATGCTGCTGCGTGCGAGCAAGGAGACACCGCCAGGGGTGGCTTCCAGCAGCGCAGGATCGAACTTCATGCCAAGGGACAGGCCAAGCTCGGCGAGCTTTTCCTTGATTTCGGTGAGGGACTTCTTGCCGAAGTTGCGGTAGCGGAGCATTTCGCCCTCGGTCTTCATCGCCAGCTGGCCGACGCTGGTGATGTTCGCGTTGTTCAGGCAGTTGGCGGCGCGGACGGAGAGTTCGATCTCGTTGACGCTCATGTTCAGGAGCTTGCGCAGCTCGCTGTTTTCCTCGCTCTGCGCTTCCGGCGCGGCTTCGAACTCGACGGCCTTGTCGTCGTAGTTGACGAACACGTCGAGGTGGTGGCGCAGGATGGCGGCGGACTGGAGCAGCGCGTCATGCGGGGTGATGCGGCCGTCGGTCCAGATGTCGAGCACCAGCTTGTCATAGTCGGTGTTCTGGCCGACGCGGGTGTTTTCCACGGCGTACTTCACGCGGGTGACCGGGCTGTAGATGGAGTCGATCGGAATCACGCCAATCGGCGTGTCAGGACGCTTGTTTTCCTCCCAGGTGGAGAAACCACGGCCGACGCGCACTTCAAACTCGCACTCAAACTTGGCTTTGCGGTCCAGCGTGCAGATCACGAGGTCCTTGTTGATGACTTCGTAGTGGTTGTCGTCCTTGATGTCACCGGCGGTGACGGGGCCTTCCTTGTCCACGAGGATGGAGAGCAGACGCGGCTCCTTGGCGTCGCTGTGGTGAAGGAAACGCACCTTCTTGAGGTTCAGGATGATCTGCACCACGTCTTCCAGCACGCCCGGGAGCGTGGTGAATTCGTGTTCCGCACCGCGGATCTTCACGGAGGTGATGGAGGCGCCTTCCAGGGAGGAGAGGAGGACGCGGCGGAGGGAGTTCCCGATCGTGTGACCGTAACCTTTGTCGAAGGGTTCGGCGATGAACTGGGCGTAGGTATCGGTGGCGGTGGCCTCGTTTTTGACAAGGCGGCCGGGCATCTCGAATCGAGCAAGACGTACTGACATGGGATGTAGGATATGGCCGGGTTACCTCCGGGCGAGAATCCTGCACATCTCGAAGAGAGGCAGGCTCGGAGACCAACGGCGAATTAAGGGGCGGACTCGCGGGGGCGTGGATAATGCCGGTCGATCCCGGGAATGCAACCGGGATTTTACGGCGAAAAGCGGCGACCGAATGTCGCGTCAGCCGGTGACGGAGCAGGCGCATCAACTGTCGGTGTGGTTTAGTTAAAAACAGGCCTGCATGCCGCTGCGGTTGATCTCAGGTTACTCGGTCATGCATTTCAATGCGGAACCCGGCAGCTTGCGTTCTTTGCGATTCAGTTTGTCAGCCAGTTGCACACCGCCCCCCGACCCATTTCCTGCCACGCGGTCCAAACGGCTTGCTTTTCAATCAGTCGCCATTCCAAACTTGTTGGAACTCAAGACCTGTCATCCCGACCTGCTGATACATGTAATAAAAATCGTCTGTATCCTCATGACCTCTGCTCGCAACATAGATCGTTGAACGTACCTGCTGCGGTATTTTAAAGATGCTCGAATCGCCAATGAGGTTGGGGAAAAAGGCGGGATCCTTGATGCCCATCTGATGATCTGCTCCCCGTTCTTGGCCTTGTGGGCCGTTGAAGATCGTATTGGCTTGATCAATGCAGTTGTAAACGGCGGTCACATTCAAAAGAAAGATTTCCTCACCCGTGTCATTGAGTGTCGTTTCATGAACATGTCCTGCAAAACTGAGCGATTCTCCCAATGGCCCAAGATACACGTCTTTGGTGAATGCTAAGACACCGTTGCCTACCCGGTAAAAACCTTTGCTCTGCCGCGCTGGGTCTGCCAGTTGGAACGATGGCATTTGAACGTCTTCTGGTATTGACGGGATGTTCTCCAAAATTCGACTCACAAAATCGTCGTGTCTAGGCGTCGCATAAATGCTCGGAGTGGAGAGTGAAAGCTTGAGTTTATATATTTTCATGGCCAGCGGGAACGGGGAAATGGGGTCAGGGAAACGAGGTTAGGCTGCAAAAATTGACAACCACCTCTTTTGCACGGTGAGAGAAAGCATCCCCTTCGCTCCTCTCCATCACTGCTGCGGCAGCTTCAATTCGACCCGTTTTCCACCTCGCAGCACGACGGCGGGCAGTTGTTCGCCGGGGAGGTGCGCTTGCAGGAGGCGGCCGATGATGGCGCTTTCGGTGATGCGCTGCTTCAGGTCGCCGACTTCGACGAGGATGTCGTCTTTTTGGAAGCCCGCCTTCTTCGCCGCCGCATGCTCGCCGTACTGGCCGACGTGGAAGATGCGCAGGGCCATCTGGTCTTTGCTGAGACCGAGGGGGGCGCGCTCGGCGTCCTCGATGTCGTCCATCTTCATGCCGCCGAAGGCCATGGCGCGCATGGGCCAGGTGCCGACGCGCTTGCCGATGTCTGACTTCAAGCGCCAGCCGGCGGGCAGTTCGAGCGTGAGGGCGGACTTTCTGCCGTTGCGCTGAATCATGGCAGGCAATGAACCGGACTCCGGTGAGCGGTGCAGCACCCAGCTCACGTCGGCGATGGAGACGAGCGGCTGATTGCTGATGGAAGCGAACACGTCGCCGGTTTGAACGCCTGCCTTGGCCGCAGGCGAATCAGCGGCAACGGCTTCGACCTTGGCGATGTCATCGGTGGCGAGTGTGATGCCGAGCGTTTCGATGGACGGCTGCGGATAGATCCATTCAACAGGCACGGGTTGTTTCTGGCTGCGGTAGTACGCGCGGAACGCGTCGCCGACCATGTGGCAGTGAACGCAGCTCGCGACGACCTTGCCGTTCCAGTCGAGTTTGCTCTGATACTTCGCCGCGAGCGTGGGGAATTCGACGGGCGTCTGATAAGGCGTGGGGCCGCCCTGCTTGCCGCTGAGAGCGGCTTTGTTGCCGGGATAGTCTTGATGAATCGCCAGCGTGGCATCCAGCGCCTTTTTGAAACTGGCGGTGGTCTTGTTCAGCGGGTCTTTTTGATGCAGCCAGGAGCCGTAGCGGCCATAGATCGTGCCGTCGCCATTGAACATGATCGCGGAGAAGGACAGATCGTAATCAAACTGGAAGCGGGAGAGGTCGAGCGCGTTGGCGTTGATGATGCGGACGCAGACGAACTGATCCAGCAGCGGCACGAGTTCCGGCTCCTGCAGCACGCTGGCGTCGATGCCGGCGCAGGACATGCACGGCACGCAGCGCAGCACCACGAGCAGCGGCTTGCCGGTCGTTTTGGCGAGACGGAAGCCGCCGTCGATGTCGTTCCAGTTCCAGCGGGCATCGTTTTCGAGCTTCGCCTTCTCGTCACGCACCGCCCCTTCGCGGTCTTTGACGGTGGCGGCAGAAACTGAGATAGACAGGACAAGGAGGAAGGCTGGGAGCAGGTGTTGAAGTCGCATGCCGGCATTTTGCGCAGGCCCCTGGTCGGATGACAAGGCAAAATGCTTTCCGCCGGTTTTTGGAATGGACAGGCTTCGATTTTCTCCGGTTAATCGTGCGCAACTGCCACCCGCCCTGTTCCTATGTCCGAAGTCACCGCCCTTTCCAAGTTCGCCTGTCCTGCATGCGGCGCTGAAGCCGTGTGGACGCCGTCGAAACACGCGCTCGTCTGCCCCTACTGCAGCACCATTTCTCCCGCCGAACTGAAGACCGACGGCACGCTGGTGGAGGAAAACGATCTCGTCACCGCACTGCGGGCCATTCCCGATGATCAGCGCGGCTGGGCGGCGGTGCGCAAGACGGTGAAGTGCCAGAGCTGCCATGCGATCTCGGTCTTCGATGAAAAGCGTGTGGCGCAGAGCTGCGACTTCTGCGGCTCACCCGCGATCATGGCGATGGATGATGTCGGCTCACCGATCCGGCCCGGCAGCCAGTTGCCGTTCAAAATTCCTCAAAGCCAGGTGCGCGAGGACATCCGCCGCTGGTATGGCGGCCATTTCTGGGCTCCGAATGCGCTCGGCCAGAAAGCGCTCACGGACACGCTGCATGGCCTGTATCTGCCCTTTTGGACGTTTGATGCGCATGCAGAGTGCCCGTGGGAGGCGGAGGCCGGCTACTATTATTACACCACCGACAGCAAAGGGAACCGCACGCGCAACACGCGCTGGGAATATGCCTCCGGCCATGTGAGCAGCGACTTTGATGACGTGCTCGTGCCTGCGTCGAAAGGCGTGCATACGAACCTGCTGGAAAAACTCCAGCCATTCCCCACCACGCGGGAACTGCTGCCCTACGATCCCGGTTATCTCACCGGCTGGGTCGTCGAGCAGTATCAGATCGACCTGATCGAGGCCGCGCAGGACTCGCGCAACCGCATGGACAATCTGCTGCGCCAGCAATGCACCACGCAGATTCCGGGCGACACGAACCGCAACTTGCAAATCGCACCTGAATACAGTGCGCAGACCTTCAAGCATGTGCTGCTGCCGGTGTGGCTGCTCACCTACACCTACGGCACGAAAAACTACCAAGTCGCCGTCAACGGCGCCACCGGCAAGATCACCGGCGAATACCCGCTGAGCTGGGTGAAGATCACCATCGCCATTGTGATCGGTTTGATCATTCTGGGCATCATTCTGGGATCACAGAATTAACATGGAGGAATGGAGAATGAAGGAATGGAAAACTGAAAATGGTTCCAGAGTGACCACAGAGGTCAGTTTCAGGCCATTTTCCATTCTCAGTTCTTCCATCTCTTCCCAGTCAAATTTTCATTACCCGTGAACTTCCGCTTCCGCGAACTCCCCATCGCCATCGCGCTGCTCGCGATCTGCGCGTTCTTTGCCGTCAAAGAGCCGGCGTTTCTCGGCGCGCGCAATTTGTCGATGCTCGTCACAGAACTCTCGATCACCGCCACGCTGGCGATGGGCATGCTGCTCATACTTTTGCCCGGACACATTGATCTTTCTGCGGGCAGCGGTGTGGGCCTGCTCGGCGGCATCGCCAGCGTGCTGGTGTTTCATCATCACCTGCCAGCACCGGCAGCTCTTGGGTTGGGACTCGTCTGTGGCGTGCTGATCTGGATGGCGATGGGTGCCTTCATCGTGTGCGAGCGCATGCCGTCCTTCATCGTCACGCTGGGCGCTCTGTTGATCTTCAAAGGCCTGTTCTGGCTCGTGATCGACAACGCCACCGTGCCCGTCGCTCCCGGCGGCCAGAGCAATCTGTATTCGCTGCTCACCACTTACTATTTACCGCCGAAGTTTGGCTGGATGCTCGCAGCAGTACTTGTGCTCGCGTTGATCTTCACCACGCTCAGCGCACGCAAACGCCGCATTGCGCATGGCTTTGCAGTGGATGACAAGGAGATGGCCTTCATGCGGCTCTTCATCACGGCGCAGGCGATTGCGCTGTTCGTGCTCGTCACCGGCCAGTTTCGCGGCATTCCGCTGCCGTCGCTCATTCTCGGCGGTGTGACGATGATTGTTTACACCGTCACGCAGCACACCAGTCTCGGCCGACACTTGTATGCCATCGGCGGCAACACCGAGGCCGCGTTTGTCTCCGGTGTGCCGATGAAACGCACCGTGATCGCGGCTTACAGCGGCATGGGCGCGATTGTGGCCATCACTGGCTTCATGCAAACCGCGTATGCCGGTTCTTCGACGACCACCGTCGGCGATTTGATGGAACTCGACGCCGTCGCCGCCTGCGTGATCGGTGGTGTGAGCCTGCGCGGTGGTCGCGGCACGGTTTTGGGCGTGTTGCTCGGCGCGTTGATCATCGCGTGCCTGCTCAATGGCATGACGCTCATGTCCGTGCCGCCGGAGCGCAAATTCATCGCCCGCGGCGTCGTGCTGATTCTCGCCGTTTGGATGGACATGCGGCTGAGCCGGAGGCAATAACAGTCATGTCAGCCGCCTCGAATCTTCTCAAACAGCACCTGCAGCAACGCCAGTTGCAGGGCACGACGCACATCGCACTGCGGCCCGGAGCGCTGGCGAAGGCGCAAGGACTCAGCCGCCCGCCCGCCGCACGCGAACCGGAGCCACCGAAGCCGATAGCGCTCGAATCCGCGCCCGCAGCACGCCGCATTCTCGAGAATCCGCCGCCGGAGACGAAGCAGGCCGAGTTGATCGATGTCATGGGCGACACGATTGAAGAAAAGCTCGCCGCGCTGCGAGCGCTCGCCGAGACGTGGGAACCGGCGCGTGCTTTGGAGAGTCTGCGGCAGACGATGGTCTTCGCGGTGGGTGATCCGCATGCAGCGTTGATGTTCATCGGCGAAGCACCCGGTGCCGAGGAGGAAAAACTGCGCGAACCGTTTGTTGGACCTGCCGGACAGAAGCTCGCCGGCATCATCAAGGCGATGGGACTCGACCGCCCGCAGGTGTACATCAGCAACATCTGCAAATTCCGCCCGGCGATGGAAGATCAGGGCAGCAAGAACCGCAAACCGACCGCCGAAGAGATGCGCGTCTGCCTGCCATTCGTGCTCACCGAGATCGATTTGATCAAGCCGCAGGTCATTGTTGCGCTCGGAGCCACCGCTGCCGAAGGGCTTGGCATTCCCGGCTCCGTCGGTGGTCTGCGTGGTCGGTTTCACAACACCGCCGGCATTCCCACGATGGTCACCTATCATCCGTCCTACATTCTGCGTGAGGAGAAGCTGAACGGCGGCATGGAGGCCAAACGTGCCGTGTGGGAGGACATGCTCAAGGTGATGGAAAAGCTCGGCATGCCGATCAGCGACAAGCAGCACGGCTTTTTCAAAGCAAAGTGAGGCCGGATGTGCTCATGAACCGTTCATGAGCGCTGCGCAGGACTCGCGGATCACTTGTCCTCGATGTCCAGAAACTTGGAGATCGCTTTCCAGGCCTTCTCGCGGTTTTTCTGATAGGTGGCCTCATTGGCCTCGCTCGGATCGGCAATGAACGCCTGAATGCCGCCGGCCATTTTTCCCAGCAGATCGTTGATCACCACCATCTCCTGAATGGAGGTATTGTCTTCTTTGGAGAGCTTCTCGCTGGCAATGAGGTCGGTCAGGCTGTCCTTGGCGCTTTCCGTGACGCCGGCAAACATACCAGCGAGCTGGGCGGCCTTCTCCTTGTCGTAGGTTTTCGCGCCGTAAAGGTCGGCCAGTTCGGCGATGGCGAAGAACGTGGAGAGCACGGCCTGGGCGCCGGTGGCTCCGAGGGATGAGGCCACGGGATCGGCTTTGTCGTCGGCTTTTTGCGCGTGAACGAGCGCAGGTGAGAAGGTGAGCAGGACCAGGCAGAGAAATGAGCGCGTCTTCATGGATGTATGGGATTGCTGAGTATGGACCGTCCCTGTGGGCGGTGGTGGCAATGTCTGGCTCGGGATCAGAATCACAAGCTGGAAAGTGCAGCGGGTGCAGGATGGCGTTCGAGCCTTCCGGGACCTGGGCGGGCGCAGCGCGGCTTTTTCAAAGCAAAGTGACTCCTGTGGTGCCCGTTTGATCTGGCACCATGAAACCGAAGTCGCTGACCCGTCGTGATTTGTTCAAACTCGGCTCCGCCGGAGCCGCAGTGCTCACGACCGCTGAAGCGCAGGCCGCCGGTAAGAAAGCCGGGCCGGTGTGCGAGGATGGCGGCTGCTGCATCACGCCTTCGGGTGATTTTTACAACGTCGAACGCGGCAATCCACTGCCTTACAAGCTGCCCATCGAGAAGCAGCGCGAGATCGGCATGGTGCGCGAGACGTGGCAGCTCGAAATCATCGCCGATCCGGCCAGCAACGCGAAGATCGATCGTCCCATGCTGCGCAGCAACGGCACCGCGCTCACGTTCGACAAACTGATGGAGATCGCGAAGACGAAGGCGGTGAGCTATTTGAAGGTCATCACCTGCAACAATCTCGCCGATCCACTCGGTCACGGCTTGTGGGAGGGCGTGCCGTTGCGCGACGTGCTGTGGCACTGCGGCCCGGTCGAAAACCTGCGCCACGTCTGGTATCACGGCCATCACAACGAAGACCCGAAGCAGATTTTCAAATGCTACCTGCCGATGAACCGCATCTTTGAAGATCCGCCCGGCGAACTGCCGGTGATCCTCTGCTACAAGCTCAATGGCGAATTCCTCACCGGCGAACGCGGTGGCCCCGTGCGCATGATTGTGCCGGAGGCCTACGGTTTCAAATCAGTGAAGTGGCTGCAGCGCATCGGCTTCACCAATGCGCACCAATCCGATGACACTTACGCCAACGGCAACAACGACATCAACTCCTGGCTCAAGACCTTCGCCCGTTTTGCCGAGCTGCCCGGCAAGATCAACGCCAGCGATGCCTACACCATTCACGGCAACGCCCAGATCGGCATCTCCGGCCTCAGCAAGGTGCAGTACTGGCTGCGCAACTTGAAGGAGCCGCTCCCCGCGAACGATCCACACTTCACCCAGGCTGCGTGGCAGGACGCGCAGATCGTTCCCTTCGATGGCTCGATGATCGCCGGCTTCAAATCAGCGCCGCTGCATCCCGCCCAGTTTGATCCCGTCACCAAAAAGCCGCGCGAATGGCCGCTGCGCCACACGCTCTGCCGCTGGACCGCTACGCCGATAAAAATCGCCCCCGGCAGCTACGAACTGCGCTGCCGCACCGTGGATGCGAATGGTGCCGCGCAGCCCATGCCGCGCCCGTTTCCAAAATCAGGGAAGAACAACATCCAGAAGCTGCTGCTGGAGGTGACCGGAGAGTAAAAGTTGGCAGCCGGGAGAACCAGAGTGCGGCGAACGCAAAAAGGGTGATGCAGACACTCTTGTCTGCGTTTGGCAGCCACGTTTCCCTGGGAACGCTCGCGCAGACAGGAGTGTCTGCATCACCTTCTACGACTTTTTGCGCTCGCCTCAGCGTGGTCTTGATTTTGGCAGTGGAATGTCTGGCAGAGGAATGCGCCAGAATACAAATTCCCCTGCCATACTCAGTCAGTAATTCATGAGTAACCGAACTCCGCTGCGCTGAGTGTGGAAGAGGGAGTAACTTGCCCTCCAAAACGGCGGTAGTTTGTCGGGAGGATTGATTCACCGTGCTTTCTCTGCGGCGTTCCTAACTCTGCGGTGTGAATCAGTGTTTCTCTAGCTCCGCTCAAACGCCTGCATCAGGTGCGTGATCTCATCCTCGATCTCCGCCTTGTCTTCCACCGTCTGCGCCACTTCCTCGCGCAGCAGGTCGCGGAAGCTGTCGAGCAGGCGGGTCAAGGCGGTACGCAGGGAGCCGGGCGACATGCTGAGGCTGGCGGCGATGGCTTCGTGATCGTGGCCACGCAGGCTGCCGCCATCCAGCAGCACGGGCTTGAGCGCGTCAAACAGCGCCTGCTTGCCGCGTGCGGCATGTTCACGTTTCATCCGACGCATGACATGGCGGATCAGTTCATGCGCCCATTTGCGCTCGAACAGGCGTTCCGGCGTCTCGTCATCGCTCAGGCGCTCGCGCTGGAAGCGCTGCTCGGCGGCGGCGAGGTCCATCTCCTCATCGAGGCTCACATCATGGGCACGTTTGTTTTGGGACGAGTGCCAGCTTGAGAGGAAGCGCGACAACGCGGTGCCGAGAAAGCCACGCAGGCGGCCTTTCTCCTCCTCGGCGGATTGGAAGGACTCCAGGCGGATGAGCTTGGCCAGGAAATCATGCAGCACGTCCTGCGCGTCGTGATGATCGAGTCCGCGACGGCGGATGTAGCAGTAGAGCGGGTAATGATACTGCGCACAAAGCTCATCCAGCGCTCGGCTGGAGACAGCGTCATCCTGGCTGCGCAGGCGCGAGATGAGCGTCCACTGCGTGGTGGGGAAGTGGCCGCCGTGTTCGGAGTGGGGCATAAAGTTCCGGGGGACTCTTTCGGACAACGCCTATTTGCCGGGAGGATTGGCTTGCTCGGTGGTCTGCGGCACCTTTTTCCACACGGCTTGTGCGGAGATTGCAGCCGGAGGCGTGGTGGAGGCGAGGACACATCGGAAACCAAAGTCAGTGCCTCGACTCTCGACTCGACCGCGGTTGGAAGACAACAAAGCCAAGTGGTCTTGGGTAAACCATGATCCACCGCGTGTCACACGTTGTTGCTTCGAGGCATCAAACCAATCCTCGCAAAACTCCCAGACGTTTCCGCTCAAGTCAAATATGCCAAAGAGGTTGGCTGCGAAGCTGCCAACTGGGGCCGTCGCAATGAAGTCGTCTCGATAGCCCGTTAGGGATTTCTGGACGCCGGGTTCAATCTCGTGTCCGAGAGTCTCTTCGCCGCTGAAGTTCCCCGTTCCTAGTGGCGGAGGCCATGCGCCGCCCCACGGATAGAAGCTCGAGAGCTTTCTTCTCTTCGCCATCGTGATTTCTGTTGCATCTTCGTGTTCGCCGATGCCGATCGCACAGCTCCATTCATGGTCACTCGGCAGGCGGTAGCCCTCGCTAGCACCGAGTTTGCCAGCCTTTCGCTCGCGTTCAGTCATCCAGGCACAGTAGTCTACTGCATCGTTCCAGTATATGCTCACGACTGGATGTGTCGGCCCCTGCTTAAACTTCGCCTTTGGCCATAGCCGCTTCGAGTCCTTAACAAACACCTCATAGTCCTGCACCCGCGTCTCCCACACGCTGAAGAGCACGCGCTGTCCGTTGGTCGGCCCACCGGTGATGGGCACTGGAACGAACTTCATGCCGAGGGTGTTGATGAAGGGGGCTTCCTTGGTGGCCGACAGGAATGTGGTCCGCACAGTCCCGTGTGCGGCTTCGGTGCTCTGGGGTTCTGCGTCAGACCGCACAGGGTACTGTGCGGACCACCCTTTTGGCTTTTTCAGCGCGAAGAACGCTCCTGCGGCGAGGCTGGCGACGATGAGCGCCGCCAGCGCGAGGGGTTTGCCTTTGTCACGCTTCTTTGGCATCTGCGGTTGCTCGGTGACACGTGTCACGTCGCTCTTGATCTCGCTGGCGTGCTGGTAGCGGCGGTCGGGGTCCTGAGCGAGGGCTTTGAGGACGATACTGTCCATGCGCACGTCGAGCTCGATCTTGTGGCTCGGGGCTTCGATGGCGCCGTGCGGCGGTTCGCCGGTGAGCATTTCATAGAACATGGCACCGAGGCTGTAGATGTCGGCACGATGATCGACACGCCTGCCCAAGGCCTGCTCCGGGGCCATGTAGGCGCGGGTGCCCATGACGGCACCGGTCATGGTCATGTGAATGCTCTCGGCATCGTCGGCATGCAGGGTTTTGGCGAGGCCGAAGTCGGCCACCTTCACCTGGCCGCGTTTATCGACCATGATGTTGGAGGGCTTGATGTCGCGATGCACAATGCCGTGCTCATGGGCGAACTCGAGGGCGTCGCACACCTGGCTGATGAGAGCGGCGGCGCGTTTGGGGGAGAGGTGTCCCTCGCTCTTCATGATCTGCTGGAGATCGGTGCCGTCGATGAACTCCATGACGAAGTAGAGCAGGTTCTGGTAGGGCGGCTTGTCCTCAAGCCGCCGCTGCTCGGCGGGGACGGCGCTTGGAGGACCAAGCGCCCTACCCATTTGATCAACCGCCCCACCGATCTGACCAAGCGCCCTACCTATCTGGACTTCACCGAAGTCGTGGATAGCGAGGATGTGGGGATGGTTCAGTTTTGCCATCGCCTTGGCCTCCTGTTTGAAGCGGGTGGCGAACTGCGCATCCGCCTCGTTCACCATGGGCGGGAGGATTTTGATGGCCACAGCACGATCGAGGCTGCGCTGCATGCCTTTGTAAACCGCGCCCATGCCGCCGCGGCCGATGAGTGCCTGCACCTCATAGTCGGGCAGCATGCGCTGGAGTTCCTCGACGGTGGGAGGCAGCCACTGGCCGGAGTGCGCACCGGCGGAGAGCATGCGCCGGATGGCGCTGTCGCTCAGATCCTCGGCACGCGAGAAGGGCGTTGGTTTGGGTGCTGGCAGCGTGGGATCGTCCGAGTTCATGAGCTTTGATCACCGGATACCGGCTGGTGCTGCCTTTGTTACAGCAGGAGCGCGGAAAGATGGCAAGCAGGAAAATGAGGCTCGGAACGGTCAAGCATCGTCAAGGTAGTCAAGCAGCAGGGCTTACGCATGAAATGAGCAACTGGTCATGGTAGTTCAACCAAGACCCATTCGATAAGGCCTGTTGGCAAGGGAATGAGGGCAAAGGATTGGAGAATTCCCGAATGAGTCCCGGTCCAAATCATTCCCTTGCCTCCATTCCTTTGCCAATCCTGCTTTGATTTGTCCAAAATGGTCAACTCAGCCCAAAGTTCTGACGGACAAGCCTTCGTTTTTTCACGGTTTTGGTGCGTAAGCCCTGGTCAGGCAGGTCGCCTTGACGATGACTTGACCGCTTGACCACTCCTTGACCCATTCTCCCGTATGTCTCGGCCTCATGGCAACAAAGGGCGTGATCGGCCCGGATGCTGCTCTATGTAGGCCCACGCATGTATTCATCCTCTCTGCCCTGGAAAGTTCTCTCGTCCCACGTCGCTGTCAGCGTTCTCACGGAAGGCTGGAGTCTTGCCACCGTGGAGCCTGAGGTGGAGGAGGATATCCGCACCTTCACTGTCGCGGTGATGTTTGATGCGCCGTTTTTGTCGCTGCCGGTGGTTCAGCTCGGGCTCACTGGGTTTGACATGGACCAGCGTGACAGCGCCCGCATCAGCGTCAAAGCGGATGGCATCACGGAGTCGGGCTTTCAGGCGCACATCACCACCTGGGCCAAGACGCGCGTTTACGCGGTTGAACTCAACTGGCTGGCCATCGGCCCATAGAAGGGGGCACCAAGCGTTCAGCCTGCAGGCGATTTCGCCGCATAGGCCGTGCCATGAGCGGCGCTAAGTTTTGATTGTGTTCCCGGGGCCTCGAATCATGCTTTTGACGCCGTCCTGCCCGGCGATGGCGGGGAGGTGCGTGAAGAATGCTTCGCGCCAACCCGTTTCGCCAGTTGCGGAGGTCTGCCATGAAAAAACGTACTTGGTTCAAACAGTCCAGCCTGATCCTGTCCGCTGTGATGTCCATGGCGGCACCCACCGGGAAGCTCCAAGTGTCCAAGGAGGCGAAAACGCCCAAGGGCTGCAAGAAATCCAAGGCACCGCTCTCCAGCGTCGCGGAGGAGGGATATGGGGACACCAGTCCGCCGTTTGACGACACTCCGCCGGCGAAACAACCGCCCGAGAAAACCGCGCCGCACGTGGCGCAGGCGGCTCCTGCTGAAGAAGTGCGCCGCGCTCTGCCCGCAGACCAGCCGCAGGAAGAAGTGCGCCGCGCTGAACCTTCGGACCGCTATGCCTGGAAGCGCAACATCAACACCACGGTCTTCTGGGTCGGTGAAAAAGCCACGCAGAACAATCCGGTGCCGAATCATGCCAGCAGTTGGGATCAAAAATGGGCGAAGCACTACGGCGGCTACGACAATCCGAATCCCAAGGCGCGCAAGGGCTTCCTGCCCGCCGATTTCACCCCGAAGCAGAACCCCTTCTATGCGGCGCTGCCTTACAACGACATCGCCCAGGACGGCCACAAGAAAGAGGCCAGCACTCTCATCCCTTGGTTTAAGGCGGGCTTCACCAGCAAGTGGAAGTCCGTTTGCAAAGGACGCTGGATCGCCATTCGCAAAGGCGATCAGGTTTGCTACGCTCAATGGGAGGACGCCGGCCCGTTCACCACGAATGACTCGGCCTATGTTTTCGGCGATGCGCGGCCGAAGCCCAACCCCAATCACAATGCCGGTCTCGATGTCTCACCTGCCGTGCGCGATTTCCTCGGCCTCGATGGCAGTGACACGACGGACTGGAAGTTCGTGGAGTTTGAAGAGATCCCCCAAGGCCCCTGGGCCGAGCATGGGGAGAACAATCACTTCGTCATGAACCGCAAGGCGGCGGAGGAACGGAGACTGGCTATGACGGATCTGGCAAAGAAAAGCCCCATCATCAGGCGTCGCTCTCAGACTGCATCCGCAGGCTGAGCATGCGGCCCTGTTTTCCATCTTCAACCTTGTTTGCGGAAGCACCACGAGCGGTAGGACAGCTCGCGTGACTGCAGCGCCTCATACACGCGTGATCCGGGCAGGCCGGCAAAGTCACGGCCCAGCGAGTGCAGGAATTTGGGCAGGCGCTGACAGATGAGCGCCTCGCTGCGGGCGGCATTGCATTCCATGCCGCGCAGGACTTCATCGCGGATGTCGCGCGTCTGCACGATTTGCAGCGGTGCGCTGGCAATGGCGGTTTCCCATGCGGTGAAGCCATCGCGGAAGCGAAAATCGGCATAGAAAAAGTGACCGCCGGGCTTCAACACACGCGCAACTTCAGTGAGGAAGCCGGGAAAATCGGGATAGCAGTGCGAGGCCTCGACATTGATGACGGCATCGAGCGAGTGATCAGGGAAGGGGAGCTTTTGCGCATCCCCTTGCACAAAAGTGAGGCCGGAGACGTGATGACGCTGCTGACAAAACGCGATGCCGGTGGGATTGAGGTCGAGGCCGGTGTAACTCGCGGGTTGCAGCGTGCGCGTGAGCCAGGAGGCACCGCCGCCGTGGCCGCAACTGACTTCGAGCACCTTTTTGCCACGCAGATCGACCTGCGTGGCGACGTGATGATAGAGCTGGATGCAGGCGCGGTTAGGTTCGTCGTCGGAATCGAGCTTCAAACCGACGGGCGGGTCGGTTTCGAAGGCGTAATTGAGAAACAGCACCTCCTCGCCCCGCAGTCGTCGTGTGAGAAAGGGATACCACAGCCGCCAGATAGCCTTGCGGACGGGAGCGATGGAAAAGAGGCGTTCGAGGAGGGACATGGCGCGATGTGCAGCAGCCTGTGAGTTGAGGATGGTGGATGCAACCGGCCAGTTGACCTTCGTGATGCAGAACAACCTTGGCACTTGCGTCTCGCACGCGGAATCCCATGCTTGGTCACCCATGAGCGGCAGTTCAAACATTCCCTCCAGTGAGATCACGCCTGAGGCGACATTTCTCAATCGTCGCTTCTTCATGAAGTCGGCGGTCTGGGCCGGGTCCACACTCGCCACGGCGGGCTTGTATCGCACCTTCGCGCCGCGACCCGAGGTGAAGAACACTGGCGATGCGATTGCGACTGTCGCGGAACCTTCATTGCAGACCACCCTTGCAGCGGATGAGAAGATCAATTCGTTCACCGAGATCGCGGGCTACAACAACTACTACGAGTTTTCGACGGACAAGTCCGAAGTGGCCGAGAAGGCACGCAATTTCGTCACAAACCCATGGAGCGTGCAGGTCGGCGGTCTGGTGCAGAAGCCGAGGACGTTTGATTTGGCAGACCTGCTGAAGTTTGAGTCGGTGGAGCGCACGTACCGGTTCCGCTGCGTCGAAGGCTGGTCGATGGTCATCCCGTGGGTGGGATTTCCGCTGTCGAAACTTCTCAGCTTGGTCGAACCGACGAGTGCGGCCACGCATGTCGCTTTCGAGACCTACTATGACATCAAGCAGATGCCCGATTCCGGCTCGGCGGGCATTGACCTGCCGTATGTCGAAGGTTTGCGGCTCGATGAGGCGATGCATCCGCTCACACTGCTGGCCACGGGCCTGTATGGCAAAACTTTGCCGAATCAAAACGGTGCGCCGATCCGGCTGGTGGTGCCGTGGAAGTATGGCTTCAAGAGCATCAAGTCCGTGGTGAAGATCACGCTCATGGATCGCGAGCCGCCGACCACCTGGAGCCTCGCCAATCCGGGCGAGTATGGCTTCTACTCCAACGTGAACCCTACCGTGGACCATCCGCGCTGGTCGCAGGCACGCGAACGACGCATCGGCGAGATGGGTTCACGCGAGACTCTGATGTTCAACGGCTACGCGGAGCAGGTGGCTCATTTGTATGCGGGAATGGACTTGAAGGAGGACTTTTGATTCGCCATGACCTTCAGCTCTGACTCCCGTTTTCACCGGCAGCTCTTGGTCTTCAATGGCCTGCTGCCCGTGCTGCTCATCGCCTTCGATGCGTGGCGTGGCAAACTGGGCGCGAACCCGGTGGAGTTCGTCACGCGTGCCACGGGCGTGCTCACGCTCGTCTTCCTCGTCATCACGCTCATGGTCACGCCGCTGCGCAAGATCTATGGCTGGAACTGGCTGCTCAAACAGCGCCGCCTGCTCGGTCTGTATGCCTTCTTCTATGGCACGGCCCATCTGCTCACTTACCTGGCCTATGATCGCGACTGGCAGTTGCATACCGTTGTTGGTGACGTGTACAAGCGCCCCTTCATCGCCATCGGCATGTTCAGTTTCACGTTGATGATCCCGCTGGCGGTCACTTCGACCAATGCGATGATCAAACGACTCGGCGGCCAGCGCTGGGCGCAACTGCACCGGCTCACGTATTACATCACCATCGGCGGTGTGCTGCACTACTACATCATCGTGAAGTCGGACATCACGTATCCGCTGCTCTTCGCCATCGTGGTCGCGGTGCTGCTGGGTTATCGCGTGGTGATGAGCTTGAAGAAGCCGGCAGGGCGCAGCGCATCCAGTCCGGTAAAGTGAAGGCTTTTACCAAGACGTAGCGTGGTGTTTCTGCGCTCCTTTTCGGCGCGCTTAGGCCTGATGCGATTCGTCCGTATAGCGGGGAAAGCCATGCACCAGCACATTGTCACCCATGGGCCGGACGGTGACTTGATCGAGCTCGATCGAGTGTGGCAGCGCCGGTCCGGCGAGCGAGGGACGGCCCCCACCGCACAGCCGGGGAGCAATGTACCAATAGACCTCATCGACGAGCTTTTCCCGAAACGCCTGACCGAGGATGATGCCACCGCCTTCGATCAGGACGGTGAGGACATTGGATTTTCCCAAATCGGCGAGCACCTCGGGCAGATCTTTGCCATGCATGATGACCGTGCGGTCTTTGAATTCATCCGTGAGAATGCGTGAGTGCGGCGGGATTTCTCCGCTGCGGGTGAGCACTACACGCCAGGGCTGCAGCTTGCCGCTGCCGGCGCTGCCATCGCGCAAGGTGAGCTGCGGGTTGTCCTTCCGAATCGTTTCTGCACCGACGAGGATCGCGTCGGCACGCATGCGCAGCCTACGGCCATGGGCACGCGCGGAATCGCTGGTGAGCCACTGGCTTTCACCGGCAGGACGTGTGAGACGGCCATCAAGACTCTGGCCGGCCTTGGCAATGACATACGGCAGGCCGGTGGTGATCCATTTGGTGAAGGGCCGGATGAGCGCCTTGCATTCAGTCTCCAGCACGCCTGCGGTCACTTCAATCCCGTCGAGCAGGAAGATTTCCCGGCAGCGCCCAGCATGTTGCGGATTGGGATCATGCGCACCGAAGACGACACGCTTGATGCCTGCGGCCTTGATGGCTTCCGTGCAGGGCGGCGTACGGCCCTGAGTGCAGCAGGGTTCGAGCGTGACAAAGATCGTGGCACCGGGCAGCAACTTCGGATTGAACTGCTGCGCGTCACGGATCGCCTCCACTTCGGCGTGCGCCTCCCCGGCTTTGTGATGATAGCCCTGCCCGATCACCTTGCCCTGTGCGACGATCACCGCGCCCACAGGCGGATTCGGACTTGTGAGGCCCACACCGCGCTGCGCTTGATCGAGCGCGAGGTGCATCCAGCGCTGGTCGGGCGTTTCGTTTTTGTCGGCGGACAGTGGCATGGGAGCAGGTACGATACGCTCTGCGGTGCGGCTGAGAAGTAATAAGTTTATGCTCGCCGCAGATGATGTGGCGGCGTACTTTGCCGCCACTGATGAAACTTTCCGAAAAAGCGCTGTTGTATCGTGAACTGGCGAAGCTGGTGGGCGCGGATTTTCATCTCGACCGTTCCATCCAGCTGCTGCTGAATCAGAAACCGTCGCATGCCCGGCAAACGTGGCTGCTGGGGCTGCAGCAGGGACTCGTCGAAGGCAAGAGCATTGCGGATGCGCTCACCGCTCATTGCGGCGCCTTCTCCGGCACGTTGGAGTTTGCCCTGATCGATGCTGGTGAGCGCAGCGGGCGGCTCAATGATGCATTCAGCCATCTGACGCGCTATTTTGAAGCTTGGGACATGGCGGTGCGGCAGGCGATCGGCGCCATGATTTATCCGCTGGTCCTCGCGCATCTGGGCATCTTGCTGCCGGAATTGCCGACGATGGTGACCGCTTCGATGGAGGGTAAACCATATGCGTTGGGCGGCTTGTTGATGCCGCTGGCGGTTCTGTGGCTGATCCTGTTGTCGTCGTTTCTGCTCTGGCGCTGGCTGTCGCGACTGGGCGCGGAATCAGCAGCGGTCGATACCTGGCTTGGGCGCATCCCGCTCATCGGCAGTGTGCGTCGGCATTGGGCGCTGGCACGGTTTGCGCAGGTGTTTCATGCCTGCTTGCTCGCCTCGATGCGCATGACGGAGTGCATGGTGCTCGCCGGTGGTGCCTCTCACAGCGGCCTGCTGCGGCGTGCGGCCCGTGATGCGGCACAGCGCATCGCCGCCGGAGAAACCATCGCTGGTGCCATGGCAGATGTGCATGGCTTTCCCATTGTTTTTGTGCACGGTTCCGCCACCGCAGAGGAGGCCGGCACCCTGGACGATGAGATGAATCGATGGGCCGCCGCCGAAACCATTGAAGCGAGCGACGCGGTGCAGCGTGCGGCACAGTGGATTCCCAAGATCGCCTACGGCATCGTGGTCCTCTATGTGGTCTATCGCATCCTCGGCATGATGAACGGCTACGTTGGCAGCCTGAAGCAACTCGAGAATCTTTGAGGGGGCTGGCGGCTGATATTTCGTGACTGGCGCATGAAAGTGCTTTACGGCATGCGTGGAATGCGCTTTCTGTTCGCCCGAACAGCTTTTATTCAACACCCATCCCTCCACGACCATGGCCCGCGCCCCCAAAGAATCCGCTGAAGCGACCCCGAAACCCGACAAGCTCGCCGAAGCACGCGGGCGCAATCTGGATCTTGCCATCCAGCAGATTCAGAAAGATTACGGCGAAGGTGCCATCCTGCGCATGGGCGGCGAAGGATTGAAGTCTGACATCGCCGTCATCCCCACTGGCAATTTGTTGATCGACCAAGCCCTCGGCACCGGCGGTTTTCCCCGTGGTCGTGTGGTGGAAATCTATGGCCCTGAATCTTCCGGTAAGACGACGCTCACGCTCACGGTCATCGCGCAGGCGCAGAAAGCCGGCGGTCTCGCTGCTTTCATCGACGTGGAGCATGCGCTTGATCCTGCCTATGCGCGTCGTCTTGGCGTCAAAATGGACGAACTGCTCGTCTCGCAACCGAGTTCCGGTGAAGAAGCGCTGCGCATCTGCGAGACACTTGTGCGCTCGAATGCACTCGATGTCATCGTCATCGACTCCGTGGCCGCGCTCGTCACCCGTCAGGAACTCGAAGGCGACATCGGCGACTCCACCGTCGGCGCCCAGGCGCGTCTCATGAGCGCTGCGTTGCGCAAACTGACCGCCATCATCGCCAAGGCACGCACCTGCTGCATCTTCACCAACCAGATTCGTGAAAAAATCGGCGTCATGTTCGGCAATCCCGAAACCACCCCTGGCGGCAAGGCGCTCAAGTTCTATGCCAGCGTGCGCGTGGACATCCGCCGTATCGGTGCCATCAAAACCACCGATGGTGTCGTCACCGGCAACCGCACCAAGGTCAAAATCGTCAAAAACAAGCTCGCACCGCCTTACACCGAAGCCGAGTTCGACATCATGTACAACGAAGGCATTTCGAATGTCGGTTCACTGCTCGATCTCGCGATGGAATACGAGATCCTGCAAAAACGCGGCTCGTGGATCAGCTACAAAGGCACCCAGCTCGCTCAAGGCCGTGACGCCGCGAAGGAAGTGCTGCGCAACGACGCCACCGTCTATGCCGAGATCGAAGCCGCCGTGAAAGCGAAGCAGGCCGAGAAAGGCGCCGCCGCTGACAAAGGTTCATCTGCCAAAGGTGCGCCAGCATCAGACACTGACGAATAAGGCATGATTGGGAGGCTGGATTTTTTGCCCCTGCCTCCCAGCCATCGTCATCACCACGCCGGTTGACTTTTGCAGCCTCGTGCGCCTCCTTTCGCGGTCATTCCGCGATTCGTATGGCTAAACACGGCCAGCAACAGCAGGAAACCTCCGCGAACGATCCAGCATCGAACAGCGGTGGCAGGCAGGCCGTCGTCGAACTCTGTGACATTTCCGCCTGTGGCTTGGTTTTCTGGTCACGCCACCATTTTGAGATCGGTGCCGAAGTCCTGGTGCGCATCAGGCGCTCCGCCCTGCCCGCCAACTGTCATGCGCTGACGCAGACAAAAACAAAATGGGTCATGTTGAAGGGTCTCGTTGTCGCCTGCCCACCACAGCGTCGTGCGGATGGTTCCTCCGGCTTTGAAGTCTCCCTGCTCATGGAACAGGCGCTCTGCGACTGCCTGCAGCCGCCGCAGATTCCGGCGCAGTTGTGCTGGTTCACCCCGCCTCTGCCCGGCCTGCGTCGTTTCGGCCTGAATTGACTGGCCTACTCGAACTCGATGCCAAAAAAGTCCAGCAGCACCTGGCGATAGACATGGCGTTTGAACTTCGGCACCCAGTCCATCTGAAACTCCGTCGGTTTGATCCACTTGAAGCTCGCGAACTCGCGATGCGTGGCATCCAGATTGAAATCTTTGTCCTCACCCGTGAAACGGCACAAAAAATATGCCTGCTCCTGCCCGCCGTAGATGCCGTACTTTAACCGCCCTTTGGTGAACGCATAGCGGTAGCCATCCCGCCGCTGCACGATCTCCAAAAGCTCGCGCTTCACGCCGATCTCCTCCGCCAGTTCGCGAAACAGCGCCTTCTCCGCGTCTTCGCCCTCATCAATGCCGCCCTGCGGGAACTGCCACGCGCCGGGAATGTTGATGCGCTCCGCCACAAAGATGTCGCCATTCGGACGCTGCAGGATGGCGGCGACATTCGGGCGATAGACGATAGCTTCGACGGGAATCATAGACCGGATGGATGCCGCATGGTGTAACCCTTTGTCGGACGGGAACGGCTGCTCCAGCGCGGACCATCGCTGGTCCGGTCATTGTAGCCCGTGTCGAGCCGCAATCCGGCCACCTCGAGGAATACATGGCCCTTGCGGGCATAAACGGTGATCCATTTGCCTTTGCCACCGCTGCCATAGCTTCGAAACGCAGTTGATGTCGTCGGTTCATCGAGCCTGCCAGCCGCATGCAGCACATACGAGGTCGTGCCCGAGCAATCATACGCATTGTCTTCAAAGTGTGCATGCCCACCACCGCGACGATATGGTTTCGTGCAGATGCGGTTGCCCGCAGTGATCGCTCGCATCACCTCCGCTGGTGCATTCGCCGGCGGCACCGCCCGCCCGCCGATGATCACCGCCGTCTTGCCCGGCGCATAGGTGTACTCCCAGCGATTGCCGGCGCTGGAGCCGCATTGGCAGAGCAGCACACACAGTGGCAGCAGAAGCAGGTTCAGGAAAAGTCGTGTCATCGTCGCCATCGTATTACGCACTGGTGAAATGACAAGGCATGCAACACTGCCTTGCCTTGTTTTCAAAAACCCGCCAGAATCGCCGCCATGTTCAAGAAACTCATCGCCCCGCTCCTGCTTGCCGCCATCGCCTGCGTCGTCGCCTTCTCCGCATCCGCTGCCAAGCGCAAGATTCTCTTCTTCTCCAAATCCAGCGGCTTCGAGCACAGCGTCATCTCCTGGAAGAACGGCCAGCCCAGCCACGCTGAAAAAGTGCTGCTCGAACTCGGCGCGAAAAACGGCTGGGACTTCGAATTCTCCAAGGACGGCTCCAAGTTCAGCAAGGACTACCTCGCCCAATTTGACGCCGTCTTTTTCTACACCACCGGCGATCTTTGCAGCGCAGGCACCGACCAGCAGCCGCCCATGTCCCCTGAAGGCAAACAAGCGCTGTTTGATTTCGTCAAAGCCGGCAAGGGCTTCATCGGCACGCACTCCGCCAGCGACACCTTCCACACCGACAATGAGTCCAAAAAAGGTCCTGAGCGTTATTTGAACCATGGCGACAAAGCGGATGCGTATGTGCGCTTCATCGGTGGTGAATTCATCAAGCACGGCGCGCAGCAGGTCGCCAAAAACACCGTCACCAATCCCAAATTCCCCGGCTTCGAGAAGGTCGGCGCTGAATACGGCTTCCAGGAAGAATGGTACTCGCTCAAAGACTTCACGCCCGACATCCATGTGCTCAGCGTGATCGATGCTCCAGCCATGACCGGCAAAGAATACGAGCGTCCGGCCTTTCCCAGCACCTGGGCACGCAAAGAAGGCCAGGGCCGCGTCTGGTACACTGCCATGGGCCACCGCGAAGACGTTTGGACCAATCCCACCTTCCAGGACATCCTCGTCGGCGGTGTGAAATGGGCGCTCGGCGATGTGGAAGCCGACATTTATCCCAACCTCAAAGAAACCGCGCCCGGCGCATTGACCAATCCACCCTACGTCGAGCCGCCGCCGCCGAAGCCCGCCAAAAAGTAGCCCAGTTGCTCAGCAACTGGTCTCCTTCATCCTAACCCTCCAGTTGCAGCGCAACTGGACTACTTTTCCAAACCATGCCCAAGCCCCTTCAAATTCTCATCTGGATCGCCATCTCCGCGCTCGGAGCCGGTTCCGTAGCGTTCTCCGCTCTCCACAAGGGAGAAACGATCAACGCTCTCTGGCTCGTCGTCGCCGGGATGTGTTCGTTCGCCGTAGCGTATCGGTTTTACAGCAAGTGGCTCATCACGAAGGTGCTTGTGCTCGACAAGCAGCGTGCGACGCCAGCCCACACGAACAAGGACGGCAAGGACTTCGTGCCCACGAACAAATGGGTCGTCTTCGGTCATCACTTTGCCGCCATCGCAGGCCCGGGGCCGTTGGTCGGGCCCGTGCTCGCCGCGCAGTTTGGCTATCTGCCGGGCATGTTGTGGATCTTGATTGGTGCCACGCTTGGCGGCGGTGTGCATGATGCCATCGTGATGTTTGCCTCCATCCGCCGTGGCGGCAAATCGGTGGGTCAGATGCTCAAGGAGGAGGTCAATCCGTTTGTCGGTTTTGTGGCGATGATCTCCGTGCTGGCGATCATGACGATCCTCCTCGCCGTGCTCGGCCTCGTGGTGGTCAAAGCACTCGCGGAAAGCCCCTGGGGCCTCTTTACCATCGCGATGACGATCCCGCTGGCCTTCATCATGGGCTTCGGTCACACGATTTTCAAAGTCAGCGTGCGCGACATTACGATTTTCGGCATCGTCGGCCTCATTGTCAGCGTGTGGGCGGGCAGCCACCTCAAGGACTGGGGCATCGAGCACTTCTTTGACTACAAAGGTGAAACCATCGCGTGGTCGATCATGATTTACGGTTTCGCGGCCTCCGTGCTGCCCGTCTGGATGCTTCTCGCGCCGCGTGACTACCTCAGCACCTTCATGAAGATCGGCACGGTGGCCGTTTTGGCCGTCGTGGTCATCTGGGTGGCTCCCGATTTGCAGATGCCGAAGCTGACGAAGTTCATTGACGGCACGGGCCTCGTCTTTTTGGGAACCGTCTTTCCCTTCGTCTTCATCACCATCGCCTGCGGCGCCATCTCTGGCTTCCACGCGCTCATTTCATCCGGCACGACGCCGAAGCTGCTCGACCGCGAAGACCAGATCCGCAGCGTCGCCTATGGCGCGATGATCACGGAAATGCTCGTCGCGCTGATGGCGCTCGTGGCCGCGTG
>JAYVIO010000168.1:0-14289 GCA_043770175.1 Verrucomicrobiales bacterium | reverse complement strand
AGCCGCGTCATGAATTGGAGCCATGCGAAGCCTTTGAGCTGATACGGACGCAGTGTGGCGCACAGATTCGGCGGCGGCGGAGTTTCAGCGGGATCACGCATTTGATCGAGCAGTTGCGCGAGGTTTTTACCGGCGACGATGTCGCTCCAGTCATGCACCCTCTCGATGCTTTCATCTTCCGCCGCGAGTTGGCGCGGATCGAAGCCTGCGAGGAGCCGCATGCCGTCAAGAAAGCCGATGCCACCTTCACCCGTGGCGTGTTGCACCTTTTTCCAATGCGCCATCACCTGCTGTAATTGTGCACCATCGACCTCGACCCATTTGCCGCGCAGCGAAACGAGACCGGTGTCGGCGCTGAGCAGTTTTTGCCATTCGGCCTCGGTGAGCGGCTCACCATCGAGGCTGTGCTCGATTTTGAAGCCCAGCAGCGCTCCTGCATGCAGAGAGGTTTTCTTCGGCGCATCGATCGTCACAGACACCGTCGGTCGCGGACCTTTGCCACTGCGCCACCAGTCGGGCAGTTTCATGACAATGCCGCTTTCCTGAAACACCGCCGTCTCCCGCAGCACACGGAAGGCTTCTTGAGATGACATCGCCATCGGTTGAAAGAGGCGCTTCGTTTCCAACAATTCACGCAGCAGCTTTGATTTATCCGCTGCGGTGCGCACGGGGGACAGCAGCGCATTCAGCGCGGTTTGGTCGTTCTGCCCGGCATACATCTGCAAGGCTCTTGCCAGCGGCAGATGCTGCGGCTGGCCGCTGGCACTGAGCTTTTCCGTGAACGTGGCCAGGAAGGCGAAAGGCCGCTGCGTGTCGGTTTTGTTCTCGGCGAGATGAAAGGTCACGCGCCCGACGACATGCCACGCGGGACATTCCTCTTTCAGCCAAGCCTCCACGCCATTCGTCGCGATCTGGGCGATGTGATTCGCCAAATCAAGCCACCAGCGTTCCAACACCTCTGGCGTGAGATATTCCGCGCCCGCAAACGGCGGTGCGGTGGTGATGAATGATTCTCGTTCTGCCAACGCCGGTAACGGCGTGCTGAGAGCGTCCTTGGTTTGGCACAGCCGTGTAAAAAACTGCTGCGCGAAGTCCCGCACCCAGCGCCAGGACGGATCCAACTCGGTGGTGAGGAGCTGGGTGGCGAGCAGCGTGAGCAATCCGGCCTCGGAACCTGCGGTGGCCAGTTTTTTGTCATGCGTCGTCTCCGCCACGCCTTCGTGCGTGAGGATTCCTTCAGGAGTGAGAGCTGGGACTAGCATGCGGGGGTGCTGTTTCGCAAAAAACAGCGTGTGGAGCAAGACGAACCGCCGCTTCTGACCCGGAATGGCGAAAATAATACGACAGCCTCTTTGTCAGAGGCCCTCATGCATGCTAGCACTCCGGTTCGCCTGCCGCCGACCGCTGCGGGCCTGACCGCCACGCATGCCTTCCCTGACCGACTCCATTCCCGCCCTGCTTTTGCAGTTTGATGAACGCATGCGCCAGGAGGCCGAGCGACTCGTGGATGATGATGCGGTCATCGGCATCGACGTGCTGGAAGATGAAATGATGGCGGAGGTGCGTCTCGACCAATGTGCCGCCCAAGTGCGCTGGCTGAGGGGCGATCATGGCTGGCATGGCGAGACCGATGTCGATGGCGATGAGGCGTTGGAAAATCTCGCCCTGTGCGCCAGCCTGGTGGCGGTGCAACGGCGCGACGCGCGTGGCACGCTGCCAAAGCCGCCGGTGGAGGAAGAAGACTTCGAGCACAACCTCACGTCGAAACTCGGCCGCCCGCTCACGCCGGATGAGGAGAATTATCTGAGCAAGATGGAAAAGCGCTACGAGCGCGTGCGGCTCACGGGCAAAATTTTTGACCAGGACATGGTTCGTCTGCATCCGAAGTGGGCGATCCAGAGCATGGATCCCGTCGCGCTGTGGCCGGAAGCGCCGAAAAATCTGGCGGAGTTTTGGAATTACGTCTCGCTCGCGCTGGCGGACAAAGGTCTCGCGCCACCGGCCTTCCTGCGCGGCATGGCCGACATCGCCGGCACACGTGAAGCGCTGCGTGAGTGGCGGCACGCCAGCACGGTGCCGACGTGGCGCAAGCGCATCCGCGAATTCATCGACGCTCGTCAGGATGCCGATCCCTCGCAGAATCAGCCGCGGCGTGAGTGTGACTTCCGTCTGCTCGTCACGGTGAATGATGCGCGATTGCAAATGCGTCTAGGTGGCGCAACGCCATCGCCTTTCACCAATGTGGATTCCACGCTGCTCATCGCGCTGCGCAAAGAGCATCGCGAAGGACTGATCGTGACCTCGGGGCCGGCGGAGCTGCTGCTCGTCTCCTGTCTCGGGCAAAGCGAGGAGGATTGGAACGATTCCTTCAGGCTGGAGTCGAAACATCACGCGCAGTGGCTGGCCACGCTGTTTCAACAACCGGCGCTGCATGACCGCCTCGTCACGCTGGACGAAGCGCCGTTTCAGCACGTTGCCGCAACGCTGCGTTGGGTCGCGCGCTTGAGTGACGACGGCCTGACGCTGAGTTTGCAGCTCGAAACCGCGGACGGCACCCCTGCCCCGCTGCCGCTGCGCATTTTGCGTGGTGTGCAGACGTTTTATCTAAGCGCGGACACGCTCTTCTATGGCCCCACTTGGCTGCATGATGAATCACGCATCGACGCCAGCATCACGATGCCGCTGGAGGCGCTCGCCACGCCGGAGGGCATCGCTTTCATGCGTGAGATCGATGTGCCAGTTCCGGAGTCGATCCAGGGCCGCGTGCGGCATGAAAACTTGCGCGTTAAAATTACCGCCGCCTGCATGGCCAGGGTGCCGCACGCCAGCGGCGCGGAGTTCACCGTGCTCAAGGCCGAGGCAGTCGATGGAGAAGGCCGCGTGCGCGAAACGCTGCGCTACTCCGGCTGGCAACCTGTGGACGACCACCAACCGGAGGAGGCCGAAGACGCCATCATCTGCCGCGATCGCCGTGCTTTGCGCGATGCCGAAGCGCTGATGAACCAGCTCCGCCGCACCTGGGATCATGAAAACGACGGCTGGCGCATGCGCATGGCGCGTGATTTTCCTGATGTGTTTCATCAGTGGGCCTCGCAACTGCCCGACCACGTCAGCTTGAATGCGGATGCTACGTTGCAGACCATCCTCGCCGATCCGCTCATCGCCCGCGTGCGCCTGGAGGCCACCCAGGCCGGCAGCATCGACTGGCTGGATCTGCGCCTCGTCTTCGACATCGAGGGTGAAGATTTGAAGCCTGCCGACATCCGCCGCCTCATCGCCGCAAAGGGCGAATTTGTGCGTCTGGCCGATGGTTCATGGCGCCGCGTGAAGATCGAACTGAGCGAGGAGCAAATGCAACTGCTCGACCGCCTCGGTATCGACCTCGATGAAAACAGCAACGAAACGCACCGCCTGCACTGGCGCCAACTGGCGCAGGAAAATGCCGCGGAGATCGTCAATCCGAAGGCCTGGGGCAAGATCGTTGAGCGCATGGAGGAAGCGAAGCTCGATGCCCGCCCACCGGTGCCGGAGGAGCTTGCCGTCACGCTGCGGCCCTATCAGATCGACGGTTATCACTTCCTGACTTACCTCACCTCAAACCGTTTTGGTGGCATCCTGGCCGATGACATGGGTCTGGGCAAAACACTGCAAGCCATCGCCTGGGTGCTGTGGCTGCGCTCGCGCAAAAAAGCCGACAGCCCGCACCTGCCCGTGCTCGTCGTGTGTCCGAAGTCCGTGCTCGATGTCTGGGCGATGGAGTTCAAGAAAGGCTCGCCCGCGTTGCGCGTGCTCGTGCTGCATGACCGCGACATGTTCGACCTCAATCTGGTGCAGACGCAAATTGACGTGCTGGTGATCAACTACGCGCAGATGCGCAACGCCATTGAAGAACTCGGCGCCATCCGTTGGCTCGCGGCGATTCTCGATGAAGGCCAGCAGATCAAAAATCCCGATTCCAAGGCCGCGAAGGCCGCGCGTCTGCTCCGCGCTGACAACCGCCTCGTGTTGACCGGCACGCCGCTCGAAAACCGCCTGCTCGACCTGTGGAGCCTCATGACATTCGCCACGCCAGGCGCCTTGGGCGAACGCGCCTACTTCCACCGCCATTTCGACCGCCGCAAAGACCCGCGTGCCTCCGAACGCCTCGCCGCACGTCTGCGTCCGTTCCTACTGCGCCGCACCAAGGGCCAAGTCGCCCGCGATCTGCCATCACGCAGTGAAGAAAACATGCTCTGCGAAATGAGCGGCCGTCAGGCCGAGTTGTACAAAGAAGAACTCGCACGCGCGCAGCACCTCGTGCTCAGCAGTTCCGGCTTCGACAATGTGAACCGCCGCCGCTTTGCCATTTTGCAGGCATTAACACGCCTGCGGCAGATTTGCTGTCATCCCGCGCTGATCGACAAAACCGCCGAGAACGAAGAAAGCGCCAAGCTCACCGCCACGCTGGAACTGCTCCAAGAACTGCATGACGAAGGCCACAAGGTGCTGCTCTTCAGCCAGTTCGTCTCGATGCTCAAAATCATCCGCACCAAGCTCGATGAGATGAAGCTGCCCTACCACTGGCTCACCGGTGCCAGCGTCGATCGTGCCGGCATCGTTCGCGGCTTCCAGGAGGATGAAAACGCCAGCGTGTTCCTGCTTTCCCTCAAAGCCGGCGGCAGCGGCCTCAACCTCACCGCCGCATCATATGTCATCCTGTATGATCCCTGGTGGAACCCCGCCGTCGAGAACCAGGCCATCGACCGCGCCCACCGAATCGGCCAGACACAGCCCGTCATGGCCTACCGCATGCTCACCAAGAGCACCATTGAGGAGAAGATCATGACCTTGCAGCACAAGAAAAACCTCATGGTCAGCAACGTCCTCGGCGAAGGCGGCTTCACCAGTCTGCTGCAAAAAGAGGACTTCGATTTCCTCTTTGACCTTGAGGCGGAGCGAAGCGCATAGAAGCGGAAAGTTGATCAGTTGCCGTTCTTCATGCCGCGCAATGATGGTTTGACCTTCCTTCGTCATTCGTCATTCTGCATTCGCCCGCCTGCAGCGCTATGCGCAGCATTGCGGGCAGGTCATTCCACCATGCCCCTGTAGCTCAATGGTTAGAGCAGGGAACTCATAATTCCTTGGTTATCGGTTCGAGTCCGGTCGGGGGTACTTCTTCAAATTGGCGCACCCGGCAGGGATCGAACCTGCGACCGGCCGATTAGAAATCGGCTGCTCTATCCACTGAGCTACGGGTGCCCGTTGGCGACGACGCGGATCATAGTGGCACCTGCGGCTTGAGCAAGGGCGCACTCACTCGGGATGCAGACCGAAGATTTGCAGCAGCACGCGGAACATGTCGCCGGCTTTGGTGCGGTATGGGCGCGCAGGATTCAGAATGGCCCAGTCACGCTGCTGACCGATGGCCGCGAGGCTTTTCGAGGGATGAATGAGGACGGCGAAGCCGGCATATTCGAGCAGCGGCAGGTCGGCGGCGCTGTCGGAGTAGCTCCAGCAGACAGAGCGCTCTTTTTCGGTCAGTTCGGCCACGCCGGGGACGGCCTCCTCCATCGCGGCGATCTTGGCCGCGTGCTTGTTGTTGCCGGTGACGAGCCGGGGCATGCCAGGAAATGTCGCGCCGATCTCAAACTGCGTGGCGACGCAGTAATCAAAACCAAGCGCATGCGCGATGGCATGCGCGTAAAAGTCAGGACTCGCTGTGTTAAGCACCAGCACCCGGTGCTGGTGCTTGTGGCGCAGGATTTCAGCACGCAGATCGGGATAGGCCCATTTCGGCACGCAGACCTCGGCAAACTCACGCGCATACCTGGCCAGCCGTTCGCGTGGCATGCCGCGCAGGTAGCTCAAAAAAGCACGTTTGGCCGTGGCGGTGCTGGCAAGACCACAGGCACGCGCCAGGGCCACCGGCACGAACAAACCATGCAAAAACACCCGCCACGGCTCGCGTTTGAGCACGAAATTGCAGAACAGCGCCTGCGTGTCGAAGGGCAGCAGGGTGTGATCGAGGTCAAAGAAGGCGAACGAGCGGGCGGGCATGCGCGACGGAGACTAGCGCTGCGTTTCCTTCTGGCAAAACATTCCCAGCCTTGACGGATGGGACGCCGGACGGCACTGTGCGCGCCCTTTCCCCCAACGTCCCCATGGCTCAAGAAACCACTCTCATCCTGCTCAAACCCGATTGCGTCGCACGCGGCATCAATGGCGAAGTCCTCAAGCGTCTCGAAGACGAAGGCTTCCGTATCCGGGGCTGCAAGATGATCCAGCTCACCGATGAACTGCTCAAGGAGCACTACGCCCACATCGCCGACAAACCTTTCTTCCCCGACGTTGCCGGGTTCATGAAAAGCAAGCCGGTGATCGCCGTCGCCATCGCTGGAGAAAACATCATCTCCCACGTCCGCGACCTCCTCGGCCCGACAGATTCCAAAGTTGCGCCGAAAGGCACCATCCGTGGCGATTTCGGCACCGACAAGATGACCAACGTCGTCCACGCCTCCGATTCCCCCGAAGCCGCCGCCGTCGAACTGAAGCGCTTCTTCAAGGACGGCGAAATTTTCAGCTATTGAGGCCCGCGACATCGCCGCTACACTCGCGGCGCAGTCATTCCCACGCCGATGTGGTGAAATGGTAAACACAGCAGACTTAAAATCTGCTGGGAGGCAACTCCCTTGCCGGTTCGAGTCCGGCCATCGGCACCTTTCCTTATTGCTGCGGTGTTACTATCGAAATCGCACTCCTCCAACCACGCAAGGTAGTGCTCGCACTCGGCCGAGGGGTCAAAGTCCGAGCACTTGCCCGACGACGAACTCCTTCGGTGCCCATTTGAACCGCGCAGGTCCGAGCAAGCTGCCGTGATGGCGAGGGAGATAAGCGGGATAAAAGAACAGACGTAAAGCGTTGCCCATTGGCGGTGCATTCGTGCTATTCGTCGCGTTTGGCAACTTCAAGCAGATTGGTAAAACCTGTGCGGAACAGAATTACTTCGTTCGTTCCAGCCGTGCGGCCTTGCTTCACGGCAGTCACCGCCGCCATCACTCCACTGGCCGTGCCGCCATCAACACAGATCTCTGGCTGATGAGCGGCGGATGCGAGGCAAGGCAGAGTGCTGCCACAAATTTATATTAACGCTTTAAGTGCTTGTCGAGGAACGCAAAAACCTGCAGACGTAGATCGATACCGTCTTCGACGAGCTTGAAGGTGTGCGGAGCATCCGGGACGATGAGCAGTTCATGCTCCAGGCCGGCCGCTTTGCATTTGGCTGCCAGCGTTTCGCTTTGGCTGAGGGCAACTGTCTCATCTTTGGTGCCGTGGATGATCAGAAGCGGTGCATCCTGCGGATCGACATAGGTGATGGGTGAGGCTTTGACATACAGTTCGGGAGCTTCGGCACGGGTTTTAGCGAACATCTTTATGTCGTGATAGTTCGGCAGATCGACGGCTCCGTAGAAGTCGATGGCGCAACTAACTTTGGTGCTGCCTTCTCCTAGAGGCTCAAGACCGTCCGCTGGGCCGGTGAGGCCGAGCATGGCGGCCAAATTCCCGCCAGCGCTGCCTCCGGCGACAGCGATGCGCTCGGGATCAATGCCGAGGTTCGCGGCGTTGGTGCGCAGCCAGCGGACTGCTGTTTTGGCGTCATGCACGCACTGCGGCCAGGTGACTTGGCCTTCCATGCGTCGAAGTTTGTAGTTGATGCTCATGGCGACATAGCCGTGCAGGGCCATTTCGTGGCAGAAGTTTAGTTCGCGGCACTTGGCTTTGTCGCCGTCGTTGAATCCGCCACCGTGAATCCAGATGACTGCGGGCACTTCGGCGTTCGCGGGCATCTGTTTCGGAAAGTAGAGATCCGCTTTCTCTTTTCGATCATCGGCCAGGTAAGCGACATCGGCTTCGACGCGGACATCAGTGGGGTATTCGGACGCGGATTTGTCGGCGGCGAATGCGCTGAGGTTTAGCAGAAGAACGAGGAGGTGTTTCATGGCTTGGTGGAGTCAAAGTGCTCGATGAACGGATAGGCGCGCGTGTTGAGCTCGCGCATGGCATCGAGCAGCGGTTGGTAGGGTTCGTAGAGAGCGTTGAACATGCCTTTGTTGCTGTCCTTGTTGCTCGGGTCGGTTTTGGGATCAGCGGGGTCGTTGTCCATGTACTTGAACCAGTGCCAGCCGACGCAGGTTTTGGATTCGAGCAGGGCGAGGGTGAAGTTTTGATAAAAGGCACCGCGCTCGGCCTGCGTTTTCACCAGCCAGCCTGCACCCGTGGTGTTGGCCATGCCGCTGTCCGCACCTTTGGCATAGAACTCGGTGATGAGGCAGGGTTTGCCTGACCACTTGAACCAGTTGTCGAGGTCCTGCTTCTTCGGAGTCCAGACGTAGTAGTAGTTGATGGAAATGGCATCGCACCAGCGGCCTGCGGCACGCCAAGCAGCGGCGCTGTCCACAGCGGGATCGTGAAAACGCGATCCGAGGCACAAATGATGCGGCAGCGCGGCACGAATGGCCTTGGTCGTAATACGGAAGTAAGTGTCATAGACGTGCTCGACGAACTCGCGGCGCAATTCGTCGGTGATCTCGCCTTTCCCGACCATGAAGGCTTTCGCGCGCGCTTTCATGTTGGCGAAACCTTTCTTGGAGTCATCGAGCTTCAACATGCGGTCGAGCATATCTTTGGCGATGGGCATTTCGTTGTCCGAGAAAACGCCAACGAGCCATGGATCGTCTTGCATGGCACCGAGACGCTCGGCGCATTGCTGCATGCAGTGCTTTTCAAAGTCGGGATGAAACACCGGCAGGCAGTCCTGCTCGTAACCGGTGTGGCCAGGCTGCTGATGCGTGAGCTTGAGGGTCTTGCCAAACAAGCTCATCAAATTCAACGTGACGGTGTAAGGCATCGGCTTCGAAGCGGCACGCAGCGTTTCGTGATCGGAAAAGCCACCACAGCCGTGAAAGCCAAGTGAGCGGAAGGTTTCGAGTGTTTTGTCGGCCCAAGCAGCTTTGGAGCCGTAGAGTCGCGCGAACGGTTCCTTCGCAGCCAAGTCATCGCGCGGCTTGACACTGCCGACACCGCTGAAAACAAAGCGTCCGCCCTCAGGATCGATCATCCACCACCGCTCGCCGATTTTCTCGACACGGAAGAATCCGCTGGCTTCACGCTTGTCGGCCGCGAGACCGCCGAATCGCGTGAGATCCGCCTGCGCGGTCGTTTTCACCTCAAAACCAGCGAGCGTGCGTGTCTCACGCGCTTTCCATTCCGTGCCACCTTTGGGCATGGTGTCGATCCATCGCGTCTGCGCGTGAAGAATGGATGAGAAGAAGAGTGCGGTGAAGAATGGGAGACGCAACATGGGGATTCATAACTTAGCGAAACGTTCCTTCCAAGACTCCCCCTACTTCCCCTGCTTCACGTATTCCTCGCGAGACAGAAAGCCATCCTTGTTGGTGTCCCACTTGGTAAAGCGTTCAGCTGCGGCAGCGGCGTCGGATTGGTGGGTGGTGTAGTATTCGCGCGAGAGCTTACCGGCTTTGTCTTTGTCGAGTTTATCAAAGCGTGCGCCGCGATCATCGGTGGCGGCGGTAGGAGCTGGTGCTTCGGGTTTGCCTTTGTCTTTCTTTTTGCCTTTCTTGCCTTCACCGCCTGCAAGTGGCGCATCAGAACCGACGGGAGGCAGATGCTTGGCAAGGGTTTCGAGCAGTTCTTTGTTCTCGAGTTTGCTGGCGAGGCTGACGGTTTCATTGGGGTCGGATTCCTCGTCGTAAAGTTCGGTGCCAACGATCTGGGAGCCGTTGCGCAGGCGGTAGAAGGTGGCGCGATAGCGGTCGTTGCGGATGCTGTAGCCCATGACTTGGCCTTCAGGAGCTTTCTTGGGGTATTGGCTGATGGCTACTTTGGTGGATGGCGCTGCGGGGTTGTCGATGTAGGTCTTCAAGCTGCTGCCGGTGAGTCCTGTTGGAGCGGGAAGGCCGCATAGTTCGGCGAGTGTCGGATACACATCGACAAACTCCACCGTGGCGGCGCATTTTTGACCCGCAGACTTTGATCCAGGAACGCTGATGAGCAACGGAGCACGGGTGGCGAGTTCAAAATTCGTATGCTTATGCCAGAGGCCGTGATCGCCGAGCTGCCAGCCGTGATCGCCCCAGAGCACGATGATGGTGTTGTCAGCGAGGCCCTCTTTTTCGAGCGCGTCGAGCACCTTACCGACTTGAGCATCCATATAGCTGATGCAGGCATAATAGCCGTGGCGCAGATTCTTGGCGAAGTCAGCAGGGATGGGGTCTTCTTTCGGCACGCCTGGGTAGTTATGAATCTCGCCATTCGTGTGGCCGACAAATGGCGGTGCGCCTTCTGGCAAGTGATCGATGGCTGGCAAAGGGATGCTGTTGGGGTCGTAGAGGTCCCAATATTTCTTCGGTGCGACGAAGGGCAGATGCGGCTTCAAGAAACCGACGGCGAGGAAGAAGGGCTCACCCTTGGCTTTGAGCGCGGCGATACGCTTCACGGCTTCGTTTGCGGTGGCACCGTCGGGAAGCTCGCTGTCTTCTTTGGGACTGACTTCAAATGAAGGTCCGCCCTTGGCTTCCTTGTCCTTCTTTTTGACCGAGGTGTCATTGGCTTCCGCCGAGGAGTATTCCACGACATTGACGTCGTGCTTGGTGACGATCTGCTTGGTCCAGTCAACGGGATCGGTGTCAACGGCCCGACCAAAAGGATACCAATGTGGCGCTGTCCAAGAGCGACCGTCTTCATGACCTTTGTGATAGATCTTGCTCAGCGCCTCGCACTGATAGCCGTTCGCTTTGAAGTGCTGTGGCAGCGTGATGCAATCGGGCTGCGCAGGACGGAAGTGGGTGTCGAGGTCCCAGACCTTGGTGACATCGGGCCGCAAGCCCGTCATGATCGCGGTGCGTGATGGGCTGCATACGGCCTGCTGCGTGTAAGCTTTGTTGAAGACGATGCCGCGAGCGGCGATGCGGTCGATGTTGGGCGATTTGATCAGTTTATCGCCGTAGCAACCGAGTTGGGGTCGCAGATCATCCACGGAGATGAAAAGGATGTTGGGCTTCGACGCTGCGTGGAGCGAGGGGAGGGCTAGGAGGAGCGCGGTTAGGATGTGTTTCATGGTGATCATTGAGTTGAGTTAGGCAAAAGAATGGGGGCAAGAGAATGAATGAGAGCAGAAATGGGAGTCCATTCTTCTGCCCCCATTCTTTTGCCTATTTCTTAGCTGCTTTGCCCTTGGTGATATACTCCTGGCGACTCACGAAGCCGTCTTTGTCGGCGTCGTATTTATCAAATCGTTCACCAGCAGCGGCGGCATCGGATTGGTGGGTGGCGTAGTATTCGCGGGTGAGCTTTCCGGCTTTGTCTTTGTCGAGTTTGTCGAACTTCGCGGCGCGTTCGGCGTCCTCGGCGCTCATCGTGGTCGAGGGCGGTGTCTCTGGGGTCTTGGGCTTCATCTCGGACTTCTTCTTTTCCTTGTTGGCGTGACGACCGGTGCCGTCGCCGCTATCGGGGATGCCGCCTGCGGGGTTCAGCTTGGCGAGCACGGCGGCGAGTTTGGTGCGGGCGGGGTGATCGCCGGTGACGAGCTTCTCGGTGAAGGGGGAATCGCTCATGTCGAAGAGTTCGTTTTTCTCGTTGAGCTTCCATTTCGCGTCTCGAACATACCACATGGACGCGAGTTGGTTATAGACCCACTCACGCGGCGTGCCTGCTTCGTCACGGAGCTGCGGGGCGAAGCTGTGGCCGTCGAAGATCGTGTCTTTGGGCAAGGCACCGCCGGTGAGTTCCGCGAACGTTGCCAGGAAGTCGGTGGAGTCGATCAAGTCGGCGCTGACTTTGCCAGCGGGCGTTTTACCAGGCCAGTTGGCGATCATGGGAACAAGGCCCCCACATTCGAGCATGGTGCCTTTCATGCCGGAGAGCGCTTTGCCGCCGATGGTAGCACGCTCGGACTGGCCTTTGCCGGTGCCGTTGTCGCCCATGAAGATGATGAGGGTGTTTTCGCGGAGTTTGAGTGCTTCGAGATCCGTGATGAGCTTGCCGACGAGTTTGTCCATGTAGGCGATGTTGTCCGCCATGAGGTCGGTGCTGCCGGGTGCGCTGTCGGGAGTCGGTAGCAGATCGCCGTGGACACTGGACATCGGGTAATAGACGAAGAAGGGTTCACCACTGTGCTTCTTGATGAACTTCATCATGTGCTCATGCATGAGGTCAGGCATGTATTCGTCGTTGCCGAGTTTCAGTTCCCTGCCATTCACGAGATACTCCTCAGGTTTGTCCTCTTTTTTGTTTCTATAAACGCCGCTGCCATTGAAGCGCAGGTAATCATCGAAGCCCGCCTCGTCCGGCTCGCCTGGAAGCTGGCCCCACTTGCCGATGGATGTCGTCTTGTATCCCGCGCTCTTGAAGACGCGAGCTAGCTGCAATTCCTTGTTCGGCATGACGGTGCAGGCGTCCTGATTGCTCGATCCATTGCGGAAGGCATAGCGCCCGGTCATGATCATCGCCCGTGATGGGCCGCAGAGCGCCGCCGTGAAGCATTGCGTGAACCGCGTGCCCTCCGCCGCGAGTTTGTCGATGTGCGGCGTCTTGTAGTTGTCGGAGCCGTAGCAACTGAGGTTCCCGATGCCGAGATCGTCCGCGAGGATGAAGATGACGTTGGGTTTGTCTGCAGCCTGACTTTGGCCGAAAAGAACGAGAAGAGTCGAGAGGAGAGTGAGGGTGAGTTTCACGGTTGGGAACGTTTAGAGATTTGCGGGTGCAAGTTTGGGGGTCAAGAAGTGGATGGCGAGAAGGGCCAGGAGATAGGCCGAGCCGGCGATGATGAAGATCGGGACGTAGCTGCCTGTGGTTTGCAAAACCTCGCCGACGACCAGGGCGATGAGCATGCCTCCAATCGAACCCGCCATGCCGCCGATGCCCGTCACCGATCCGACGGCACGCTTGGGAAACATGTCACTGGTCAGCGTGAAGAGATTGGCAGACCAGCCTTGATGCGCCGCTGCGGCCAGTGATACGAGACCGACGGCGACCCAGAGGTTTGTGGCCTTGGCAGCAAACATGATGGGAACAACGGCGAGGGCGCATACTAACATGGCTGCCTTGCGTGCGGTGTTGGTTGTCCAGCCGCGCTTGAGCAGTCGTGATGATAGCCAGCCTCCACCGATGCTCCCCACGTCAGCCACGAGATAAATGATCACGAGTGGCAGGCCCATGGTCTTGAGATCGAGGTTGTGGTTCCGTTTGAGGAAGTCAGGCACCCAGAAGAGATACAGCCACCAGATCGGGTCCGTCATAAACTTGCCCACTGCAAAGGCCCAGGTCTGTCGATAGCGAAAGAGATGACTCCAAGGAATCGGCACAGTGGACTCTGGTGGATCACTTTGAATATGCGCAAGCTCCGCAGCTGAAACACGTGGGTGCTGGACGGGCGGGCGATAAGCCGCCAACCACCACGCCACCCATACAAAACCGAGAAGACCCGTGGCGAGGAACGCCCATTGCCAGCCCCACCGCAGGGTGATCCACGGAACCAACAAGGGCGTTAGCAATGCGCCGATGTTGGTGCCCGAATTGAAGATGCCCGTGGCTAGAGCACGCTCCTTTTTGGGAAACCACTCCGCCACCGCTTTGATGGAAGCGGGAAAGTTTCCAGCTTCGCCCAATCCCAGCACCAGTCGTGCGATGGCAAATCCAGCAGTGGCTCCACCGAGCAGAACAATGGCTGGAGGATCGATCGAAACGGTCGGCAGACTCAGCGAAGGAAACCAATCCGCCAGCGCATGCAGCATGGCTCCGATGCTCCAAATGATGACCGCAATGGCAAATCCCCAGCGCACACCGATGCGATCCATGACGCGTCCAGCAGCGAGCAGGCCGAGCGCATAGGCGGCTTGAAAGCTAAAGATGATGGCAGCATAGGCCCGCTCATCGAAGTGGAACTGCTCCTGCAGGGTCGGCTTGAGGATGCCGATCACTTGACGGTCGATGTAATTGATCGCCGCAGCGAAAAAGAGCAGCGCGCAGATGACCCAACGGTAGTGGGATGTTTTGGATTCAGTCATGAGGTGTGCGCTATTTGATCCAAAGGATGGGTTGGGTGATGCCGATGTTCCGCTGCACCTCGGGGTCAGTGGGATCAGCGGGGAGTTTCTGCCAGAGGTCCAAATACCTCTGATCGCCAAGAGCCATGCCTCCAAAGACGAGGTTGGGCTGACGCGAGGGCCAGCCTTCCCAGGCGTTGACGTCGGGTGGGAGCTTCCACTTCGATTTGTCGGCGAGGAAGGGATACAG
>JAYVIO010000167.1:0-39397 GCA_043770175.1 Verrucomicrobiales bacterium | reverse complement strand
AACTGGGCAAGGAGAGCTACGCGAAGGCCTGCACCGTGCGATATCATTTCCCTGCACGCGGTGAACGCGGCCCGGTGAAGCTGAACTTCTACACCGGCGGCGATCTGCCGCCCGAAGACATCACTGCCGCGTTGCGAGCATCATTTGGCAACCTGCCGCGCACGGGCTGCCTGCTGATCGGCGCGAAGGGGCAGTTGCAAAGCGGATTGTGGAACTCCGACTGCTACATCAAACTCAACGATGAGATCAAATTCTTCGGCGCGGACAATCATCCGCTGGCCAAAAGGGTGGCGGAGTCGATTCCGCGAGTGAAAGGCCACATGGAGGAATGGGTGGATGCGTGCCTCGGTGGACCGAAAGTTTTTTCTGATTTCGATTTCGGCGGGCACCTCACGGAAATCGGCCTCGCGGGCAATGTGGCGCTGCGCCTGCAAAAGAATATCGACTGGGATGGCCCGAACATGAAAGTTCCTGGCATGCCGGAGGCCGATGCGTTCATCCGCAAGGAGGATCGTGCGAAGTATCGCGTGTAAATGCCACATGGCTGCGTTTCTGCTCACAGGATGAGCAGAAGCGCGCAGCAAGCCGCCAAGCCTACACTTTCAGCAACTCACGTGCCTGGGCGATGCCTTCGGCCGGGCGGCCGTATTCGCTGGCAGTTACGCGGGCGAGAGCGACGAGATGGCGCCAGCGGAACGCGGCACGGGTGCTGTTGAAGTCATCCGAGGCGGTGCGGTAGAATTTTTCGGCATGCAGGGAGCCATCTTCGCTGATGGCATACTTGCGCATCAGGGCGAAGGCGGCTTGCGGGTCGAGATTGAGATCGCCGTAGCGCTGGATGCAGGTGGCGGCGCGGATTTGCAGGTTGCTGCGGATGGCGGCTTCGGCGTCACGCAGGAGGCTCGTCCCATCGGTGGTCTTCAAGTCTTTGACGCGTGCTGCGGGCGGCATCGGCTGCCAGTGCAGGAAATCACCACCCCGCTCGACGCGATCCTTGGCGACCTGATGTGCGCCGACGATGAGACAGGCGAAGCTGTTCCGCGTATTGGCGCTGCGGGACATGTTGCGCCATGCATTGGCCGAATCACAGCCATGCACGCCGATGGAGTCGCCATGCAGACTGCCGATGGGCTTGTTGGCGGCTTCCATTTCCGGCGTGCGCCCATGGTCGCGCAAGATGAGTTGATTGGAAGCGAGGGTGAGCGCTTCGCCGATGTCCGCGAGGCTGAAGCCTTCGGCAATGGCGGCGGCCACGGCGTGTGCGGCGTCGTTGGCGGAGGCTTCGAAGATGGTGCGGCTGAGCTTGTCCACCCAGGCATCATCGCCCTTGCGTGTGCCGGGCGTGCGGTCGTCGAGCTTGTGCTGCTCGAACACTTTGGGCAGCAGTTCGCTCAAACCATTACCGCCGTAGCCGCCGTGGACGCAATAGCGCACCGACTGGCGCAGCAGGGTGTGCGCATGCTCCTTGCCGACGAGGCTGAGCAGATCCCAGGAGCGATAGGCCAGGCCGACGCGATGCACTTCATCATGATCGAGCACGCAGTGCAGCATCGCATTGTAAGCATCCTCGGCCTTGCCGGCGGCGATGGCGGCAAAGGTTTGCTCCGCACCGGCCATATCCTTGCGGCGAGTGGCATCGCGCAGAACGTCACTGCCGTCTTTGCCAGCGGCGAGCGTTGCGGGCGCAATTTCATGCAGGACTTCATGGGCGCGACCACCCGAGCCCTGGATGGTCGAGGTGTTGCGATAGAGCACTTTGAAAATCGGCAGCGCCTGCTCCGGGCCGGTCATTTCCTGCGCCATGTGCCAGGAAGGCATGAGCGCCATCGCCGTGTGATAGCCGACATAATTTTCACCGCCAAAAGTGCGCGCATTGGCCAGTGCGCCAGCGCTGACGAGATCGCGCAGCGTGGTGCCGCTCTTCATGCTGGCGGCAAGTTTCGGCAGTAGTTGCGCTGCGGGTGTGTCCTGCATCAAGCCGACGAGCGGCTCGAGCTTGCCAAAGTTCAAAGCGGGCGCAGCGTCCGCGCCCATGGCGGAGGACAGGCCGAGACCGGAGGCGACTTCGTAGCCAATGCTGGCGATCATCATGCCCTGGCCCACCTGGCCCAGAAATTCTCTGCGTGTGCGTGGTTGTGCGGTGTTCATAAGGTCGGTGTGTGATTGGAATGAATGATCAAAGTCCATTACGCATCCGTCAGCTGGATTGCATCAATTCATGATGGCGCTTGGGAGGTGCACCAAAAAAGAAGCGGGGCGACTTTGGGTGCCTTTCGGTCCTGCCGCCCCGCTGGAATCGGGATAATCGTTGTGCCACATCAAAGGTCCGCCTGGGAGCTGCTCTCGAGGGACGGCCAGGAAGCCGGTGGGTGTGACAAGACGCATTGCAGCAGATTGGTGATTTGAGGACAAGATTAATTTTTCCAAAAAAACAATACCTGGTTTCGATCTTGCCGGGTTGACCGGAAATGAGATTGGCTTTTGCGATCAGGATGCTCAAGATGGAGGCATGGCTCAATACACTGTTCAACCCGGCGATAATCCCAGCAAGATCGCGAAAAAGTTCGGCATGACGCTTGCGAAGTTTCAGAAGATCAACCCTGGATTGGTCGAGTGGGGCTCTGGAAATTGGAAGGTGATCTTTCCAGGCCAGATCGTGAATGTGAATGGAGTGGTGACCGGTCTGCCGCTCGAAACCGTAGCGAGCGCTCCCACAAGTTTTGCCGCACCGCCGCCCTGGATGCAGATCGCGATCATGGAGCAGGGTGTGCAGGAATGGGCGAATGGCGACAACCCGCGCATTCTCGAATACCTGCGCAGTTGCGGCATCAGTGGCAATCTGCTGCACGACGAGACGGCGTGGTGTGCCGCCTTTGTGAACTGGTGCGTGCTGCGCTCCGGTTACCAGCCGAAGGGCAGCGCCAAAGTCTCCGACTGGTGGGGATGGGGCCGCCCCGTGGCGGCGACGTATGGCGCGATCTGCATTCTACAGCCGCTCACTACCGACCAAGCCAACAGCGGCCACATCGGCTTCCTGCATGCCATGGATGCCACGAATGTGTGGCTGCTGAGCGGCAACTCCAAGAATCAGGTGCGCATCTCGGCGTATCCGAAGAACAAGCTGATTCACAATGCGCCGTATCGGTGGGCGTTTTGAACTGTCATGAGCACTGGGCATCCAGATGGGAAGAATGAGAGGAATGGGAATGATGAGTCCCATGCTTCGCATCTTTCCCATTCCTCCCATTCTGGGTCTGCCGACGATCAGGAGCGCATCATCCCGCCGCGTGGCGACTATCGCACGCTGCTCTCCTTTCAGAAGGCGGAGGTCATCTACGACATTACCTTTCGCTTTGCTCATAGGTATCTCACCAAGGGAGACAGAACCATCGATCAGATGATCCAATCAGCGCGTTCTGGAAAAAAGAACATTCTGGAAGGCAGCAAAGCGGGCCGCACCTCGAAGGAAACGGAGATTTTTCTCACCGGTGTTGGACGCAGCAGCCTGGATGAGCTGCTGGATGATTACCTCGACTACCTGCGCGCTCGTGATTTGCCAATTTGGGACAAGGACTCCAAGGAAGCGCTGTTTGTGCGCAAACTTGGCCGCACAACGCCGCAGAGCTTTGAAGTGTATCGTGAGTTCGTGGAAACCCGTCCGCCCGAGGTGATCGCCAACATCGCACTTTGCCTCATTCATCAAACGAACTATCTCATCGACCAGCAGCTTCTGCGGTTGGAGAAGGATTTCATCGAACAAGGCGGCCTGAAGGAGCGCATGACCCGTGCGCGCCTGGAATACCGGCGGAAGCATCCTCGCGGGCCAGGCGGTGAGCGTGAGTCGTGATGAGTGGGAATGATGAGAGGAATAGGAAGGATGCGCCATCATTCGCATTCCTCCCATTCTTCCCATCCGTATCACTTCCCCGTCCGCAGATACGCCACGATGTCTGCCACATCCTGAGCGCTCATGCCGAGCTGCGTTGCGCTGAGCATCATGCTGCGGGTGAGTTTGTTGCGGGTCTTGATGCGGGATTTGGGCACGAACTGGTTTTGGCCTCCCATGCTGCGGATGATCATGATGTCGCCTTCGGTTAAAAGCATGCCGTGGATGATAGTGCCGTCTTTGAGGATGAGTTCCACGCCGTCGTAGCCGTGGGCGATGTCCTTGCTGGGGTCGATCAATGCCTGCGCGATGATCTCGCTCGGCTGGCTGAGGCCCCAGCCGTCGAGGGAAGGGCCGAACTCAACGCCCTGGCCTTTGATCTGATGGCACATGACGCAGCGAGTGACGAGCGAAACGCCATTTTGGGCATTGCCTTTGAGTTTGAGCACGTCATCAAGCTTCACGGTGCTGGGAATGGCAGGCGGGGTGACGATGGTGACGAGCTTGGCGCTTTCAGGATCGAAGATGCCCTCCTTCTTGAGTTCTTCAGCGATGCCGAAGCTGCTCCATTCATCGGTGCTGCGTTTGATGAGCCACCACATGATGTCCGCATGAATCGGCGAGTCTTTGTCCTTCGCGAGGGCGAGCACGGCCTTGGCAGCGCTGGCCTCGGGGATGAAGGCGAGGGTGTCGAGCGCGAACTTGCGCTGCGCTGGCGTGAGTTTGTCGCTGGCGGCACGCTGTTGCAGTTCAGGCACGGCAGTGGCGGGGTGGAGTCGCCAGGTGAGATGGGCGAAGCCGTCGTCCCATTCGCTTTCGGATTGTAGGACGCTCCATACCAAATCCTCTTTGCCGGAGCAGCCGATGCCCCAGGCTTCGAGCTGGGAACGGTCGTTGCCGTCAATGTGACGAGCCAAGCTGGCTAGCAGCGGGACACTTTGCTTCGCCGGAACATCACGCAGAGCCACGGCGACCTCACGGCGGATCATCGGCGACAAGTCGGTGACCATGTTGGCGATGAGGTCGATGCCGTCATCCGTGGCGGCACGAATGGCACGCAGCGCGACGAGGCGCTTCATGGCATCTTCGGACTCCAGCCAGGTGCGCGCGGCGGTGAGACCTTTTTCACTCAGTTGAGCAGCTAGCCATACGGCGCGTGAGGCGATGTAGGGGTTCGCGTTGTCACGCAGTTCGAGCACCTGAGGCAGGGCGGTTTCACCCGCTTCCTTCAAGCGGGTAAAGGCGACATGGCGGACATTCGTGGCCGGTGATTGCAGCGCGGCGATCTGACCTTCGACGGTCTCCAATTGAAGACCGGGAACTTTGGGCTTGAAACCTTTCGGCGCGACGCGGTAAATCGTGCCGCTGCACGTTTCATCGGTGTCTTGATGGCCGCCGGTGCGCTTGTCGAACCAGTCAGTGATGTAGATGGCACCATCGGGGCCGACGCAGACATCGCTTGGACGGAAGAGTGTTTTTCGGTCGTCGGAGAGGTTGTTCGCGCCGCCGACGAAGTCGCTGCCTTTGAAGACGCCGGTGGTGTTGGTGGTGCAGAAGTCGAAGCGCTCGAGTTTGAAACCTGCGCCATCGGGCTTTGGCAGATAGCCGAAGACGACGTTGCGGCCGGTCTCGCAACTCAAGATGAGGCCGTTCCATGGGTCGCCGAGGGCGCCGTTTTCATAGAAACACATGCCGGTGGGTGCACCGCCGCCATAGACATCACCTGCGGGAATGCTGCCGGGATCGTCCTGACGCCATTCGGCTGTGGGAATGCTCTGGCCGGGGCGTTTGTCGGCACGCCACTGGCGTTTGCCATCGCGCGAGAAGAACCCAAAACTGCCACCCTCGATGAGATGGCTCACGCGGCAGGCGGGCGGGTCGTCGTTGTCGTTTTGGAACATGTCACCGAACGATGTGCGCACGCCTTCAAAGCTGTTGCGGTAGTTGTAGCCGAGAATTTTGGCTCGTTGGCCGCTAGGCTCGATGCTCGCCGTAAAGCCGCCGACATAGACATGGCCGTCGTCGCTCTTTTCACCGGCGTAGTCGTTGTTCAGATAAGCGCCGCCGATGCGGAAGGTGTTGCCGCTCTTGTCGCTGAACTGCGCGCCGCAGTTGCCGTTACTGAAATACAGGCGGCCATCGGGACCGGCATAGACGCTGTGCAGGCTGTGATCATGCTGCGGCTGTTCAAAGCCGGTGAGGAAAATCTCGCGCTGGTCCACGGCGGGATCGAACTTCAAATCACGATTCACATCGGTGTATTTGATGATGTTCGGCGTGTTTGAGACGAAAATGACATTGTCGAAGACGGCGACGCCGAGCGGGCATTCCAGCTCCTGCTCACGCACAAAAACGTGGCTCGTGTCGCACTTGCCATCGCCATCGGTGTCTTGCAAAACGCGCACGCAATCGCCCTCGCGGCTGCGACCGCTGTGGCGGCGATAATTAACGCCTTCCGTGACCCAGATTCGGCCGGCGTGATCGATGTCCATGTTCGCCGGATTGAAAAGTTGCGGTGAGGTGGCCCAGACGGTGATTTCGAGGCCTTCAGGCACTTTAAAGGCGTTGGGTTCGAGATGATCGGGCTTCACCTTGGTCGCATCAAACGCGGGCGCGTTGTAGTCCGGCGCGAAAGCTGGTTTGCCTGCGACGAACGGACCTTTTTCCTTCTTTGGCTTGTCAGGCTTGGCAGCGAAGAGTGCAAGCGGAGCGACCAGGGCGAGTGCGAAGAGGAGGTTTTTGCGATAGGGCATGGTTGGGGGCGGAATGAACGTGAGGGATGGCGCAGTATTTCCAATACAGAAGGCAAAAATGAGATCAGACTGACGCTTCATCCGATGTTTGCGGCAAGGTGCCGACCTTCTCACGTCCTTTGGCATAAAGCTCAGGATACATCTTCATGAACCAGCGCTGCATCTCGAATAGACCACAGTAAAATGGCAAGCCCTCCGATTTCTCAGGAACAACGGCGCAGGTCGAGAGATCAAGCGGATGCTTGGCCTCGAATTCGGCAATTCGTCTTCGCAGGTCTGTAAGTTCTTCTTCAGTCAGCATGATGAAGAAAGTGGTGAGAAAAGCTCGGTTGTCGAGGCTGTGGAGGGTGCGTCGCCGGATTGATGTAGGATGATTGTGGCGATAGCCCGGTCGTCTGTTTGGGCGTGTATTTGCCCAATGAGCACCGTTCAGCTGGGCGGGCTTAGGCCACACCCAGCCTGCGACATCAATCCGGCGATACACCCGCTGTGGAACGCTTGGGCATCGTGATGAAAGCCTCGGCGAGATAGTGCGGAATCAACGGCTGGGCGATGACTTCGGCGAGTTCGTCAGGGCTCAACGACTGCACGGCTTGAGCGAGACGTGTGGCGCTGGGTTTGGCGAGAACGAGATTCGGCAGATTGAGCGGCGGTTTGGGATCGAAGGTGAGCCAGAGACCGGAGGCGGTGCGTTCACTGGTTGCTTCGGCCGAAACGATTTCGAGATCGGGCAGGAGACGACCGTTTTCGACACGGGCGAGGTAAAAGCTCTGGCGACGGGCGTCGCCGATAATGTGATAGTTGGCCGGTGCGTCGATGTCGGGTGCGGTAAGGGAGGACCAACCGGCGCACCAGACATTGCGTGACAAGGCGATGCCTTGTGCGGCAGCGATGGCGATGCGGACGCCGGTGTAGGAGCCGGGGCCGTTGCCGATGACGATGCCGGCGAGATCATTGCCAGCAGCGGTGAGTGCATCACGCAATGGAGCGAACACTTGCGCGTTGTGCGAGCGTTCGGATTGGAAGGAGGATTGAAACAGCACGGCATCTCCTCGCACGACAGCGATGCTACCGTGGGCGGTGGAGAGATCGAGGGCGAGGAAGGTCCGGTTCATTTCGTGAGCGGTCCTTCCGTGACATGCCGCGAGCTATCCGGCAAGGCTTCGATGTGAAACCAACGCGTGTTGGGAGGCATCAAATCGCGAAACATGTCGGCCCATTCGACGATGATGACGCCGGGTACGGTTAAAAACTCGTCCCAGCCAATGCCAATGACTTCAGCGGCGGATTCCATGCGGTAGAAGTCGAAATGGAAGACCGGCAGGCGGCCATCAAGGTATTCATGAACCAGCGTGAACGTCGGACTCGTCACGGCGGCCTTCGATTCCATGCCAGCGACGATGCCGCGCGTGATCTGTGTCTTACCAGCGCCCAGATTGCCGCATAGCGCGATCACATCGCCCGCAGCGAGTGTCTTCGCGAGTTGCATGCCCCAGGTGTGAGCGTCGTCGGCGGTGGGGAGGGTGGTGGTCATGATTGGAACCATTCGTGGAGCAATCTGAGCGATCCGGGGCCGTTTGCCCGAACTGAACGGTCGATGTGAATGGACAGCGTGAGGCACAGCACGACCGCCACACTCTTTGCCAGAGGACCGCCACGCCGCAAGACCGGCAGAAGGGGGGCTAGGCTCAGGCCAAATAACACATCCGAAACCAAATACTCGGTGAGCGGATACCATTTGGGGGGATGGGGAGCAACCGTCGTCCCGCTCACCATTCCGGCAACTTGGAGCAACAGCGCTAGCCCGAGCAGTCTCCGATGATGCAGCGATTTCATTTCATCATGCATCCGCACTCAGAGCAAAGTGATCCCAGCCGGTACTTTCAAAGTCGGGCGGTCTGCCTTCGCCGGGAGGGACGAGTTTGCCGATGATGGTGAGGGGAAGCTTGGGGAAGGCTTCTTGCCACTTTTTCATCAAGGAACGCAACGTGCGAGGATTCACGGCGAGAAGGAGTTCGTAGTCTTCGCCGTCGCCCCAGGCTTGGTCGAAGGTGCAGCCGGGATTGCAGGGCAGGGATGCGACATTGACCTGATAATGCGTGCCGCTCGCGAGGGCGAGGCGAGGGAGGTCTTTCGCGAGACCGTCGCTGATGTCCATCATGGCGTGCGGATGCGCGTTCTCAGAGAGCCAGCGGCCTTCTTCGAGGCGTGGCTCGAATTTGAGGTGCTTGCCCTTAATTGAGCCGCCGAGACGGCCGGTGACGAGCAGGACATCGCCTGCTTTGCCTTCGCTGCGGGAAAGCCAGCGTTTGGAGGGCACAGTGCCGCTCATGGAGATGGACAGCATGAGCACGAGGCCGCGTGAGGTCTCGCCGCCGACGATGTTGATGCCGTAGTGCTTCGCAATGGCACGCATGCCGCGATAGATCTCGGTGAGAAACTCGACCTCCATGCTCGGCGGAGCGACCAAAGTGATCATGGCATGCCGCGGAGTGCCGCCCATCGCGGCGAAGTCGCTCACGACACGGGCGATGGCCTTGCGCCCGATGAGCTTCGGCGGTGTTTCGAGTGTGAAATGCACGTCCTGCACCAGCGCGTCGGTTTTGAGCAAGGTGTGCTCATTTTTCGTGCTGCGTACGACGGCGCAATCATCACCGGCACCCGCGATGACATCGCGGTCGAGCTTCACACCGCGCATGAGTTTGCGGATGAGATTGTCTTCTCCGATGTCGGCTAGCGTTGGCATTGGTTGAGGTGGCCCACGAAACACACGAAAGAACACGAAAAAAGACGGGACAGTGATTGGGACAGAATTTCGTGCCTTTTCGTGTGTTTCGTGGGCGGTCTTAACTTTTCACCACCACGTTCTGCCCATCAAAGTGCAGCATGTGGTTTTTAAGGCCGCGCATGGCCTGGCGGAGAATGCAGACCTCGACATCGCCGATCCGATGGCGGTGCGCCGTGGGAGCCTGCATGCCGCTGATCCAGGTGATCTGCCACCATTCCTGCCCGGCGAGGTCGCCCTGGCTGCAACGGACATAATCGAGGTGCAGGACGTCAGCCGGGTGGCCGAAGTGCTCGATGTTGTGCTTCGACTCCAGATACTCCGCGAAAGCCTGCGAGTAGATCAGGCCGCTGCGGAGCTTATGGAGGACGAGTGCCATGGGATTGAAAGCGACAAAGCGCGGGACGGGGTGGCCGTTCCGCGCTTTGTGAATGACGAGAAGCGTCGAAAGCGGGAATCAGCCGAGCGCCTTGGCGTAGTTGGCGGCGACGGCGGACCAGTTCACGGCGTTCCACCAGGCGGCGATGTAATCGGGGCGCTTGTTCTGATACTTGAGGTAGTAGGCGTGCTCCCAGACATCGCAGCCGAGGATCGGCGTGCCGGAGGCGTCCATGAGCGGGTTGTCTTGGTTGGGGGTCGAGGTGATGGCGAGTTTGCCATCTTTAACGACGAGCCAAGCCCAGCCGGAGCCGAAACGGGTCACACCAGCCTTGGCGAAGGCTTCTTTGAAGGCATCGAAGCTGCCGAAGGTGGCGGTGATGGCCTCGCCAAGAGCACCGGAGGGTGCGCCGCCAGCGTTGGGGCCCATGATGTTCCAGAAGAGCGTGTGGTTGAAATGACCGCCGCCGTTGTTGCGCACCGGACCACGGATGGCTTCTGGCACGCTGCTGATGTTCTTGCAGAGGTCTTCGATGGACTTGCCTTCGAAATCTGCATTGCCAGCCAAGGCGTTGTTCAAATTGGTGACGTAGGCGTTGTGATGCTTGCCGTGATGGATCTCCATCGTCTGCTGGTCGATGTGGGGTTCCAGCGCGTTGGACGGGTAGGGGAGCGGGGGCAGGGTGTGGGCCATGGTAGGGTGGGGTTGACGGTTCTCGGGTAAGTATCGCGGATATGAACCGGAGCAAGTGGGAGAATGCCCCATAGTGAACGAAAAAGACGCAGTGACGCTGACGTTCGTATTCCACCGCCAACATGAAACGCTCATTCCTTTTTCATCTCAGTCTTGCTCTGATTTCTTTGATCATGCTGCCCTCGTGCAGTAGTGATTTTCGCAAAGTGTGGAAGCGCGACATCTGCCCTGCGCCTCCTCCGGCGAACGGTGTGGCTGGTAAATGGGAAGGCACCTGGCTGAGCGCGGCCAATGGTCATCATGGCAATCTGCGCTGCGTGGTTTCTGGGCCGCATGAAGAGGGCAAGTTTTTTGCCAAGGGCGATCACACCTTCTTCTACCACGCCACCTGGATGAAAATCCTCAGCGGCAGCTACAAGGCTGTCCACAATGTGCAAAAGAAGAGCGACGGTTATGTCTTTAAAGGTGAACACAAGATGCCGGACTGGGCGGGCGGCTTGTATCACTACGAAGGCACGATCAAGCGCGACAACTTCAGCGCCACTTACAAAAGTTCGCTGGATCACGGCACTTTCACAATGAAACGCGCGCACTGAGCAACCTTCCTGCTCGACTCGGTGTTCATGCCGCGTCACGTCCGTGATATTCGCACATGAAGTGGTTATCCAGTTTTCGCGCCCGACTCATCCTCACCGTCTTTCCCGTCGTGGCGGGCATCACCATTGCCACGCTGGTGCTGGCGGAATGGAAATTCATGGCGGCCTACCGCAGGCTGTTTGAGGAGCAGTTCGAATCGCAGATCAACACTTTCACGGCAGCGAAGAAGAAGCGCTCCGAAGCGCTTTCGTCGGTGCTCGAAAAAATCGCCAAACAACCCGGGGTGCTGGAGGCGATTGCCAAAAACGATTTTGTCGGTGCCGGGCAGATCATGCGCCCGCAACTCGAAGCGCTGGCGGTGGAACGTTTGCAGAACGAGTTTCCTGGAAGCGCTTCTCCACCACGGCCCAACTTTGGCGGTGGCCAGCGTTTGCCGCAGCCTTTCAGTCAGCGTGGCAATGCTGACGACAAGGATCACCCCGGTGCGGCCAAGCTGACTGCCAGGCTATCTCCCGGCCAGATGCCATACATCGGACTGATCGATGCTGACGGAAACTTTATTGCATCGCCCAAAAAGGCCGGCCCAGGAGACAAAACGCCCAACGGATTCAAACTCGCACCAGGATTGCTGGAGGGCGATGACAGCGGGGAAATACGGCGTCGTGGCGGAAAGATGCAATGGCTCAGTGGTCGCAGGCTTGAAGACATTCTCAAAGAGCAGGAGGTCGGTTACCTCCGTGTAGAATACGGTGAAAATATCCGCAGTGAGCAAGTACGTGAGGTGTTCATCACACCGCTGCGGGATGAAAAGAGTGGCAAGTTCCTGGGAGCATTCCTGTTTGGTCTGCCGTTGCAGGTGCTGGCGGAGCGACTGCTCTATGAGCAGACGAAAAAATCCGACATGGGCGAAATCATGAGCGGTGTGTGGGTCGAAGATGCGCTGGTCAGCAGCACGATCCCGAAAGACATCGCTGCAGTCATTGAGAAACACATCGCGGAGTCCATCCATCACTCTGGCAAATCACAGCGCGAGCTCACCGTGCCGGTCAATGGCCTTAGGCATCAGCTGATTTATCGTGTGCTGAATCCCGGCTCGCCCTTCCCCCTGGCGGCGCAGGTGAATCTATATCCGCTCACCGCCATGGAGGGCGAATTGAGCGAGTTGCGGCGTGACGTGGGCGGCCTGGGCTTTGTGGCGCTGCTCATCGCGCTGCTGGTGGTGCTATATATCTCACGCGGGCTTTCTGGCCCGATCAGCGACATCGTCAGCGGCACACATCAAATTGAGCAGGGCAACTTTGACGTGCGTGTGCCGGTGCGCAGGCAGGATGAGCTCGATAAACTGGCCGCTTCCTTCAACGACATGGCCGCAGGTCTCGCTTTGCAGGAAAAATACCGCAGCGTGCTCAATGCGGTGGCGGACCGCACGGTGGCGGCGCAGTTGATCGAGCAGAGCAGTGGCCTCGGCGGCGAAATCCGGCATGTGTCGATGCTGTTTTGCGATATTCGCGGCTTCACCGCTATCACCGAGAACATGCCGCCCGCCGACGTCATCGAATTGCTGAATGAACACATGACCGCGCTGACCGATGTGGCCTACAAGCACGGCGGCATTGTCGATAAATTCGTGGGTGATCTCATAATGGTGCTCTTTGGTGCGCCGGTGAGCACCGGAGCGGACGCGCTGAGTGCGGTGCAGTGTGCACTTAGCATGCTGCAGGTGCGGCGTGCTCTGAACCAGACCTCAAAGCATTCGCTGGAGGTGGGAATTGGCATCGCCACGGGTTCAGTGGTGGCTGGCTGCATGGGGTCCGATCAACGCCTGAGCTACACCGTGCTTGGTCATCGGGTGAATCTGGCCTCGCGACTGTGCAGCATCGCATAAGCGGGAGCAATCGTGATGGACGCGGAGACGTATGCGGAAGCTCAGGAGTTGATTCAGGCGGAACCGATGCCACCGATGCAGTTGAAGGGCATCTCCGAACCGGTTCATCCGTGGCGGGTGGTGGCCGCGTAATCCTCCTGCATGCCCGATTCACGAGCCAAGCCCGATCTCCAAGCCAAACTGCGCGATGTGCCGCACACGCCGGGCGTGTACATCATGCGTGACCGATTGAACAACGTGATCTACGTCGGCAAGGCGCGTGATCTGCGCAAACGCCTCGCGAACTACTTCACACCCGCGCGCTCCAAGCTGTCCGACCGCAAAACGCGCGCCCTCATCGCCAGCATCTGGGATTTTGATCTGCATGAAGTGCGCAACGACACCGAGGCCCTGGTGCTCGAAAGCAAGCTCATCAAGGAGTTCCGGCCGCGTTACAACGTCAGCTTCCGTGATGACAAGCGCTACTTCCTCGTGCGCGTTCACATGGGCGATGCCATGCCGCGGCTCTCGACCACCCGGCTCAAGAAAGACGATGGTGCCCGTTACTTCGGCCCGTTTCCGCATGGCATGGCGTTGCGCACCACGCTCAATTGGTTGAACAAAAAATTTGGCCTGCGCGTCTGTCGCCCGCTGAAACCCGGTGAAGCGGACTACAAGCACTGCTCCAACGACATCATCAAAAACTGCTCCGCGCCGTGCATCGCCCGCATTTCACAGGAGGATTACAAAAAGCGTGTCGAACAGGCCTGTGAGTTCCTTGATGGCAAGAACAAAGACCTCGTCACCGCTCTCGAAGAAGAGATGCAGCAAGCTGCCGCCAAGCACGACTTTGAAAAGGCCGCCGAACTGCGGGACATGGTTGAGGATTTCAAAAAGACGCTTATTCCCACGCGAACCTTTGAGCGCGGCGCACGGGCGCGGGTCATCCGCAGCATCGACTCGATGGCGGATGTGCAGGAGTTGCAGGAACTGCTGCATCTGGAGCGCGCGCCGCTCGTCATGGAGTGCTTTGACATCGCCAATATCGGCACCGCGCACTGCGTGGCCAGCATGGTGCGGTTCAAGAACGGCGTGCCTGACAACTCGAACTACCGTCGCTACCGCATCAAATCCGTGAGCGGTCAGAACGACTTTGTCAGCATGGCGGAAGTCATTCGTCGGCGCTTCTCGCGTATTCTGCTCGAAGGCCGTGCTGTTGCGGGCGATGCCGCCGAGTTCTCCCAGGAAGCGCCTGCGGAGGCGCTGCAACGTCTCGCATCCAATCCGAAATTCGTCACGCTACCCGATCTCGTCATCGTCGATGGCGGCATAGGCCAGCTTGGGGTTGCCGTCACGGAGTTGCAGCGCCTGGGATTGCATGATCTGCCGATCATCGGCCTCGCGAAAGAGCATGAGGAGGTTTACCGGCCAGGGGAAAGCCATCCCGTCATCATTCCACATGAACGTGGGGCTTTGAAGCTGCTGCAACGCATCCGCGACGAGGCGCACCGCTGGGCCAACGGCTATCATCAACTCCTACTCGGTCGTCGTGTGGCCGAAAGCATTCTGGATGACTGCCCCGGCGTCAGCAAGGCACGCAAAGCTTCACTGTTGAAGGCCTTTGGCTCCGTTACGCGTTTGCGCAAAGCCAGCGAGGATGAAATCGCCGCCGTGCCCGGCATCAGCAAGACGCTAGCGCGGCAGGTGTTGGAGTTTTTGGCAAGCCGGTGACGGCTTGGAGTTCGGAGTCCTCGTTGGGTGTCCCGCCTTTAGGCGGAAAGGCTCACGCTACCTGCCTGCGTTGGCGAATTTTAACCGGCGTTCTGGTATAGCATGCTTTCCGCCTGAAGGCGGGACTCCGAGCTGGTTCCAAAATCACATCGAACTTGTTCATCGACCAGATGGGCGACTCATGGTATAGGCCGGTCATGCAAATCCTCGAACAGCTTGGCCTCGGGCTCGGACTGGCATCGCTCGCAGGCCTGAATCTTTACCTCACGGTGTTTCTCACCGGCCTGTTGGTGCGCTTTGATGCGCTGCATCTGGCGGAGAAATTCCAGTCCATCGAAGTGCTGGGCCATGACTGGGTGCTCATCGCCGCCGGTGTGATGTATGCCATCGAGTTCGTGGCGGACAAGGTGCCGTGGATTGACTCGCTGTGGGACAGCGTTCACACGCTCATCCGGCCGATTGGCGGCACGATCCTGGCCATGCAGGCGCTGGGGGAAATGCCCGCCCATCTCGAAGTCGTGGCCGCGTTGCTCGCTGGCGGCGCTGCATTGACGACGCACAGCGCCAAGGCGGGCACACGCCTTCTGGCCAATCATTCGCCCGAACCCGCCTCGAACATCGCTTTGAGCATCGCCGAAGACATCATCGTGGCGGCGGGCACGCTGCTCATGGTGCTGAAGCCCATCGTCGCGCTCTGCTTCTTCACGGCGGCGCTGATCGTGCTCTGGTTGGTGCTGCCACGCATGTGGCGCGTCATCCGCCGCTCGTTTGAAATCATTCGCGACAAAGTGCGGACGCTGTTTGGGCGCCACACGCTGGATCACTCGGTCACTGCGCCCGGGCCATCGAGGGCGTGAGCCTTCAGGTCATCGAGATCGACCCACTCCAGCGCGGATTCGTGGCTGGCAGAAAGTGCTACGGGCGGAGCACATCCGGCATCGAGGGCTTCCTTCCAGCGCGTGACGCAGAGGCACCAGCGGTCGCCGGGTTCCAGGCCGGGGAAATCCCATTCTGGCATTGGGGTGGAAAGATCGTTGCCGCGTGCGGCGGAGAAGCGCAGGAAATCAGCGGTGGCTTCGATGCAGACGGTGTGCAGACCGACATCACCGGGTCCGGTGCGGCAGTAACCGTCGCGGTAGAACCCAGTCATGGGTTGGCGACAGCAGCAGGTGAGAGCGGTTCCGAGGACGTTGGTGCGCATGGGGATTGGGTAGATTCAGATTTTGAGTTTACAACGCGAATGGCCACAAATAGCCGCGAATGAACACGAATGTTTGAATTCGCGATCTTTCACGGCAATTCGGTGGTGGGCTGTTTTGAAAAGGAGAGGGATCATCCTGATCCCTCATGTTTCCACTACGGGACCAAGATGGTCCCGCTCCTTGGCCGGCAAACCAAAAGAGCCCACCCTCACTTCCACCACGCCGGGCCGACGGACCCGGACTCAGGCCGTTTGTAGTCCGGCACCAGTTCCTTGCCAGTCTCATTACCCTTCATTGTCACGCCTTCTGCTGCACATTTGATTTCAAAGGCTTCACCTTTGCTGGTTTGGATGGCATTGCCGCTGATTTCGGTCTCCACCGGCGGCAGAGTGGCCTTTTTGTCGCCGCTCATGCCGATGTGGATGTTGTGCTCGCAGTTGACGAGCGTGTTGTTGGTGACCTTGGCCCGTTTGACCTGGAAGTAGCCGTTGGGCTTGGAGTTTGGGATGCCGAGCATGAAGCAGATGGCAGTGCGGTATCCGTCGCCGGTGAGGTTTTCGAGATAATTGCCGGTGACAACGTGATCTTCACCAATGAGGCGAATGCCGCCCGTGCCATTGGCACCTTCGCCGAGGAAGACGTTGTTTTCGACACGGCAGGCATTGCCGTGGCGCAGGGTCAGCGTGCCTGAGACGGCTTTGAAGACGTTGTAGCGATAAAGATTGCCGCAGGACTTGTTGGAGATGCATTCGCCCTCGCCATCGCACTTCTCGAAAAGATTGTGCTCCACCACGCACGCGGCGGTTTGCATGGAGGTCTTGCTGTCGCCGATGCGGATCGTCTCGCCGCCGTTCTTGCCGAGTCTCTCACGTGGACCGAAGTGGTTGTGATCCATTTGATGTTTGCCCTGGCCCTGCTCCTCCTCTGAGAGCCAGACAACCACCGTGGTGCCTTCCGTGGTCTTGCCAGCGATGTAGCAGTGGTCGATGCGATTGCGTGAACCATAGATCGAAACAAAACGTGCGGACGATTTGGCCTTGGGTGCCGGAAAATCGTTCGTTACCGCACAGTTCGTGATCCGGCAGTCGTTGGCGAGTTCATCCGAGTCGATGCGCAGTTCGATGGCTTCCTCGCCCGTCGGATTCTGAAACCACAGGCCATCCACGACGATGTGTGCCCCGGCCAGCGAGAGCCGTGAGTCGCCCGTGAACACCACCTTGCCCGGCGTCTGCGCCTTGATCGTTATCGGCTGCTCCACCGTGCCTTCCGCATGAATCTTCAGCCGCGCATCGGCCCAGGTGCCGTCTTGGAGGATCAGTGTGTCGCCGGGCTTGATATTCTTTGCTGCAGAGAAAGCGGCGGCGTTAGCAATGTTGATTTCCTCTGCCGCCGCCGGAATGACGAGTGCGAAGGCGAGAAGGAGCTGTTTGCGCATTCCAGCATAAGAGACGGCACGCAGACCAGTGGCAAGTCTGTTTGTGGTCGTGTTGAGGCCTGAATACAGCCTTTGGAGCGCGGCTGCGCTAGCTGCCGCTTTCGAACGTGTCCTGGTCTTCGAGAGCTGCCTGCTCCGGCGAAAAGCGGTGGCTGCGGTCGTTTCTCCCTGCGCAACCGCACTCCAAAATGCTTCACAGCGAAACCCCCCGCTTCCACGGCAGGAAGTCGTCCTGGCCTAACGCGACAGCTTTGGGCGTGTAGTCGCCGCTGGCGGTGGCGATGACGAGTTCGAGCATGTCTTCGCCCATTTGCTCGACGGTCTTCGCACCGGTGATGATGGGGCCGGTGTCGAAGTCGATGAGGTCGGGCATGCGGCGGGCGAGGTCGCTGTTGGTGGCAATTTTGAGCGTGGGGCAGACGGGATTGCCGGTGGGGGTGCCGAGGCCGGTGGTGAAGAGCATCATGTTGCAGCCGCCACCGGCGAGGGCGGTGGTGCTTTCGACATCGTTGCCGGGGGTGCAGTAAAGCGTGAGGCCGCCGTGCTGGCGGATGGGCTCGGCGTAGTCGAGGACATCGACGATGGGACTGGTGCCGCCTTTTTTGGCCGCACCGGCGGATTTGATGCCGTCGGTAATAAGGCCGTCGCGGATGTTGCCGGGGCTGGGATTGGCATCGAAGCCGGAACCGCAGGCTTGGGCCGTGGCTTCATACGCACGCATGAGGCCGACGAATTTGTCGGCGAGTACGCCGGTGACGCAGCGGTCGCTGAGACTTTGCTCGACGCCGCAGAGTTCGGGGAACTCGCTCAAAACGGGCGCACCACCGAGCGCGGCGAGGAGATCGGCAGTATGGCCGATGGCGGGATTGGCGGAGATGCCGGAGAAGCCGTCGCTGCCGCCGCATTCGACGGCCATGATGAGATTGCTGAGGGCGCAGGGCTCGCGCGTCTGTTCATTCGCGGTGGCGAGGCCGAGAAAGGTGTCGCGGATGGCGTTGGCCATCATGTCGCGCTCGGATTTGCTCTTCTGCTGCTCGTAGATGAGCAGGGGCTTGTCGAACTGCGGATAGAGCGTGGCGAGTTCGTTTTCCAAGAGGCTGACTTGCGCATGCTGGCAGCCGAGGCTGAGCACGGTGGCTCCGGCGACGTTGGAGTTGTTGATGTAACCGGCGAGGAGTCGGCACAGCGCCTGCGCATCCTGCCGTGTGCCGCCGCAGCCGAGGCCGTGCTCGAGAAACTTCACGCCGTCGATGTTCTTGAAGACGCGGGCGGTGGCGGCCGAGGTTTCCGCTTCGAGCATGGCGGCCTCGATTTGCGCCCGCGACGCGCCTTCGCGCTGCATCTGCACCAAACGATGCGCGAACTGCTCATAGGGCGAGGTTTTGCCGTAGCCGAGGCTGCGGGTGAGCGCCTCGCGCATGAAGGCGAGGTTGCGGTTCTCGCAGAAGACGAGCGGGATGACGATCCAGTGATTCGCGGTGCCAGCGGTGCCGTGGGAGCGCTTGAAACCGTTGAAACTGCGGTTCTGCCACTTGGAGACATCGGGCGGCGTCCACGAGTAGTCGCGCTGCTTGCCACTGAAGGCGGAGGTGGCGTGGACGACGTTGTGAGTGTGAATCAGGGTCCCTTTGGCGATGGGCTGCGTGGCCTTGCCGACGGTGACGCCATACATGGTGACGAGATCGCCGATGGCGAAGTCATGCGCGGCGAATTTCTGCTTGGCGGGGATTTTTTCGCGCAACGTCCAGGTGGTGCCGTTTAACGAGACGGCGGTTCCGGTTTCGAGATCGCGGAGGGCGACAATGGCATCGTCGGCGGGATGGACTTGGAGGATGGGCGACATGGGGAGGAGAAATAAAGCGCGGGCAGGGGAAGGGAAGGGTGAATTTTGAACTTTGCTCTTTCGACTGGAACGGCTTAGATCGGGGATATGCTCGAAATCAACAGCCTCTCCCACGTTGTCCCCGGCAAGAACAAGGAACCGCTCCGCGTGTTGGAGCAGGTCAGCTTTGTGGCGCCAGGCGGTCATGTCTTGGCGGTGATCGGCCCGTCTGGCAGCGGCAAGACGACGCTGCTGCGCATCCTGGCCGGACTGATGGAGCCGGAGGCGGGCACCGCCACGCTGCGCACCCGTGATCTGATCAAACAGCCACTTTATCCCAATCAACTCGGCTGGGTGCCTGCGGGTGATGACAGCCTGATTGAGCATCTGACAGTGCGGGAAAATTTGATCAGTGCGGCGATGCTGCGCTGCGCGGGTGGTTCCAAGGACGAGGTGCTCTCGCGCGTGTCGCATGTTCTGGTGACAGTGGGACTGGAAAACATCGCCACCGAGCGCACCTCCGCGCTGGCGCTGCCGCAGCGGCGGCGGTTGAAGCTGGGCCTCGCACTGGTGGCGGACCCGGTGATCGTTTTGTGCGATGATTTCACCGTGGGACTGGATGTGCGCAGTGAGCGTGAGTTTGAAGCATTGCTCAAACTGGTGGCCACTGACCGACCGGACCGCATCGTGATCCACGCCACCGACTCACTGGCGAATCTGGCCGCGTACGACACGGTCGTGGTGCTGCATGAAGGCTACGTGGCCTTCCACGGTCCGGCGCGTGCGGTGCCGCACTACTTCACGGTGCCGACATATGACGAGGTGTACGCGCGTCTGGCCAAGCGCCCCGCCCAGCGGTGGGGTGACTCGTGGATGAAGCATCGCGACTCGTATTACGCCGCGTTCAAGCTCGGCGCGAAAGCCGAAGAACTCTCCCCGGCCGAAGAAGATCCTGGTGATGCCGACCGCACACTGGTTCTCAAACAGCAAGGCGAAGATGACGAGGTGCCGGAGATAAAGAAACCCGCCGAGGTCGAGATCAGGCCGATTGTGCCGCTGCCGGGCATGTTCAGCCAGGCGCAGCACCTGCTGAAACGCCGCTGGTCGCTGCTGCGTCGCACGCCGCGTGAATGGATTGTGCATGCCTCGCTACTCGTAGGCGCGCCGATTGTTGTCGCTTTGCTGCTGATGCCGAATTTGAAGCTGATCAAGGACATCAAAGCCGGCGCTTCCAATGCTGACGTGCTCTGGCCGGCGGCCTACACGGTCTCGATCATCGTACTGCTCCAGGTACTGCTGGGTTTGTTCATGGCGGTACGGCTTGGAGCGCGAGAGATCGCCGCGCGCCGTGCCATTTATGAACGTGAACGTATCGGCGGCGTATCGCCCGCTGCGTGGCTGCTCGGATCGTTGCTGTTCATGCTGCCAATCATCTTGGTGCAGTGCTTCTGGATGGAGATGTTCCTCGAAATCGTTTCTGGCGGTCTGCCGGGAGCGGGTGGTGCACGTCTGCTGCTGCCGGCGCTTTCAGGCGTTGCGTTTGCGGCGATCTGCCTGGGCATTTCTGCGAATTCCAGCAGTGCTGAGCGTGCGCACAGTGTCTCACTCACCCTGCTGTGCGCGAACGTGCTGCTCTGCGGCGCGCTGCTCGGCTTTCCACAAACGCTCGGTCATGTGGTGCATCCTTTCATCACCGCGCATTACGGCTGGTCAGGCATCATCGACTCGATGCAAAAGACGGCATATTTCACTCCCATCGATCATTTCGTCAAAACGTGGTTCGCCACGCCAAATCTCGCGATGATCATGCTCGGGGTTCATTTCGTCGTCGGCATTGTGCTCGCCTTTGTCGGCCTGCGGCGGCGGGCGTAGTGCCACACGGTCAAGATGGCTGCGCCGTCAAGGTGTCAAGAGTCGTGCCTCCGAACGTTCGAGACCTCGACACTTGACTACTCCTAGACCGTTGACCTCTTGACCTGTCGCTCGTCTCCTTTCTTGCCTTTGATTCCCCATGCTCAACTTCGTCCGCTTCAAGCACGCCCGCTTCTCCGCCCGCTTCCCCGACACCTTCCGCTACTCACGTTCTCACTACTGGATGGCTCCAGTGGATGGGGAATCCAATCTTTGGCGCGTCGGCTTCACCAAATTCGCCACGCGCATGCTCGGCGAACTGGTCGATTGCGAATGGAAACCCGCTGAAGGCGGCCCCGTGGCCCCCGGCGACAACATCGGCTGGGTGGAAGGCTTCAAAGCCGCGTCCGATGTCTATTGTGTGATGAACGGTGCCTTTGCCGGCGGCAATCCCGAACTCAAAGTCGATGCCTGCATCGTCCGCAGCGATCCCTATGAGCAAGGCTGGCTCTACTGCGTGCGTGGTGAGCCGGAGGCCGAGTCACTTGATGTGCAAGGCTACATTGATCTCCTCAGCGGCACGATCCAGCGCATGGCGGAGGAAGGACATGGGGAGGAAGGCGGCACTGACGAATGATGAAGCCGGTGACAATCGGATTTCGGATTAACCGCAAAGAGGCGGAGGGGCAGAGGAAGCAGAGATTTAAATTCAACACTCAGCCGTCTCTGCCTCTTTGCCCCTCTGCGGTAAAATCGAACGGTCCTATGCTCACTTCCCGAGCAGAAACGCCAGCAGGTCCGCCATCTGTTCCTTGGTGATCGCGGCTTCGAGGCCGACGGGCATGAGGGTGCGGTCGAGGGACTTCATCTCTTTGATGGCGCTGCGTTGGATCGTTTCCTTCGCTCCGCCCATCATGGCGAGGACGACGTTGTCGCTGTTTTCGCTCTGGATGAGGCCGCTGAGAGTGCGGCCGTCCTTGGTGTCGATCTGGTAGGCGCTCCAGCGGGCTTCGAACATGCGGTTGGGGTCGAGGATGTCGGAGAGGAGTCCTTCCGGCGGCTTCACTTTCACATCGGAGAGCGGCGGGCCGACATCGACACCGAGCGTGCCGTGCTTGTGACAGGTGATGCAAATGGTAGCGAAGACAGCCTGGCCTTTTTTCGCATCGCCCGGCATCTTCGTGCAATCCATGTATTTCTCGACGACGGCGGCGCGGTCGCTGCTGGCCTCGCCGAAGAGTTTCTTCGCGAGGTCGGTCATCTCACCGGTGCCGCGCTGGTAGCGCCAGCGCGTTTCGACATCGACCCACGCGGTGGGAAACTCGCCCTTCTCCATGCGTTTGAACAAATCGAGCGCGGTGGTGGCGTTCGCGGTGAGGATCGGCACAAGGGCGCGTTTGATCGCGGGTCCGGCTTTCGGCAGGAGTTCGTAGATGAACGGGGCGGTGCTGGTGGCGGCGTATTTCTTCAGCAGGGCCAATGTGGCGGTGGTGAGTTCGTCGGGCTGGTTGCTGGTGAGCAATTGCTTCACCACGGGCTGTACAGCGTCCCATTTCCGCTGGCCAAGCAGGGGCAAAACGGCGAGGCGTTGATCGAGCGGGGCTTTGGGGTTGGCGATGACTTCGTCGATCTTCGATTGTAGCGCGGCGATCTCGGTGGTGGCTTCGGCGTGGCCCTTCGGCAGTTTGGCGAGGCCTTGGAGCAGCGCGGGTTTCCACCAGAGGAGCTGGTCGGGTTGTTTTTGAAGAAGCGTGAGCAGTGCTTTCACATCGTCGGCCTCTGCGTCGGCGAGAGCACCTGCTGCGAAAGTGCGCACGGTGGTGCTGCGGGTTTCAGAGAAGGTGCTAAAAAAATTGTCGCCAAGTGCGCTTAGAATGCGGCCCATGTGCTTGTTGGCGGTAGAAGCGACTGCTCTTGCAATCCATGCATCATCCGGGAATCGTTTGAGACACTTCATCCCCAGATCAAAGCCGCCTGAGCTGGATTCACCACTGATGTGAAGTTGCCAAAGCGCGTCTTCAGCCGTCCAATTTGGCAATCCGGGATATCCGAAAGCATCTGCTTCATTGCGGTTTAGTATGGTTCGAGCCACATCGCTTTTTCCACGGTTGTTCTCAAGCCATTCACGAATCTGCTGCCCTGTGGCAGCCTGCAACCTGAACACGTCGGGAACAGGTGGTAAGTCATCGTTTAGATAGCCGGGATGTATGAAACGTTTGAGCCCCATCTCGAACTGCCAGACAAAAAGGTCCGACAGAGGTTGTTTGGTGGATGCCAACCAAATTTTGTCTCTGTTCTCAGGCAGGCCTTGCAACAAAAGCCTCTGAGCAGTTTCACGCTGCCAAGCATTCTCATGGCCCAACCAAGCCACGAGCTTTTCAATTTCGGTAAGGTCTGGCTCCAGAGGAGGCGGTGATGGTGCACGATAATCTTTGAGAGTTGCCGGGAGCTTCTGCGGCTTTTTGGGAGAGGTAGTTGCTGTTAGTGCTGCCTTCATGGAGGGCACAGGTTTGCCCTTTGGCACCACACGCCAGATGCGTCCGTGGTTTTCGCCTTGGCGCATGTCGTGGGTTTTGACGAACTCCTCGGGGAAGAAGCGGGCGTGGTCGATCCAGCGGCGGTAGATGTCGCAGATGTAAATGGCGCCATCGGGGCCGGTGGTGAAGTTCACGGGGCGGCACCATTCGTCGCTGCTGCGGAAGAACTCGGTGCGGTCGCCGACGCGGGTGGCTTTGAGCGAGGCACCGTTCGGCTCGACTTTGTAGCGGGTGACGAGCTGGCCGGTGGGATCGGGGACGAAGACGTTGTTGCGCAGCTCGGGCATGAGATTACCACGATAAACGCCGAGGCCGGAGCAGGCGGTGTTGGTGCCGGCGTGTGCGTCGGCGGTGGTGTGGGTGATTTGCAGCGGATAGACGCGTGTCTCAGCCCCTGGCGTGGCGATGTCCTCGTAGTTCTGCGTGATGCCAGCATTCGGATTACGCAGCATGGCCTCGTAAGGCATGACGGTGAACATGAGCGGGTTGCGATTTGAACAGTAAAAGTGATGGCCCCAATCGTCGAACGCTCCGCCATACTGGCCTTTGCCACCGGTGGGCGTGATCTTGTCGGTGCGCGGATCCCATTTGAAGTTGGAGCCGGGGATGTTGACGACATCGGCGGGTTTATCGGCGGGATAGATCTCGCGCGCATCAAGGCCGTTGTTGAAATGCACGCAGCCGTCGAGTCCCCAGCGCGGGGCGCTGACTTGAAGCTGGGCGTGCTTGGGATTGAAGCCGTTGATGAGCGGTTTGATTTCGTCGGCCTTGCCGTCGCCGTTAGTGTCTTTGAGAAAGAGCACCTGCGAGCGCGTGGTGGCGATGAGGCCGCCTTTGTAGGGCAGCAGGCCCTGCACGTTTCCATGTGATCGGCAAAGGTCACGGACTTGTCCATGCGGCCGTCGCCATCTTCATCGGTGAGTAATTGGATGCGTGAAAGCCATGGATCGCCCTGATTCGGCGGGCCGAGCGGGTAGTCACGCATGTCGGCGACATACATTCGGCCCTGCGCGTCCCAAGTGCATTCGACGGGATCAAGCACGAGCGGTTCGGCGGCGACGAGTTGCACTTCATACGGACCGTCGAGCTGGATGCGCTTCATGGATTCCTCGGGCGAAAGCGGTTTGCCCTGCCCGGCACGCACTTCGCCGATGTCGCTGCCGCCGCTGGCCTGGATGGCGCTCCATTTCTCTTTGAACTCGCCGAGCGGATACAATTCGTAGCGCCGCACGATCATTTCCGCGCCTTCGGTTTGCAGCAGGATTTTGCCTTCGCTCGGCTTGCAGTCGAAGGCCTCGTTCACCATCGAGCCATTCACGAAATACTGCAGCGTGTCGCCCTTGGCAATGACTTCGAGGCGGTTCCATTCACCGGAGGGGGATTCGACGTCGTTCTTGCCACGAAAGCCGACTTTATCGACCCAATCCTCGTCGCGGCCACGCCAGTTGATGCGGCCTTTGGTGACCGTTTGGCGCGGTTCGCCCTTCTTCCAAATCTTCTCTTTGTCACGGTCGAGCGCGAACTCGGCGCTGAGACTCGTGGTCAGTTCGGTGTTATCCGCGAGCTTTGGCGAGAGCACGAGGATGTCGCCAATGCCGCCTTCGATGATCTGCGCCTCGATGCTGGCCATCCAGGTGTCGCTGTAAGCGCCGTGCGGGCCGTAGGCGTGCAGGAGAATGCCGTTGTCCTTCGCGGCCTTCTCGCGTTTGCCCCAGGTCTTCGCGCCCCATTTGAATTCAATGACGAGATGGTAGTCGCGGTAGTTTTCCTTCGTGGCGACATAACCATAACCGCGTCCGCTGATGTTGAAGGTGCCATCCTTGGCAAAGGTCCAGATGTCCTTCGGGTCGTCATGGAAATCCATCTTCGGATTGACGTGGTGCTCGACGTTGCCTGCTTTGATGACCTGAAGCAGGTCCACCTTCTGAGTCACGGGCTGGGCCAGCACGGATGAGAGGAACAGGAAGGATAGGAGGAATGGACGCATGGCGAAGATACGGAGGGAGAGAGGAAAGCATTACGGCGTGAGTGCGATGAGGCAGACATGAATGAGGCGAATCTTGGTGCTTTTGTGATTGCTTCACTCGTTCCACGCCTTCAATCCCGTCACTGGCAGCAGCGCATCGGCTGCGGCACGCCATTCAGGCGTTCCGGCTTTCTTGAAGAGATCATAGATCAGCTTCTTGCTATGCGGATCAGCGACGGAGTTCGGCGCATTGCGCCACAAGCCGAGACGGAGGCCGCCTTCATGGGCGTGATCGACGTGGCGGTGGTAGATGAAGGCATCCACCGTAGGCAGAGTTTGAATTTTCTCCCACGCATAAGCATAAGCCGCCGCCTGGAGATTTTCTCCCTCGGGATTGAGCAGGGTTTGGAAACCCTGCTCGCTCAGGATGATACGGCGAAGTTTGCCTCGGAAGATGAGTTCAGGTTTGGCGAGGTGCTGCACGAGAACTTGGAGGTTCTTGAAGGTGACTTTGTTGCTACTGTCGTCAGTGGTGATGGATTTGTCCGCCCAGGCACGCGGATTGTTCAGGTCTTCAGGGTAAGGATGCCAGGCGACGTTCCAGTCGAAGTCACCGCGTTTGCGGACAAGACGTGCGAAGGTGTCGAGGAAGTCGCGGCCCGGCGTGGCTTCCTGCGCGCTGACGTTGTGCATGCTGCTGGCCCAGTGATGATCAAACGAGACATAAGTGCGTGCATGCTGCGAATGCTTGCGGATCGCGGTGTGGGCGATGCGGTAGGCCTTTTCGTATTCGCTGGCGGCCGTTTCGAGCGAAACAAGGCCCATGTTGCTCCAGAGGAAATGCGAGTTGACCTCATTGCCGATGATCCAGCCCCAGACACGGCCATGCTCAGGATGCGCATCGCTCCAGCGCTCCGCCAGCATGCCGATGACGGCTTCGAGAAAGCGATGCGTCGTGTTGAAGCCGCCGACGCTGAACTTGTAGTCCTTCCGGTGCCCCGGATGCAGCGCGATGGCATCGCGCACCGGATCTTTGGACGGATAGGCCAGCAGGATCGTGTAAACGAGCACGCCCCGGTCCGAGAGCGGCTTGATCTGGCGGTCGAGCGACGTGAGGTAGTTCTGGTTGAAGACGAACTCGCCTGTTTCGGGCTTCGATTTCATGTCTAGCAGCGCCGTGAGGTTGATGTTGATCCCGGCATGATGAATGCCGAGCGCCAAGGCATCATCGACCATCTGCACCTGCAGCCCCTTCGGATTCGGCGGCGTGGGAAACGGATCGGTATTTTGTCCGCTGGCAAAGTGCGCGAAAGCGAGGGAGAGAAGAAGATGACGCATGAGTGACGAGCCGATCCATCCACCCACGCCCGCCGTGGAGCAACCCCAACCTGCCTGCGAACGCTGTGGCAAGCCCGAGGCATCGAAGTTCGGCGACGAGTTCATCTGTGATGACTGCTATGTCGCTTGTGGGTCGTGCTGTGCGGGTGGGGAGGCATAGAGAGAAGGGCGACTTTGCCCGTTGCCATTCCGGGTCGTGGTGGCGATACTCCGGCCATCATGCAGCACCGCCATCTCCAACATCAGGAGTTTACGCCCGCCGCCGTGGATGACATCATCCGCCGTGGCGGCTGGCGTGATTGGGTGGCGCTGCGTCGTGCCGCGCATCGCGATGCAGAGGTGCGGGAACGCATCAGCCGCGTGTGTGGCAGTCTCGCCCGCGAACCGCGTCAGGAAAACGCTCAGCGTCTGAGCTTTTGGAACAAGTATGTCCAGCGACTCTCTGCCACCGTGGGATGAAGTGCTCTCCGCCGCCACGCGGTTGCAGCAGATTGTGCCACATGCCGTGCTCGTCGGCGGCACAGCGGCTGCCGTGCATGCGGGGCATCGTTTTTCGCGTGATGCGGATCATGTCATCCCGGATTTGCGCCAGCGCTTTGATGAAATCCTGACGGAACTCGAATCCGTGGCCGGTTGGCGCACAGCACGCGTGAATCGTCCCGTCCTCATTCTCGGCAGCCTGGATGGCATTGAGACGGGCATCCGTCAGCTTATTCGCGAAGCTCCGCTTGAGATGCAGGAGATCACCGTTTCAGGCCAGACGCTGCGCCTGCCCACACCGGCGGAAATGCTGCGCATCAAGGCCGTGCTCATTCTGCGCCGCAACGCCACCCGTGACTATGTGGACTTCGTGGCGATGGCCGATCACCTCGGCCTGCCAGCGGCGGTGGAGGCACTGCGCTCCTTCGACACGCTCTATCCCCAGACCGGTGGCGAATCACCGCTGCAACAGCTCGCCATCCAGCTCGCTACCCCCCAACCGTTCGATCTGGAAGGCACCAACCTCGCCGAATACAAGAACCTCGCGCCGCGCTGGCATGATTGGAATGCCGTCTCCGCCGTGTGCATGGAACTGGCGGCGCGTGTGCTGGATGAAATTCTCGATCCGCAGGAGAAATAGGAGTGTGAAGCAACCCCAACCTGCCTGCGAACGCTGCGGCAAGCCCGAGGCCTCCAAGTTCGGCGATGCGTTCATCTGCGATGACTGCTATGGGGCATGCGGATCGTGTTGTGCGGGTGAAGAATGAGAGGTTAAGGCTCTCAAAAACTTGGACTCGACATTGTCGCCTGCCTTCCAACAGTTCGTCTTGTTGATCATGAAACGGGCAATCTTCTGGCATCCCGACGGCACGCCGATGAGCGCACAACAGTTCATGGAGATGTTGTTTGGCAAGCTGCCCGATTTCTTCCAGAGTTTAGACGAACTCCGCGCCTTGTGGAGCGATCCCGCTCCGTGTTCTTTGCCGCTCGGCCTCTCTGCGGTAAAGCTGGATGCTGGAATCAAGCATCAAGGACGAGGCAGTGAGACGGGGGGCTCGATCCTTGACCATGCCTTGACTCTTGGACCCAAGCCGAGGAAGCGGAGTCGCTGAACGGTTATTGGTCTGCGGTGGACTGATGACTGCCTTCTGAGCTCTGAGCACTGCTTACCGATGACCAATTCAAACATCGAGGAAAAGTTCGAGAACGATCTGCCGTCGCCGAGGCTATGGCGGACAAGGTCGGCCGGTTACTTGACGGGCTTGGGCTTGAAGACGCCGTCGCCGACGATCTGGAGCAGGGCGTTGCGGGTCATGTAGAAGATGTCGGGGTCGCCTTTGATCTGGCCGAAGTAGAAGGCGGTTTCGACGTTGGGCTGGGTGGGGGAGAAGAGGATCTCGACCTCGCGGACGGGGCCGTCGGTGCGGCCGGGTTCACCGAGGATGACCTGGATGGTGAGGAAGGGGGTTTTCAAGGCTTCGAGGGCGTCGCTGCGGTCGGCGGCCCAGTCCTGGACGGTGAAGCGGGCGAGGTTGCCGGCGAGCTGGTCGGCCTTGACGCGGTCGATCTCTTCGGTGACATCACGGCCGCCACGGGAGGCTTTCCACTGGGCGGTGACGGGGTTGTAGTCGAGGATGACCGGGGCGTTGGAGCCGAGGGACATGGTGATGCGGCGGAGGGCGAAGGTGGTGAAGCGCAGGGCACCGAGGCCTTTCCATTTGATGCCGTCGGTGGCCAGGGAGGGGAGCAGGGAGGCGTCGATGCGGTAGATGAAGGGCTCGCTGTCGTATTTGGCGAAGAACTGGGTGTTTTCGGCATTGTGGCCGAACATGAGCTTGACGGGTTTTTCGCGCGCGGGGGTCCAGGTGATGGTCTGGAAGGGGTCGTCGAGGCCGTAGGGCATGAGATCGGCGGCGGTGTCGGCGGTGAACTGCATGATCTCATGGGTGTTGAGGGCGTTGAGGCAGCGGGCGACGCGCTCGCCATTGGCGGCGTCCCATTTACCATGGCGCAGGAGGAACCATGAGCCGCCTTCGTTGCGCAGGTTGATCTCGGGGTGGGTCTTGCTGGTGAGGGTGATGAAGTCGAGCCGTTCGCCGTCGATCTGGGCGAGGAGGTGGTCGCGCAGGGCGTTGGGGCTGACCCAGAGGCTGGCGAGGTTTTTGGCGGCGACGGTGAAGGCGGAGGGGCGATATGCCGTGGTGGCGGTGGTGACTACCTGTTTGGCGTCGGCAGGTTTCTTCAAGGTGAACTCGTAGGACTTGTCGCGGGGCTTGGATTCGATGGTGACTTTGATTTCATCCGCCGGGGTGGTCTGCGCGGTCTCCTTGGTGGTGCTGCCATTGGTGGACTTGATGCCGGCTTTGGCCTCGGTGATTTCGATGTTGAGGAGGGTGGAGAGCAGTTCGGTGATACGCTCTTTGCTGCCACGAGTTTTGAGCGGTTTGTCAAGCTGCCAGGGGGCGTGCTCGTTGTCACGGGAAAGGACGATCTGGCCGGAGGCCTGGGTCAGGGTGATGCGGGTGATGACTTCGGCGGGCAGGCGCAGGAGCTTGGGGTCGCGCCAGGAGGCGGCGGGAATCTGCAGGACGGCCGGGGCCCCGCTTTTGGCGAGATACCAGACGGTGCCGGGCTCTTTGGAGTCTGGAATGCCGATGTAAACGCTGTTTTCGATGACGGCGGGCGCTCCGAACCAGCATTCATGCACGATATTGCTGCCGGCGAAGAGGCGGACCTTGAAGCGCGGTTTGTCGAGGCCGGTTTTCTGCCATTCAGTGTCATCGAACTCTTCGTGGTGGATGCGTTCGATCCATTCGACGCCGTCGAGGGTGAGGATGAGGGCGGCGACTTTCTGCGGATCGGCCAGATCGTTGAAGGGCGCCTCCATGCGCCAGGCATTGCCGTCACGGACAAGGGTGAGCGGGATGTTTTCGGCGGAGAGCACTTCGACGCGGGTGACCTTCTCTTTTTCGAAGCGGGAAGGGCCGCGCTTGATCTCACGCAGTTCCTGGGCGGAGGGGAAGTAGCGCTCGATGCCGAGGATGATCACCCCCAGGGCGGTGACGAGCAGGAACAGGAGGAGGGTGGTGCGTGCACTCATGCGTCAAAGTCAGTTCATGCGGCCCGGCGGCTGGCCCAGACCATGAAGCCGAAGCCGAGCACGATGCCGGGCAGGGTGATGGAGGTGACCCAGAAGATCAGCTCATGCTGGCGGCGGGAAAGCTGGATGCGGTAGGAGCGCTTGGGTTTGGCGGTGATGCCGATGCGGCTCTCGCGGTTCATCAGCCAGTTCAGGCCGGCAGCAACGAAGTCGCGGTTCACGGCGAGCATGGTCTGCTTGTCGAGCAGGGAGGAGTTGGAAACCACGACCATGCGCGAGCTGTCAGCGCGCTGGCTGTCATCGCTCACGGCACCACGTTCGATGCTGGCGGACAGATAGATGGGCGGCAGGGTGTCTTCTTCATCGACGACGGGCAACTCCTCCAAGAACTGCCGCTCCCCCCAAAAGCGTGGCGAGGCACGGATGAGCGGCTCCACGGTGATGGACTGCTCTTTGAGCTCGGTGTCCTGTTCACGGAGTTCGAGGGATTCAGACTGGCCGGACAGGGTCATGGCGGAGGAGCCCAGATGTCGGATGAAGGGGACCTCCTGCATGAACTCGGCGAGGACCGTGAATTCTTTGCGTGCGCCGGTGCTGGTGCTTTCGGCGGTAAGGACACGGTCGCCGCGCGGGCGCACACCGTTGGCATTGAGGAAGGCGCTTAGGCGGGCGGTTTCGCCACCGGGATCGAGCATGATGAAAACACCTGCGCGCTTGGTCTTCCAGTAGTCATCCAGCATTTTGATCTCACGCTCGGAGAGGTCGTAGCGCGGGCCGAGGATGAGCAGGCCGTCGGCGTTCAATGGGATGGCACTGATTTCGGAGAGGTTCACCTGGGTGACTTCAAAGTTCTGCTGCCTGCCGAGTTCGATGGCGGCATTGTAGGCGTCGCTCTGGGCGGCGTCGGAGCGGCTGCCTTTGCCGACGACATAGTAGAATTGCCGCACTTTGCCTTCGACGACGGAGATGAGGGCGGAGGAGATGGCGTCCTCACCGCGAAACTCGATGATCTGCTTGTTGGTGCTGGTGCCGCCCTCACGCACGACGAGTTCGTCCTCGGTGATGAAACGCTTGTTGGCCCCGCAGCGGATGAGGATGCCGTTTTGGGCGAGGGAGAGGCCGGTGTCGGCCTTGAGCTGCTCGGCACGCTCGATGTCACGCACGGGGTCGATGGAACGCAGCTTGATGCGCTTGCGGCCATGCAGGCGGTATTCTTCGAGGAGGGACTGGACTTCTCCATACACTTTGGAGTCACGGCCAAAGACGATGTTGATCTGCACATCGCGGGAGAGGCTGTTGAGGTAGTTCAGCGTGTCCTGGCTGAGGGTGTAGTCCTGGCTGGGGCTGAAATCCCAGCGCCAGTAATGGTAGTAGCCAAGCCGGTTCACGCCGGCGAACAGCGCCAGCGCCAGGAAGATCTGCATGGCGACGTTAAGGCCGATGCCGTAGCGCTTCGGCATGTCGAGCGGCTGGTGCGGTTCAGCGGCTGGCGGTATGTTCTGGGCGGAATCCGGCATGGTGTGGGATCAAAATCGGCCGTCACGGGCGCCAGCGGCGGAACTCGACGACGTGATGCGTGAAGGTGAGGAACAGCAGTGACATGCTGAGGTAATAAACCAGCGGCCGGCTGTCGATGAGCCCGGCGGTGAAGGTGCGGATGTGCTCGGTGGCGGCGACGTAATTGACGATGTCCACGATGGTGTCGGAAAGCTTGTGACCGACGACCATGATGAAGATGCCAACGAGAAAATGCATCACGCTCATAGTGAAGGAAATGATGGCGGCGACGATTTGATTCGACGTCAAGGAGGAGGCGAAGCAGCCGACGGCGAGGTTGAACATGCCCATCACGACGATGATGAGATACGCGCCCTGCATGGCACCACCGGGCAGTTCCACCTGCCCGCCGCTGATCCAGTGCGCGAACTTGAAATTGAACAGACTCGGCAGCCACAGCACGCAGTACACGATAACCGAGGCGAGATATTTGGAGCCGACCACCTGCCAGGCACGCACCGGCGCGGTGAACAGCGTTTCCAGCGTGCCCAGCTTCTTTTCCTCGGCAAACAGGCGCATCGTCAGAAGCGGGAAGATGAAGAAGTAGGACAGCCAGAACCACATGGCATGAAAGCTCCAGCTCACGATGGAGCCTTCGCTCGGTGCGCTTTCCAGCACGGACAGCGCAGCGCGGAAGGCGAAGCCGTTCAACACCATCACCAACGCGAGCACGACGTAGGCGACCGGCGAGACAAAGAAGGCGTGCAGCTCTTTCTTGAGCAGAATCCAGAAGATCCTCATAGGATGTGAGTGGGGATGTCGGATGGAATGCCGGCGTTCAGGGAGAGCTCGACGAAGACGTCCTCAAGGGTGGGAAGCTGGCGGTGCATCTCGCGGATGCGCCATTTTTGCAGCATGGCGAGCTCCATCACCGCGTCGCGGACGTCGTGGTCCGGCTCCACGCGCAGCGTGAACTTGCGCCAGGGATGCACCAGGAGTTTTTCCTCGGTGGTTTTGCGCACACCGGCGATGGTGGCGAATTTTTCCGCCAGATTGCCCGCCCCGTCGATCTCCAGATGCAGCAGCGTCGTGGAACGGAGCTGGCGCGTCAGGTTCTGCGGTGTGTCGTTGGCGCGCAGGCGGCCTTGATGGATCATGATCACGCGGTCGCAGGTCTGCTCGACTTCGTGCAGGATGTGGGTGGAAAGCAGCACGGTGTGCTTCGATTTCAAACTGCGCAGCAGATCGCGCACATGGCGGATCTGCACCGGATCGAGGCCGTTGGTCGGTTCGTCGAGGATGAGCAGTTTCGGTTTGTGCACCAGGGCGTCTGCCAGTGCGACGCGTTGGCGGTAGCCTTTGGAGAGGTTGCCGATCAATCGCTTGCGCATGTCAGTCACGCCGGTCAGTTCCATCACCTCACCCACGCGATGGCGCATCGAATTGCCGGAGAGCCCTTTCAGTTCCGCACGGAAGCGCAGATACTCCTTTACCCTCATGTCCACATAAAGTGGGGCCATTTCCGGCATGTAACCCACCGACTGCCGCACCTGGATCGACTGTTGAAACACATCGAAACCCGCAACCTGCACCCGACCAGAGGTGGCCGGCATGTAGCCGCTGAGAATCCGCATCGTGGTCGATTTTCCCGCGCCATTCGGCCCCAGAAACCCCACGATCTCCCCCGGTTCCACTTGAAATGAGATGTTGTTCACCGCAGTGCGACCAGCATACTGCTTGGTGAGTTCCTGAACATCAATCATAACTGGATTAAGGGGAGCAACGGGGTTGAGAGGGCTTGAATTAAAGCCTATGCGCGCCTGAATGACAATTCGCAATCAGGCATTCGCAAAATTGAGGGCGACGCCCACGATTGGGACGTCGCCACCATGATCCAGGAACGGAATCAGTCGTTGTAGGCCGCTTCGCCGTGTTCGGCGAGGTCGAGGCCCTGATTTTCCTCCTCAGGTGTGACGCGGAGGCCGATGGTGAGGTCGATCACCTTCAAGATCACGAAGCTGGCGACGCCGGAGAGCAGGATGGTGTACACCGAGGCCAGGCCTTGCGTCAGCAACTGCTTGCCGATGCTAAAGTCCCCCAAACCGCCAGCAAAGGCGGTGGTGCCGAAGACAGCGACGAGAATGGTGCCGACGAAGCCGCCCACGCCATGCACACCGAAGACATCGAGGGAGTCGTCGTAGCGGAACTTCTTCTTCAGTTTCGAGCAGGCCAGCCAGCAGAGCAGAGCGGAGATGCTGCCGATGCAGATCGCGCCGATGGGGCCGACTTTGCCGGAAGCAGGCGTGATCGCCGCCAGTCCGGCGATGGAACCGGTGGCGATACCGAGGGCGCTGGGTTTGCCGTTGCGAATCCACTCAATGAGCATCCACACCACCGAGGCGGCGCAGGCGGAAAGATGGGTGACCACCAGCGTCATGGCCGCCGCACCATTCGCTGCGAGCTGGCTGCCCGCATTGAAGCCAAACCAGCCCACCCAGAGCATGCCTGCGCCGGTGATGGTCAGCGGGAGATTGTGCGGCATCAATTGGGCGCTCGGGAAGTCTTTGCGTGGCCCCACCATCACACAGGCCACCAATGCAGCGACTCCGGCGGTGATATGCACCACGATGCCGCCCGCGAGGTCAATCACGCCGGTCAGGCCGAGGAACGCACCCGCTTTGTGCCACACGCCGTAGCAGCACGGCACATAGACGACGAGGCTCCAGGCGATGCTGAAGATGAGGATGGCTTTGAATTTCATGCGCTCCGCGAACGCGCCGATGAACAAGCCCGGCGTGATCAGGAAAAACATCATCTGGTAGGCGAAGTGCAACAGTTCCGGGATCGTCGGGCAGTCGGCACGCACGGAGCTCGGCGTGACGCCATTCAGGAACATCTTGCCGAAGCCGCCAATGAAAGGGCAGCCGTCCGAAAAGGCCAGTGAGTAGCCGCACACCAGCCAGACCAGGCTCAGTACCGCAGTCAGGGCAAAGCACTGCATCAGGATGGAGAGAATGTTCTTGGCCCGGACCAATCCGGCGTAAAACAGCGCCAGGCCCGGAATCATCATGAAGAGGACCAGCGCGGTGGAAACCAGCAGCCAGGCGGTGTCCCCGCTGTTGATCGTGGAGCCGTCGGCGGCTTGGCTTGAGGTCGTGGCAAGAACGAGCGCAGCCGTCACGGAAAAGCTCCGTGTGGCTCCGCTCCCGATGCGTTTCTGCAGGGGATGGGGCATGGTTGGTTGGTCAACTGGTTGGGTTGGGAGCCGCCGATGCTATACAGCCAGCGTCATCTGACAACCATCAATGCAGCGACGGCGTGAGGAAGCTATTCCATCGATTCATCAGCGCTAATGTCTGGATAAAGCCAGTCATTTCTGTAACGCCTTCAGCGTTTGCTTGAAGTGAGCCGTTTCATGCATCAAAGGTCCCGTATGCGCCGCCCTTGGATCAAAATCGAAACCTCGACACCCGACAAACCTGAAATCTGCATTATTTCCAATGCATTGCGGATGGACCCGGACACGGTGGTGGGGAAACTTGTCCGCCTTTGGGCGTGGATGGAATTGAACCGGGTTCCAGCTAACGATCTTGGAGTAACAAAGGGATTTCTAGACAAGTTGGTCGGACGCAAAGGCTTTGCAGATGCCTTGGTCAGTGCCGGGTGGCTAGTGCAGCAGGATGAAAAACTTGGTTTTCGCAACATGGACCGCCACAATGGTGGGGTTGCAAAGATTCGCGCCATGACTGCACAGCGTGTGGCATTGCATCGGCAGCGGAAAATTTGCAGTAGCGATTCAAACGTTGATAAAACGTTACAGTACAAGCCTGAGTTCACTCCAAACCACTCGGAAAATGAGGGTGCAGAATATACCAATATTAACGTAAATACACAGGATAAACATTTGATTGATAGCGTACATGTAGAACATGATTCATCGGATTTAAGTGACAGTTCTGTAATACATTCGGCGATACCAGTGCCGATAGTTTGTACAGTTCAACCAGTGGCTGAATTTGAAGTCAAACCGCCAGTTCTTCACACACTCGATGATGAAGCAATGCTGGAAACGATACCGAAAAAGAGAAGAGGACGGAGTGTGGAGGAATCGCCCGATCAGCCTTCGCTGTTCTAATTTATGGTTGTTAAATGTAACGAATTTATCGTTAATTTTGAGTTGGCTTGTGGGCCATCACTTCATTCCTCTCATCTTACCTGCCGGGAGCTTCCTTGGTTTTGCTCACGAGACGGATGGCTTCGATGCGCATCTTTTTGTCAGCGGCTTTGCACATGTCGTAAATTGTCAGCGCCGCGATGCTGACTGCGGTTAAAGCCTCCATTTCAACGCCCGTCGGGGCGACGGTTACGGCGGTGGCGGTGATGTGAATGGCCTTGGGCCGAAACTCGAAGTCGAGCTGCACTTTGCTGAGCGGAATCTGATGGCAGAGCGGGATGAGATACTGCGTCTGCTTGGCGGCCTGGATGCCGGCGATGCGGGCGATGCTGAGGACATCGCCTTTTTTCACCTGGTTGTTCCGAATGAGATCAAGCGTGACCGGTTGGAGCATGATGCGGCCCTCGGCCACGGCTTCGCGACGCATGGGCGGTTTGGCGGAGACATCGACCATGGCGGCTTCACCTTTGCGATTGATGTGGGTCAGTTTGCTCATGCGATCTAGCCGCCGATGGCGATCATCTTGCGGTTGGGCTGGTAGTTGTGGCGGAAGTCGTGCTCCTTGGGTTTGCGGGCGACGACGTTGAGAAAAAAGGCGGCGAGTTCAGCGTCGTCGCAGCCGCCCCGCAGCACGCTGCGGAGGTCGAATTCGAGGAAGCTGCCGAGGCAGGGGCGCAGCTTGCCGTCGCAGGTCAGGCGGAGCTTGTCGCAGTTCTCGCAGAAGTGCAGGTTCGTCATCGCACCGATGAAACCGATCTTCTGGCCGGTGGCGGGGATGAGATGATACGCGGCGGGGCCGTTGGTGCGGAAGTCGGGCAGCGGTTTGAGCGGGCCGGAGGTTTGCTCGACGAGTTTCTTCGCGGTGGCGATGGGGAGGAAGTTGTCCTCGCTGAGCATGTCCTGGGTGCTGACGGGCATGAGTTCGATGAAGCGCAGCAAGGCGTTCTTTTGGCGGGCAAAGTCGATCAGCGCGGGCAGTTCGCGCTCGGTCTGGCCTTTCATGAGGACGCAGTTGAGCTTGATCGACTGAAACCCGGCCGTGATGGCAGCGTCGATGCCTTCGAGCACGCGTGGCAGCAGGTCACGGCTGGTGGTGCGTTGGTAAACGTCACGGTCGAGTGAATCGAGCGAGATGTTGGCCGTGCGGACACCGGCTTTGACGAGACGCTCGGCCATGGTGATGCCGTCCTCGGTTTTGCCGAGCAGAGTGCCGTTGGTGGAGATGCCGATGTCGTCGATGCCGGGGATTCTCGCCAACTCGGCGCAGAAATCAGCCACACCGGGGCGGGTGAGCGGTTCGCCGCCGGTCACGCGGATTTTCTTGATGCCGAGCGTGGCCCCGACACGCACGGTGCGCAGCATTTCGTCGTAGCTGAGCGTGTCCTCCTTGGCGAACCAGGCCTGTTCCTCCTCGGGCATGCAGTAACGGCAGCGTTCATTGCACCGGTCGGTGATGGAGACGCGCAGGTAGGAAATGCGATGGCCGAAGAGATCTTCCACAGAATGACTGCTCTAAACCACACTCTGCGGCCTTGCTCAAGCCTCGGTGTGTTGCAAAGGCACGCGCATGGTGAAGGTGGTCTCGCTGCCGGGGGTGCTGGTGAGTTCGATCTTGCCGCCATGCGCCTCAACGGCTCGTTTGACGATGGAAAGACCGAGTCCGGTGCCTTTGATCTGCGAGGAGTGGTGCTTGTTGCCACGGTAAAAGCGCTTGAAGACGAAGGGCAGGTCGTGCGCGGGGATGCCGATGCCGTTGTCACTGACTTTGAGCAGACAGTGGTCTTTCTGCCACTCGCCGGAGACACGGATGACAAGGCCGGGCTTGGCGTTCTCTTTGACGGAGTTTTCGATGAGATTGGTGAACACCTGATCCCAGTAAAAGCGGTCGCCTTTGAGTTTGCCACCGTCCTTGGGGAAGTTGAATTCGATCTTCACCTCGCGGCCTTCCATCATTGGGGCGAGATGATCGGCGGCGTCTTGCGCGCAGACGCGGACGTTGAACGGCTCCAGGTTCAGCCCGCTGGTGGCATCCTCCAGCCGCGAGATGGTGAGCATGTCTTCGATGATGCGGGCGATGCGTTTGCCGTGCTTTTCCATCACATCGAGGCACTTTTTCATCGTGGCGGCATTCGGCGCTGAATCATCCTGCAGCATTTCAATGTAGCCGTTGATGATGGTCAGCGGCGTGCGCAGCTCGTGGGAGGCATTGGCGACGAAGTCCTTGCGTATCTGCTCGGTCATCGCGGCCTCGGTCACGTCCTGGATCATCAGCCAGGCTCCGCCGCCGGACGTGGCGGGCAGTGGTGCCGATTCGATGAGGAAATGGCGTCCGCTGAGGTTGGTGCCGGCGCCCAAATCAGAGGGCAGCACCTGGATGCGGCGGGTGGCGTGGCGTTTCTCGGTGATGGCCACCTGGACGAGATCGGTGATCTGATGATCGCGCACGACCTCGATGAGGGGGCGGCCGGGACGCGTATCCGCATGGAGCAGGAGTTTTTTCAGCGGGTGGTTGGCATAACGAACGCGCAGGTGCTCATCGACGAGCACGAGGCCCTGGCTGATCTCATCGAGCAGGGTTTCAAACACCCGTCGCTGCCCGGCCTGCTCCTCGGCAAGCTGCCGCGCGTGATACAATGCCTGCGCCTGCTCAGGCAGTTGCTCCGCGTCACGCGCCCGCAGGCCGATGTTTTTTGCCACACCTTCCCAGCGCCGCAGCCAGTGCCGCTCACGACGTGCCCGGTCGATCAGGCACACGACCAGCAGCAGGGCGAGGACGATGCAAAGCGTAGTCATGCAGGTGTGACGGCGGCGGGTTCCGTCTGAAACTGGAAGCCAGTGCCGCGAATGGTGACGATATGGACGCCTGCTGCACCGAGTTTTTCGCGCAATCGCTTGATATGCGTGTCGAGCGTGCGCGTGGCGACATCGCTGTTGTAGCCCCACACTTCGCGCAGCAGGTCGGCGCGGGTGTGGACGGAGGTGTCGTTTTCCATGAGCGTGGTCAGCAGTTTGAACTCGGTGGTGGTCAGATCGAGCGGTGCACCATCCAGAAAGAGTTTCATGTTCTTGCGGTCCAGCATGAAACGGCCGCGCTGGACTTCGGAAACGTGAGTCACCTTCTTTACTCGGCGTAAAATGGCGCTGATACGCAGGTACAGCTCACGCGGGCTGAACGGTTTCGGGAGATAGTCGTCCGCGCCGAGTTCGCGGCCGGCGATCTTGTCCGTCACCTGGGCCTTGGCGGTGAGGATGATGACCGGGATGGTGGCGGTGCGTGTGTCGGCCCGCAGACGTTTGAAAATCTGCA
>JAYVIO010000166.1:0-14359 GCA_043770175.1 Verrucomicrobiales bacterium | reverse complement strand
GCTTCGTTTCGCGAGCCCGTCGTGCCGCCTCCGCTTCCTTGCGTGCGTCTGCGCGCCCTTTTTCATAGGCGTCCGCTTTCTTCGCGTCGTAGCCCAGGGCATTGCGCATCGATTCGGTCAGATCGGCAAACAGGACTTTGGCGGCCCCTTTGCTGTGCAGGAACGAGACGCCATCAGGCTCACGCTTCATGATCCGGCATTTTTGGTAAGTCTTGCCTTGAGCCGTCTCGATGGTGGTTGCTTCAAGTGCGCGCACGGCTGCCGTGAGGCCTAGCTGCAGCGCGATGACAGAGAGCAGGATCGTTTTCATCGTGGTGAAACCATTTGACCGCGTAAACGGCCAGAACGCGAGCTTTTTATGCTTCGTAAAACCGAAGCAATCCTTCAGCGAAAAACACGCAGCACATTGCCAAACGAGCCAATGCCGACGCCAAGGTGAATGCCGTTCCCCACATTCCAATTCCCGTAAACGGTGGGACCATAGACTGGGCCGCAGCCTCCTCCAGAGTACCCGCCATACGGATGGCCACCATACGGATAGCCGTAGTTGTATGCAGGATAGTACCCACCCGCAGGATAATAGCCACCGCCATATACAGCCGGGTAACCCCAACGCGAAAAACTGCCGCTGCGATAGCTGCTGCCACCGACCGCTGGCCCCGTGATCGGCGTCCCCACCCATGCGGGCGTTTGATAGCCCACCGTCGGCAACGATTCCCCCGGCAGCGCCAGCGACATCGTTGACGTGCTCGGCGCTCGGTAGGCCATTTGGGCCGCCGCCAGGTAGCTGGCCTCGGCCATCTGTGCCTCCATGAGTCGCTCCTGCATCACGGTTTCCTGCTGCTGACGGCGCTGCTGCTCTGCCTTGCGGACGGCGGCCTGCGCGCGCTGATACTGCGCCGCAGCCTGCGGATTGTAGCGGAACTCCTGCCGCATGCTCGCTGGCAGATCCTTGAAGGCGATTTTAGCCGCCCCATCCCGATGCGTGAACGAAACACCATCAGGATGCACGCGCACGATGTTGCAGTCGTAAAACGACTTCCCGTTCCGGGTGGTGATGGTGCCGTAGTTTTTTGGGGCGGCAAATGCGGGCAGCACTGCCAGCAGCAGTGCGAGGAACAGGGCGAATCGTTGCATGGGAGACCTCCGGTGGGATGATGCTTTCTGAGACAACGTCTGAGACGCTGGCGTTGCCCAGAAATTGACACAAAACTCGAAAAAATCACCCAACAGCGCTGCCTCAGGCCATCGGGCAGCTCAGCCAGAACGTCGTCGTGTTGTTCTCCGAGGCCACGCCGAGCTGAATGTTCATCTGATGGCTGAGCATCGCCGCAATCGTCAGCCCAAGGCCGAGGTGATTGCTGTTCTTTGTGCCATGGAACGGACGGAAAACTTCCTGAATCTTTTCAGGTGGGATCTGAGAGCCGGTGTTGCTCACCAGGATGTCCACGCGGCGCTGTTCCGCCGGAGTGATCGTGCCGGGGCCACAAATTTTCAACGCACAGCGGCCGCCACCCTTCGCAGCAGCTTCAGCGGCGTTTCTCAGCAGCTCGGTGAGGATGTCTTTAAACTTCGTCGGATCGACCAGCACCGGCGGCAGGCCCGCCTGCACATCGGCCTCAAGCTGCACGCCTTCCTTTTGAAACGGTTCCATCACCGCGCCTTCGATGACCGGTAGATATTCGTTCAGGCCCAGCGACTGCGGGCTGATCTTCGCGCAACCGCCGGCGGAGCGGATGCGCTCGCTCAAGTTTGTCACACCCACGGAGGCTTCACGGATGTGCTGCATGTTCTCGCTCACGCCCGGATCAAGATCCTCCTGCATCAAAATGAGGCTGCTGAAACCTTGGATGACCGCCAGCAGGTTGTTCAGCTTGTGTGTCAGTCCGCGCAGCAGCTCCTGATGGAAGCCATCGCTGTGTTCAGTGCCTAGATTCAGGGAGGTGGGGAAATAAAACTGCATGGCTTGAAATCGTGGAGGCGCAGTAATGCAGTCGCGGGGCGGTGGAGGCAATCGCGAATTTAGCGACTTGTTTGACGCGGTGTGACTAAAAACTGGCAACACCATCGGCACCTGCCACAATCCGCCGCTTATGGCACTCCTCGAAGTCCGACATCTCACCAAGCGCTGGCCCACCGGGCGGCTGGCGCTGGATGATGTCAGCTTTCAGGTCAAAGAGGGCGAAATCCTCGGCCTGCTCGGCCACAACGGCGCTGGTAAGAGCACCATCATGGGCATCACGCTCGGCATGGTGCGGCCGGATCTCGGCGAAGTGCGCATCGGCGGCCACAGCGTGCAGCAGGCACGCGGCAGGGCGCTCCATCAGATCGGTGCGATCTATGAAGCCGCCGTGTTTTACGAGTACCTCAGCGGCTGGCAAAATCTCCGCGTGCTCTGCTCGCTTTCCGGCTGGTGGGATGAGGCGGAAGTGAAACGCGTGGTGCAAATGGTCAATCTCACACGGGCGATCCAGCAGAAAGCCGCCACCTACAGCCACGGCATGCGCCAGCGCCTTGCTCTTGCGCAGGCCTTGCTGCCGCAGCCGAAAATTCTCCTCCTCGACGAACCCACCGACGGCCTCGATCCCGAAGGCATCCGCGAGTTTCGCGAACTCATCCTGCACCTGCGCAAGCAGCACGGCCTGACCATCATGCTGAACTCGCACCTGCTCGGCGAGATCGAGCAGATGTGCGACCGCTGCGTCATCTTGAAGGACGGCAAAAAAGTTTATGAAGGCCCCGTGCCCTCGCAGGAAAAGAGCAAGCGCCTCTACCTGCTCGAAACCACCGACATCGGCCTCGCCCGCGAAGTGCTCGCCCGCTCCGATGCCACCATGGACAAACATGGCATCGTCGAAGTGCCCCAGAACATGGAGCCGCACGAACTCGTCGCCGCGCTGGTGAACGGCAAGGTCCAGGTCAACGCCTGGCAGCCGTACCGCCGCACGTTGGAGGAACTTTACATGGGTCTGTCCTCGAAATCATGATCCTGTTCTTCCAGCAATGGTCCGGTGAGCTGTTGAAGCTATTTGCGCGCAAACGCACCTACATCGGCTTCGGGGTTTTCACGGTCCTGCAGGTGATCATCCTGGTCATGCTCAAGACTCTGGGCTTTGAGAGGTGGATGGCCAAGTTCATCGCGCCTCAGACGGATTCCTTCGAGTACTACATCTCCGGCCTGAGCCTCGCCTTCATTGTAGTTAAGCTCTCTGTGTTCATCCTGGGAGGAATCTATCTGACACTCGTGGCTGGCGACATTGTGGCAAAGGAAGCCGAGGACGGCCACCTTCGCCTGCTCCTCGCACGTCCGATCAGTCGTTTCCGCCTGCTGCTGCTGAAATATCTCACCGCCACCGCCTATGCGATTTCGCTGATTCTTTTCCTCTTTTTCGCCGCCTTCGTTCTCGGGATCATCATGAAGGGCTGGGGCGGCGGTTTCTTCGCGTTTGCACCTGAAATCGGTGTCGTTGGATTCTACGACTGGATTCCCGGTCTCCAGCGCTATGCCCTTGCCGCCGTCACTCTCGGTCTGGGCATGACTGCGGTCAGCAGTGTCGCCTTTTTCCTCTCCTGTTTTCCCATCAAACCAGCCGCCGCCACCATCGGCGCCTTGTCCTATGTCCTCGTGGACTCGATCCTGCGCGAAAGCAGATTCATGGAAAGCTACGATTACCTGCTGCTGACCACGCACGTTTCCAAGTGGGCCCGTGTGATGGCTGAAACCATTGATTGGCCGATCATTGTGCGCAGCTACGCAGTTCTTCTCGCCATAAACATCAGTCTTTTTACCTTGGGTTATGCCGTGTTTGAATCCAGAGACTTAAAATCATGAACGTCATCAACAACATCCGCCAGCTCCGCTCCTGGGGCACCATCAACAAAGGCACGCGCTGCGTCCTCGTCCCCACCATGGGCGCCATGCACGAAGGCCACGCCGCGCTCATCCGTGCCGCACGTGACATCGCCGGCCAGAACGGCAACGTCGCCGTCAGCATTTTCGTCAACCCGCTCCAGTTCGGCCCCGGCGAAGACTTTGAAAAATATCCGCGCACGCTCATCGAAGACCTCGGCCTCTGCCGTGACAATGGCGCTGACATGATCTTCGCCCCGAAGGCCGATGAAATTTATCCGCCCGACCGCAGCATCGTGCTCCACGAAACCAGTCTCTCGCACCTCCTCTGCGGTGCCAGCCGTCCCGGCCACTTCGACGGCGTCTGCACCGTCGTCGCCAAGCTGTTCAACCTCATCCAGCCGGACGACGCCGTGTTCGGCAAAAAGGATTACCAGCAGCTCGCCATCATCCGCCGCCTCGTGCGCGATCTCGATTTCAACATCGTGCTGCACGGCATCGACACCATGCGCGAAGAGGACGGCCTCGCCATGAGCAGCCGCAACCGCTACCTCAGCCCCGAAGAACGCGCCCAAGCCCCTGCCCTGCGTGCCGCTCTTGTCGCCGCTCGCACCGCCTGGAAAAACGGCGAGCGTGATCCCGCCGCGCTGCAAACCCAGATCACCAAACACATCCAGGAGCACGCCTCCATTGGTCGCATCGACTATGTCTCCGCCGTCGATGCCTCCACCCTCCAGCCCGTCTCCGCCACCACCGAACTCGTTGTCATTGCCGTTGCTGTCTTCTTCGGCACCACCCGCCTCATCGACAACGTCGAATTGAAATAACCCATGTCCGAACTCCTCTCCAGCCACACCGCCGAAGGCTACGACCTCGAAGTCGTACGCCGGGTCTGGAGCCTCGCGCAGACCATTCCCGGCAACGACCCCGAAGTCTGGCGCAAAGACGAATTCGGTGCGTGGATTCATCGCGGCGACTACCGCAACCGTCATTCCGACTACGGCTGGGAGATCGCCGACTACGGTTACAGCCGCCGCAGCATCGGCCTCGCCTCCTTGCGGCCCATGCAGTGGCAAAATCACCTCGACTTCATGATCGCCGCCCGCAACCATGCCGTCGTCACCGCCGACGGTCTCCGTAACGCCCGCCGGCTGCTCTGAGTTCGTAGTTCGGGCTTTAGCCCGTCTGGATCGCGAAAGTCTGGCGTTCTCATCTCGTTCACACGAGGACATGATTCGCTCCGCCTTCATCACGTTGCTCGCCGCTGCTTCGGCCCAAGCGGCAGGCACCGACTTTGCCAAAGACGTCTTCCCCGTCCTCCAGCGTGCCTGCTTCGAGTGCCACGGTAGTGAAAAACAAAAAGGCGATCTCCGCTTCGACACCGCCTCATCGAAACATCACGAAATCGGCAATGACTTACTCCGCCGCGTCGCTTTGCCGAAGGAAGACAAAGAAGCCATGCCCAAACGCGGCGACCGTCTCACTGCCGCCGAAATCACTCACCTTCGCGATTGGATCAACAACGGCGCGAAATGGCCCGACAAACTCGAAACCCTCAAGCACTGGAGCTACGTCCCGCCGCAACGGCCACCGCTTCCCGCCATTCAAAACAAAGCGTGGCCCAAAAACGAACTCGATCACTTCATTCTCGCCCAACTCGAAGCCGCCCAACTCTCCCCATCACCCGCAGCAAGTCCCGAGACCCTCATCCGCCGCCTCAGCCTCGACCTCACTGGCCTTCCACCGGCTTTGTCCGACTTGTCAGAAACGTCTGACTGGTCCGACAAAAAATACGAGCAACTCGTGGACAGACTCCTAGCTTCAAAACAACTCGGCCCGCGCTGGGCACGCCCGTGGCTCGACCTCGCCCGTTACGCCGACTCCCACGGCTTTCAGCGTGACGACTTGCGCGACATCTGGGCCTATCGCGACTGGGTGGTGAACGCGCTCAACGCCAACATGCCCTTCGACCAGTTCACGCTCGAACAAATCGCCGGCGATCTGCTGCCCAACGCCACGCCCGAACAAATCATCGCCACCGGCTTTCATCGCTGCACGCCCACGAACGTCGAAGCCGGTACCGAACCCGAAGAAAGCCGCATCAATCAAGTCATCGACCGCGTCAACACCACCGGCGCTGTCTGGCTCGGCACCACGCTCGAATGCGCCCAGTGCCACAATCACAAATACGATCCCATCACCCAGCGCGACTACTACTCGCTCCTCGCCTACTACAACAACACCGAGAAAGAAGCCGAACGCAAAGACCCCAAGACGCCCGGCTCCATCGCCTTCCTCGGCGCTCCGCTGAAGCTCAGCGATCCTGAGCGCGACGCGCAGCGCCAGCAGCTCGCGGCACAATTGAAAACGCTGAACACTCAGCTCACCGCACGTCAGCAGCAGATCGCCACCGCCGGCGGTCAACACGGAAACCCGGCTGCTCCACGTTCTGGCCAAATCGATTCTGCCAGCCCGATGAAAGCGCTCAAACCCACCGCCTTCATCACCGAGAGCGATGCCGAATCCGAACTCCAGCCCGACGGCAGCGTGCTGCTCACCGGTCCCGTGCCTGAAACCGACACCTACACCTTCGAAGCCGAACTCAGCGCCGGTGAACTCAGTGGTTTGATGCTCGAAACACTCACGCACAGCTCCATCGCCGGTGATGGACCCGGCCGCGGTGGCGCGAATCGTCCCAACTTCGTGCTCCACACCTTCGACTGCACCCTCACCACGCCCGATGGCAAAACGCAGCCACTCCAATTTAGCGCCGCGCATGCCGACTACTCACAAAAGAACTTTGAAGTCGCCAATCTCATCGTCCCCAAGGGCCGCAAAGCCTGGGCCATCGGTCAGCGTTTCCACGAACCGCATTGGGCCGCGTTTGAACTCGCCAAACCGGTTCAGATCACAGCTGGCACCAAGCTTAGCATCCGCATGGAGCAGAAATTCGGTGCCGGGCTCGTCATCGGCTGCCTGCGCATCTCCAGCATCACCGGTGATGTCGCCGCCTGCCTTCCCGCTGTCGCAGAACCTGAACCCGTCGCCACCAAGCGTGGCAAAGGCAAAGCCGCACCTGCAGCGAAGCCACAAGACCCGGAACTCGCCAAGCTCGAGCGCCAGAAAGCCGCGCTGCAGAAGCAAATCACCGCGCTTGATCCCGCCACCACGGAAGTCATGCGCGAACTCCCGCAGCCGCGCATGTCCGCCATCTTCAAACGTGGCGTTTACACGGATCCCGGTGACAAGGTCACCCCCACCGTGCCCGCCATCTTCAATGCCAAGCCCGTTGGCCCTTCGAATCGCATCACGCTCGCGAAATGGCTCACCAGCCGCGACAATCCGCTCGTCGCCCGCGTCACGGTGAACCGCTGGTGGGCCGAACTCTTCGGCCAAGGTATCGTCACGACGCTCGAAGACTTCGGCATCAAAGGCGCAGCGCCCAGCCATCCCGAACTCCTCGACTGGCTCGCCGTCGAGTTCATGGAGAGCGGCTGGAACATGAAGCATGTGCTCAAAAAAATCGTCATGAGCGCGACGTATCGGCAAAGCTCTGGGTTTGTAGTTCGGGCTTCAGCCCGTTCAGTGGGCCCGGACGGCCTAAAGGCCGAACTACAAACCGATCCAGAAAATCATCTCCTCTGGCACGGCCCACGCTTCCGCCTCGATGCCGAAATGATTCGCGACAACGTCCTCGCCATCGCCGGACTGCTCAATTTGAAGCAAGGCGGTGTGCCCATCCGTCCACCGCAGCCGGACGGCCTGTGGAAAAAAGTCGGCGGCCAAGATTACAGCTACGTCGTCAGTCCTGGAGCCGAACAATATCGTCGCGGCCTCTACGTCGTGCTCAAACGCGGATCGCCTTATCCCAGCTTCATGAACTTCGACGCCAGCGCCCGCATGGCCTGCGTCGTCCGCCGTTCACGCAGCAACACACCGCTGCAGGCGCTCACGCTGCTCAACGATCCCGTCTATGTCGAAGCCGCCAAAGCCTTCGCCAAACGCATCATCACCGAATCGCCGAGCCAAGACCTTGATGCACGCCTTCAACACGCCTTCCGCATCGCTTTGGCACGTGCGCCGCAGCTCGAGGAGTTGAACGTGCTCAAATCGCTGTGGGGAACCCAGTTTGAAGTCGCGAAATCGGACTCCAAAGCCACGAAAGAACTCAGCGCCGGCTTCGAACTGCCGAAAAATCTCCCCGCCGCCGAATTCGCCGCCTGGTATGCCGTGGCGAGTGCGATTCTCAATCTTGACGAGTGCATTACGAAGGGCTGAGCCAGCATTCGCCAAGAATCGGCTGGTGATGGCGTTGTTTGTGCGGCTATTTTACCGCTGAGATGCTTCCCAATGCGCCGACACCCTGTCCGCACTGCCCCTCGGATGAGGTGCGGCCGGAGATCATGCCTCCAGCTCTCTACATCTGCCCGATGTGCGAAGGCGTGCGCGCCGATGGCCCCGGCCCGTGTCCGCAATGCGGCATGGCTTTGGAGAAAAATCCACTCGCGCAGCGCAACGAGCCTGAATGCTGCGGCGACGGTGGTGAGGACGAGGTGCGCGATCTGTGGTGGCGTGTACGCTGGAGCGCGGCGATGACCGTGCCGGTCGTGCTGCTCGCGATGGGCGTGAATCTGCCGCTCATTCGCGACATTCCGCACGGCGCCTCCGGTTGGATGCAGCTCGTGTGGGCCACGCCGGTGGTGTTCTGGGTCGGCTGGCCGTTGCTGGTGCGGTTTGCGAACTCACTGCGGCATCTGCGCTTCAACATGTTCACGCTGATCGGCCTCGGAGTGCTGGCGGCGTGGCTTTACAGCGTGGTGGCACTCGTCGCCCCCAACTGGCTGCCGCATGAGGCCACGCACGGCGGCATGACGCTCTATTTTGAAAGCGCGGCGGTCATCACCGTGCTCGTGCTGCTTGGACAATTACTCGAACTGCGCGCGCGCAAGGCCACTGGCTCGGCGATTCGTGCGCTGATGAACCTCGCACCGAAAACTGCGCTGCTGGTGCGCGATGGCAAAGAAGTCGAAACCGCCGTGACGGCGATTCAGGTCGGCGATGTGCTGCGCATCAAGCCTGGCGCGCGCATCCCCGTCGATGGCATCGTCACTGAAGGCAGCTCCGCAGTGGATGAGTCGATGCTCACCGGCGAATCCATGCCGCAGAAAAAAGAAGCCAACGCTGCCGTCACCGGCGGCACGGTGAACAGCACCGGCACCTTCCTCATGCGAGCCGAACGCGTCGGCGCGAACACGCTGCTGAGCCAGATCGTCGAAATGACTGCCAAGGCGCAGGCCAGCCGCGCACCCGTGCAGCGTCTCGCCGATCGCGTTTCAGCGTGGTTTGTGCCGGTGGTGGTGCTCATTGCCCTGCTGACCTTCCTGCTATGGTGGCAGTTTGGCCCGCAGCCGTCCTTTGCCTTCGCCGTGGTGAACGCGGTGGCCGTTCTGATCATTGCCTGTCCGTGTGCGCTTGGCTTGGCGACGCCGATGGCCGTCACCGTCGGTCTTGGACGCGGGGCGCAACTCGGCGTTTTGATCAAGAATGCCGAGACGCTCGAACGCCTGCAGAAGATCGACATCGTGATGCTCGACAAGACCGGCACGCTGACGGAAGGCAAACCGTCGGTGGTCGAAGTTTTTCCGCTGCCGGGACTTTCCGCGCGCGATCTGCTCGCCTGCGCCGCAGCGGTCGAAGCCTTGAGCGAACACCCGCTCGCCACCGCTATCGTGAACGCCGCAAAGGAGCGCAACATCCCGCTCGCCACCGTCACGGACTTTCAATCCATCACCGGCGGTGGTGTGCTCGGCAACATCGGTGAAAGCGAGGTTTTCGTCGGTCAGGCATCATTTCTGAAAAAAAATGGCGTCTTCCTCGATGCCGAATGTCATGCGCGATCCATGCAGTTGCAGTCCGAGGGCTGCACCGTTGTCATCGTCGTGCTCAATGAAAAGCCGCTCGGCCTCATCGCCATCAAAGATAAGGTGAAAGAGACCACGCCGGCGGCGATTGCCTCGCTTCATGCATTGGGATTGAAGCTGCAGATGGTCACCGGCGACGCGCTGCCCACCGCGCAGCGCGTGGCGAAGGATCTGGGCATCGACGAAGTCGCCGCCGAGGTCTCGCCGAAGGAAAAACTGCTGCACGTTTATCAGGCGCGGGGAAAAGATCGGCATGTGGCCTTTGCCGGCGACGGCATCAACGACGCGCCCGCCCTCGCCGCCGCCGATGTCGGTATCGCCATGGGCACCGGCACGGAAGTCGCCATCCAAAGCGCCGCCGTCACGCTGGTGAAGGGTGATCTGCGCGCCTTGCATCAGGCCTTCGCGCTCAGCCGTGCCACGATGAAGATCATCCGGCAGAATCTGTGGTTTGCCTTCCTCTACAACGGCCTTGGCATCCCTCTTGCCGCCGGATTGCTCTACCCTCTCACCGGTTGGCTGCTCAATCCCATGATCGCCAGCGTGGCGATGTCGCTCAGCAGCGTGTCCGTCATTCTGAACAGCCTGCGGTTAAGGTGGTTCAAGTGAAAGCTACCAAGGAACAGCCCCATCCAGTGTGGGATTTCATGGCTGCGGCGTTGTTTGGCGTGGTTTTTCTCGGTGGTGGCTTGTTCGCAAGCTGGCTGGCTTACTTTATCCCGCTGTGGGAATGGTGGGAGACGCGGCAGTGGGTAAAAACACCGGGAGAGCTGCTGCTATTCAGCCAGTTTCCACTGTGGTTCGTGCCGCTGGGCACAGCCCTGCCCGCGCTGGCATGGTGGCGCTTTCAGCGGCTGTGGTTCGCGAGGTCACAAGCGCGGCTGCACCCGCAGGAACCGTGGCGCTGGAAGCGGGAGTGGGAGCCGGGCGGCAAAGTGCGGGCAGAGCGCGATCATCTGCCGCTGCTGGCATGGCTGACGCTCTGGCCGGTGCTGGTGGCAGCGCCGCTCGTGCTGGCCCTCCTGGTGGCCGGCGCCGGGGGCATCATCGTCCTGGCGCTGTTGCCATGCTTGCTCGCGTGTGTTCCCGGCTGGTTCGCGTGGCGTCGGCTGCGCACCCGCCGCGTCATCGGCCGACCCATCTTGCAGCTGGAAACGCTGCCCATCAGGCCGGGTCAGGTGTTGCGCGGTGAACTGCAAGTCCCACGCCGCTTGGGGCCGCTCACGCAGGTGAAAATGAGTTTTTTCTGCGAATTGAGGCACGGCGAGCGCGAGGGCAAGGGCGGGCGTGAGCGCCAACGTGAGCGGCGTGTGACGCTTGCTCTTGGCAACGCACGCCAGGATGCCACCAACACCTACCTGCCCGTACAATTTTCCATGCACGAGGATGCCCCAGGCACGACCCCAGCCATTTTGACGGGGCTGAAGCTGCCGCATCTGACCTGCCGCTGGTTCATCGAGGTGCGCGCACATTCACACCAGCGCCCGGTGCGGCTGGCCGTGCCGGTGTTTGAGTGCCATGGGGCGTGAGCGCGGGTTATCCGATGACTTGTCCCTCACGCCGGCTGCGGTTTAGCGATTCTTCCAGAACTGTCCTTGGCATTTGATCGCCAAGTTGCTCAGGCCAGCCCGCGCATGGCGCATTTATTCACGTTGTACTTCACCAGACTTGCCCGCAGCGCCGATCTCTGAGACATTGCGGCAGTATTTTCCCTTCTCCGCCTGTGAATCCTGACCCGGCCAAGCCCTCCCCTCCCCCCTCCGAAGACGAGTCTTCGAAGTACATGCCACCCGAGATGGCGACAGGGAATGTCACGCTCGGTCCGGAGGACATGACGATTGCGGTGCCCAACCTGAAGCGCGGCGGGCCACCGCCCAAACCGGCAACGCCGCCGCCGGCCTCGGAGTTGAGCACGGGGAATGTCACGCTGGGGCCGGAAGACATGACGATTGCCATTCCGAACACCAGCCGCGGCCTGCCCGCAGCAACGATGGGTTCCAAGCCGCCGTCATCCGACACGGGCAATTTCACGCTGGGACCGGAGGATGCGACGATCGCCATTCCGACGAACAGACAGGGCTCCATGCCGGGTGCGGCGACGATGCCAAGCCACGGTGGCCTGCCAGCGGCCACTGGCAGCTCGATGGCCTCAATGGGCACTACCTCGAAGCCGAGGTCGCACATGGAGTCGCTCACTGGCAACGATGGCTGGATCGGCGACCGCTATCGTCTGCTCGACAAGCTGGGTGAAGGTGGGTTCGGTGTGGTGTATCGTGCGGAGCAGGTGAAGCCGATCCATCGCATCGTGGCGATCAAGATCGTGAAGGCGGGTGTGACTTCGGCGGACATTCTGGGCCGTTTTGCCATCGAGCAGCGCACGCTGGCCATCATGGAGCATCCGAACATCGCGCGCATTCTGGACGCGGGTGAGACGGACATCGGTGCCCCTTATTTCGTGATGGAGATGGTGAAAGGGCGCTCCTTCACCAGCTACTGCAAGCAGAACGATCTCGACCTGCGCCAGCGTCTGGCGCTGTTCATCCCGGTCTGTCGTGCGGTGCATCACGCGCATCAAAAGGGGATCATTCACCGCGACCTTAAGCCCGGCAACATCATGGTGATGGACGAGGCCGGCAAGGCGGTGCCCAAGGTCATCGACTTCGGCATCGCGAAGGTGTTGGAAGGCGAAGGCTCCGGCCACACGATTGCGACAGGCGTCGATCAGCTCGTCGGCACGCCAGGTTACATCAGCCCGGAGCAAATTGAGCACGGCAGTGCCCAAGTGGACACACGTTCTGACGTGTATGCGCTGGGCGGGGTGTTTTATGAGCTGCTCTGCGGCAGGGCGCTCATCACGCCTTCAGACATCGCCAACAAGCCGATCCACGTCCTGCTGCGCGAGCTGGCGGAAAAAGACGCGCCCAAGCCTTCCACCATTGAGCCTACGGTCAAAGGCGATCTCGACTGGATCGCGCTCAAAGCGCTCGAACGTGATCCGAACCGCCGCTACGGCAGCGCCGACGATCTGGCCGATGACATCACGCGTTATCTCAAGTACGAGCCGATCACCGCGCGTCCACCGAGCAAGCGCTACATGCTCGAGAAGTTCGTGCGCCGTCACCGGGTGGGAGTTGCTGCGGCCGTTTCCATCGCATTGGCCGTGATCATCGGCGGCATCACCAGCACCGCGATGTACTTCAAGGCGGAAAGAAACCGCATCGAGGCCGAAAACGGCCGTGAGAAGCTGCGCAAATCCTACAGCCGTTCTGACGAGCAAATGGCCCGCCAGTTCACCGACAACGGCCAGTACAACGATGCCGTGGCTTTTCTCACACGTTCGCTGCGCACCGATCCTGCCAATGATCTCTCCTCGACGAACCTGCTCTCGCTGCTAGCGAACGAGCATCTCATCCGCCCGGAGATCGCGCCGCTGGCGCTTCCCGAAGGTATGGCTGAGGCTTCCAAAGTTGCCATGAGCCGTGCGGCAGGCGTGGTGCTGGCTGTCAGCTCTCCCACGCCGAAGCTCCTGCCGGCACCAGTGCAGACACCACCGCCGCAGCGTGAAATCATTTCCATTTGGAACATGCAAACCGGTGAGCGCACCGATCATCCGATGCCGTCCGGCATCTCAATCACCTGCCTCGATGTCACCCCCGACGGCATGCAGGCCGTGATCGGGCGTAGCGACGGTGCCGTGGAGCTGTGGTCGCTCAAGGACGGCAAACGCCGCAATCTCCAGCCGCGCCTGCCGGAGATGGTCACCTGCGTCGCTTTTTCCGGCAACGGCGAGAAGCTGCTGGTCGGTAGTGAAATCGGCGCGGATGGCATGGGTGGTGTCCACGCCTGGGACCTGCGCCAGCCGCAGGAACCCGCCCGTGTGATGAAGCAAAAAGGCGTGGTGAGCGAGATCGCGACGGATGACGAGGGCATCTTCGCCGCCTCCATTTACGGCGGTGACCCCATCAATCCCGCCGGTGACGATAGCGCCGCCACCACCTGGGATCTGCGCAACGGCCAGCCCGTTGGTGCGCCCGTCGAGGTGGACAAAGGTTTGCTCCACGTCGCCATCGAGCCCACCCATGAACTGATCGCGCTCGGCATGAATGACGGCACCCTCTTCGTCGGCAATTTCCGCAACGGGGGTGAAGTCTTGAAACCGATCACTCACTCATCCGCGATCACTTCGCTGGCCTTCAGCGCCGATGGCAAATCCATCATCGTCGGCGACAGCGGCGGCTATGTTCACATCTGGAACGTCGGTGACGGAAAGCTGCGGTTTCCCACCCGCCGGCATGACGGCGAAATCTTCAAAGCCATGGCCGCGATGGACACCAGCCTCATCTCCAGCGTGTCAAAGCATGGCGAGGTCAGCGTGTTTGACATCAAGACCGGGGCGTTGCAGTCCGCACGGCTTCAGCACACCGTTATCGACGCCAAGATCACGCCTGACGGCTCCACGCTCGTCCTCGCTCCCGGCGGCATCCCCTTCGTGCAGGTCTGGAACATTCATGAGCGCATGTCGGGCCGCAGCTTCGTCGATGTCCTCAACAAAGATCTGATCACCCGCATCAAGGGCCCGGAAGGATCA
>JAYVIO010000165.1:0-14393 GCA_043770175.1 Verrucomicrobiales bacterium | reverse complement strand
GCAATTGGACAGTGAACGTGCCGCCGGGTGCCACGACCGCGAACATCGACGACGCCGACGCGCAATACCCCATCGGCAGCACGCAGACCGAGGGCACCGATCCGACCACGGTCAACGCCATCGCCGGCAGCAGCATCAGCGGCGGCACCAACGGCTTCTACTTTGCCACCTCGGTCACCGGCCACCTGTATGTGGACACCAACGGCAACGGCACGCAGGATGTGGGCGAACCGCATCTCGCCAGCATTGATGTGCTCATCACCGACGTGAACGGCAGCACGCAGATCGTCACCACCGACGTCAACGGCACATGGATCGCCAGCGTGCCGCCGGGCAGCACGAGCGCCGATGTTGACGAACTCGATCCGCAGTTCCCCGCCGGCAGCATCCGCACGCAGGGCACCGATCCCGCCACCGTCACCGCCGTCATCGGCAGTTCCGTGAGCACCGGCAACAACGGCTACTACCTCCCGGCCACCATCACTGGCCATCTCTACCTCGATACCAACGGCAACGGCACGCAGGACAATGGTGAGCCCAACCTGGCCAGCGTCGATGTCGTCATCACCGACGCGAACAACGCCACACAGACCGTGAGCACCGACAGCAACGGCAACTGGACCACCAGCGTGCCGCCAGGATCAACGAGCGCCAACGTGGACGAAACCGACACCGACTTCACCAGCGCCGTGCCTGCGGGCTATCAGCACACCCAGGGAACCGACCCGACGACGTTCACCGCCGTTGCCGGCGCGAGCACCGATGGCGGCACCGACGGCTACTTCATCCCGGCGCCCCTCACCGGTCATCTGTATGTTGATATCAACGGCAACGGCATGCAGGACCCCGGCGAACCCGGTCTCGAGGGTGTCGATGTGCTTATCAGCGATGCCAACGGCGTCACGCAGACGGTCACCACCGACAGCGACGGCAACTGGAGCGCCAGCGTGCCGCCGGGCAACACCACCACCGACATCGTCAACAGTGATCCGCAGATGCCCGTGGGCGCGATCCAGACTGAGGGGCATTACGACCCCACCACGTTCACCGCCGTCGCCGGCGTGACCACCGACGGCGGCATCAACGGCTACTTCATTCCCGCCACGGTCACCGGCCATCTTTACATCGACACCAACGGCAACGGCACGCAGGACGTGGGCGAACCCCACCTCGCCAACATTGATGTCATCCTCACCGACATCCTCAACAACACGCACACCGTGAGCACCGACAGCAGCGGCAACTGGACCGCCAGCGTGCCACCTGGCAGCACCAGCGTAGACATCGACAATGGCGATGCGCAGTTCCCCGCCGGTGGCATTCAGATCGAAGGCACGGATCCCACCATCGTCAACGCCACGGCTGGCGCGATCACCAACGGCGGCACGGACGGCTACTTCATTCCCGCCACGGTCACCGGCCATCTGTATGTTGATACCAACGGCAATGGCACGCAAGACAATGGCGAACCCAACCTCGGCAGCGTTGATGTCCTCATCACCGACTCGAATGGGGCCACGCAAACCGTCACCACCGACAGCAGCGGCAACTGGACCGCCAGCGTGCCACCGGGCAGCACCACTGCAAACGTTGAGGAAACCGACCCGCAGTTCCCCGCCGGCGGCACCGTCACGCAAGGCGCGGACACCAGCAGCCTCACTGCCGTCGCCAATGCCAGCACTGCGGCGACACCCGTCGGCCTGTTCGTGCCCGCGACGATCACCGGTCACATTTACACCGACACCAATGGCAACGGCACGCAGAACACGGAGCCAAACCTTGGCGGCATCCACGTCTTGATCACCGACAGCAACGGCGGCACGCAAACCGTCACCACCGATAGCGATGGCAACTGGACTGCGACCGTGCCGCCTGGCGCGATGACCGCGAACATCGACAACGCCGACTACCCCGCCGGCAGCACCATCACCCAAGGCGCGGACACCAGCAGCCTCACCGCCGTCGCCAACGCCAGCACTGCCGCGACTCCCGTCGGCCTGTTCGTGCCTGCTACCGTCACCGGTCATCTCTATGTCGATACCAACGGCAACGGCGTGCAGGACCTCGGCGAACCCAATCTCGCCAGCATCGACGTGCTCATCACCGACGTGAACGGCAGCACGCAGATCGCCACCACCGACGTCAACGGCACATGGATCGCCAGCGTGCCGCCCGGAACAACGACGGCCAACATCGACGAAACCGATCCGCAATACCCCGCCGGCAGTACCGTCACCCAAGGCGCGGACACCAGCAGCCTCACCGCCGTCGCCAACATCAGCACTGCGGCGACACCCGTCGGCCTGTTCGTGGCTGCGACGATCACCGGCCATCTCTACCTCGACAGCAACGGCAATGGCACGCAGGACAATGGTGAACCCAATCTCGCCAGCGTCGATGTCGTCATCACCGATATCCTGAACAACACGCACACCGTCACCACCGACAGCGACGGCAACTGGACGACCAGCGTGCCGCCGGGATCAACGAGCGCCAACGTGGACGAAGCCGACACCGATTTCACCAGCGTCATCCCTGCCGGCTACCAGCAGACGCAAGGCACCGACCCCACCACGTTCACCGCCGTGGCCGGCGCGAGCACCAATGGCGGCAGCGACGGCTACTTCATCCCGGCGCTCATCACCGGCCGCCTGTATCTCGACACCAACGGCAACGGCACGCAGGACCCCGGCGAACCCGGCCTCGAAAATGTGGACGTGCTCATCAGCGACGCCAACGGCATCACACAGACGGTCACCACCGACAGCGACGGCAACTGGAGCACCACGGTGCCGCCGGGCAGCACCACCACCGACGTCGTCAACAGTGATCCGCAACTGCCCACGGGGGCGACGCAGACCGAGGGACACTACGACCCCACCACGGTCACCGCCGTCGCCGGCGTGAGCACCAACGGCGGCATCAACGGCTACTTCATCCCCGCCACGGTCACCGGCCACCTCTATCTCGACACCGACGGCGATGGCACCCAGGACATCGGCGAACCCAACCTCGCCAACATCGATGTCATCCTCACCGACACCCTCGCCAACACGCACACCGTGAGCACCGACAGCAACGGCAACTGGACCGCCAGCGTGCCACCCGGCAGCACCAGCGTGAATATTGACAACAGCGATCCGCAGTTCCCCGCCGGCTGCATTCAGATCGAAGGCACCGACCCCACCATCGTCGCCGCTGTTGCTGGCGCGAGCACCGACGGCGGCACCGATGGCTACTTCATTCCCGCCACCGTCACCGGTCATCTCTACGTGGACACCAACGGCAACGGCACCCAGGACAACGGTGAAGCCAATCTCGCCAACATCGACGTGCGCATCACCGACGTGAACGGCAACCTCCAGACCGTAAGTACCAACAGCAGCGGCAACTGGACTGCCAGCGTGCCGCCGGGATCCACGAGCGCCAACGTTGACGAAACCGATCCGCAGTTCCCCGTCGGTGCCACCCAGAGCGAAGGTAGCGATCCAACCACCGTCACCGCCGTCGCCAATGCCAGCACCAGCGCCGGTAGCGACGGCTACGTCATCCTCGCCACAGTCACCGGTCATCTCTACCTCGACACCAACGGCAACGGCACCCAGCAGGTGGGCGAACCCGATCTCGGCGCTCTGGATGTGCTCATCACCGACGTCAACGGTGCCACCCAAACCGTCACCACCGACAGCAACGGCAATTGGACCGCCAGCGTGCCGCCCGGAGCAACGACGGCGAACATCGACGAAACCGACCCGCAATACCCCGTCGGCGGCACCGTCACGCAAGGTGCAGACACCAGCAGCGTCACCGCCGTCGCCAACGCCAGCACTGCGGCGACGCCTGTCGGCCTGTTCGTGCCCGCCACTGTCACCGGGCATCTTTACGTGGACACCAACGGCAATGGCACCCAGGACAATGGCGAACCCGACCTCGCTAGCATTGATGTGCTCATCACCGATGCGAACAACGCGACGCAAACCGTCGTCACGGACATCTACGGCAACTGGAGCGCCAGCGTGCCGCCTGGCAGCACCATCATCGACGTTCAGCAATCCGATCCGCAGTTCCCCGCCGGCGCCGTGCAAACCCAGGGCACCGATCCCAACACTGCCACCGCTATCGCCGGTGTGGCGACTAGCGCTGGCACTGACGGCTATTTCATCGCTGGCACGATCAGCGGCTTCGTCATGGCAGACACCAACAACAACGACACCGCTGATGTTCCGCTTGAAGGAGTGACGCTGACACTCAAGCGGAGCGACGGCAGCGACATCGACAGCGATTCAATCGCTGCCGGGATTCAGCCCACGACCATGATCTCCAATGCCAGTGGCGCCTACAGCTTTACCGGCCTGCCGCCGGACACTTACCAGATCGTGGAAACCGATCCTGCGGGATACATCAGCGTGACGTCGAACACGGTGACTCCGGTCACGGTCATCGCAGGCGCCACCACCAGCGTAATTTTTGTGGACGAACAAACAGGCATGCTCGGTGACCTCGTGTGGCACGACAGCAACAACAACGGCCTCAAGGATGCCGCCGAGAGCGGCATCGACGGTGTGGGCGTCGAACTGCTCGATGCCCTCGGCCACTCCATTGACAGCGATGCGAACGCATCCGGCATGCAGGCCACCACGACTACTACAGCAGGCGGCGGACTCTATGCCTTCGGCAACATTGCTCCTGGAACCTACCAGGTGAGAATCGCCACGCCGCCTGCCGTCTGGTTGTCGTCATCCGCGACGACAAACACCGCTGATGATCAAACCGATGACGATGACAACGGCAGCCAGAGTGCTCCCGGCGGTGCTGTGGTCAGTCCCCTCATCGCGGTCGGCAGTGGTGAGTCAGACGGCACAGTGGATTTCGGTTTCACCGTGGTCTCCGGCCCCTACACCATCAGCGGGCAGGTACGTGATGACTACAATCTCAACGGCAGCTTCAATGACGGCGATGTGCCCGTGGCAAACGTGACGGTGAAGCTCTATGCGGACAGCAATGGCAATGGCGTGTTTGATCCTGGCGTGGACGCATTGATCAGCACCAGCACGACTAATGGCCTGGGCATCTATGAGTTCGGCGGTCTGCCGGATGGCACTTACTTTGTGCAGGAGATTGACCCCCGCGGGGCAGTCAGCACCGGCGATGTCACCGGTGGCAATGACAACCTGGTGCTGGTGACGCTTGCAGGTGCCAGCAGCACCGGCAACGACTTCCTCGACGCCGTGGACCCGGCTGGCTATGCCTACAATCCGGCCACCGGTCAGATCATTGCCGGCGGGAGCATCTCCGTCAGCGGGCCAGGGACCGTGACGATCCTCATGGATGGCAGTTCTGGGCAGTACAGCTTTCTCACGGATGGCACGACAGGCACCTACGTGCTCACTTACACGCCGCCGCTGGGATACGTGGTGGATTCGACACGACCCGTGGCAGGTTCCAACTTTGACCCAACAGGCTTGGGTGATCCCCACGCGCTGGGTTCCGGCGAAAACCCTGCCAGCCCGGGTTATCTCACAGACTTCACCTCCGGCGGCAATCCTTACTACTTCACCTTCGACCTGGCCGCAGGCGATCCCTTCGTGATCAACAACAACATCCCGGTCGTGGAAATCAAACCCACCAGCTTTGCCAACTGGCAGTATGCCAATCCGCTGGGCGGCCAGAACGGCGCCTTGCAGGATCCCGATGGCGATGGCGTGACCAATCTCGAGGAGTTTGCGTTCTGTTACAACCCGGCCTCCGGCATCAACGGCGGTTGCCCGCTTGAAATCGTGCGCAACCTGGACGGCACCATCGATGCCCAAGTGCGCCGCTTGAGTTATGCCAATGGCATCACCTACCAGCTCGAATACATCGCCGATCTCGCCAGCAGCGGCGCGAATGGCGCTGGTTGGACAAACCTGACCACCCTCACGCCGGTGGTAACCACCAATCCTAACGGCACCGAGGTGGCGCTCTACCAAAACCTGGCCAGCGTGCCGGCCCTCTCGCTCGGCCACGGCTATGTGCGCGTGAAGGTGACGCAGATTGCCAACGGCACCGTGGCGCGCAGTGAAGCGGCAGGCTGGGCGACCCGCGCACTCACCGTCGGGTGCCAGACTTGCAGCAATCCGTTCCTGAAGTGCGAAGTCTTTGCCGGCAGCGTCGATGGCGTGCTGGGCATCAGCCTGAACCTGACCTCCGCCGTGGGCTTCGGCGGGGATCTGGCCGCGCAGTTCACCGCTGGGCGCGAGTACTATGTGGAAGTCGTCGCTGGCGACCACGAAGGCCAGCGCTTCGAGATCAATGAGGCCTCCAGCACGGCCACCAGCGTCGCCATCAACACGGGCAGCCCGCGCAACACACTGGGCACCACGATTCCGGCCACGCTGGCAGGTGACCGCATCATGGTGCGGGAACACCTGCGGATGAAGGACCTGTTCGTTCCTTCGGCCTTCACATCCACCAACAGTCCCAGTACTGCAGACCGCCTGCTCTTCTACAATCGGCAGACCACAGCGTTTCAGATGTACTGGCTCTTCACCCACGCTGCAGGCACTCCTCGATGGGTGTTGTCAGACGATGCCGCCCTGCTGGATGGCGGAAATCGCGTCATTGATGTCTGCGAGGGTCTCTTTGTGCATCCGAAAGGTCATCCGGTGAATCTGGTCTTCACCGGACATGTGCGCAGCAATGCCATGGCCTGTCCGCTGGTGGCAGGTGCCAACATGCTCGGCAACGGCTGGCCCTTGGACATGAGCCCGACGACTCGCAAGATGCTCATCACCGACGGTTTCACCGGGACTACCAGTTCAGCGACAGCGGATCGCGTCCAGTTCTGGAACACCGATGACAGCCCGACGGCATCTGGCTACAACGGCTACTTCCTGCTCTATGCCGGAGCCCTGCAGCAGTGGGTTGGCCAGGCCGATGCCAGCATCGCAAATGACAACGCCACGACCATCTTCAAGTCCCTCCGCGCACACATGTGTCAACCACGGACTGCGCGTCCAACCTATCTGATCCCCAACCCGTGGACACCATGAGTCTCGCTCCTGGAAATCCAAACAACAGAGCTTTCACCCACTCCCCGCCATGAACCTTCATCGCTTCATCTTCATCCTCCTGCTGCTTCTTGCATCGCCGACTCTCCACTCCCGCACCATCAATTGGGGCGACGATGTCGGCTCGACTCTCTACGACAGCACTGGAGCGCTTTTGGACGACAGTTTTGTCTTCGAACTTGGCAGTTTCGGCTCCTTCCTGCCCACGGAGTTTAATCTAATCGATTGGGTGCCGAATTGGAAACCCTTTGACCGTGCTGCGGCACCGGCTGGGAGCGGTTGGAATTCCGGTGCCTCCTATTTCACCTCCAGCGCCTCGCTATTGACGGACGGCACCTCCAGCGAGGCCGGCACATGGTCGTTGCCTAATAATACCTTCAGTTTTGGCGAACAAGCTTACATCTGGGCGTACAATTCACAGACGCTTGTCCCCAATACGACCGAGTGGGCGCTATTCACGAACGGCTTCGATGGCAACGCCGCCGACAATTGGACCTTCCCATCACCCGCAGACCAGACGGGCCTGCCGCTCGATTGGCGGCTCAACGGTGCCACCTACACGCCCTTCGGTGCCATCCTCAACACCCAAGGTCCCGGTGACCACGCCGCCAGTCCCGGCACCTTTGATTTGCAGACTCACACCACACCCATTCCCGAGCCCGGAACCGCCCTGCTGGTTGCTTTTGCGTTTGGAATACGCTGCTTCAGAAGGCGGCGTTGATTCAGGTGTTTGGCGTGGCCCAATGCTCGCGATACTGGCGTTTGAGCAGTTTTGAGGTGTCGGCATTGCCGATGAATTGTTCCTTCACGGGATCAAACACGAGTGCCTGCCGCGTACGTGCAGCGATGTTGCCGAGATGGCAGAGCGCGGTGGAGAGATGATTGATGGTGATGTCGGCGTTGAGTTTTGCGCCGGTGCGGATGGCATCGAAAAAGTTCGCGTGATGCGCGGCGAGGTCGGGACCGGAGGTGGGCTTGATGTCTTCGATGAGTTTGTTTTTGCGACCGTAGATCTGCCAGCTTCCTTTCTGTTTGCCGCCGATGACCATGCCTTCGGTGCCATACCACGCGCAGCCGTTTTCGTGGCCTTCTTGCACATACGGACTCCAGTCGCGCTGCTCGTAGATGAGTTGTTTGGTTTTGCCGGCGATGTCGTATTCAAAGCCGCAGTAGAGCGTGTCGGGCCACTCCTGATCGTCGTCGAAGAACAGTTTGCTGCCCTGGCCGATGATGCGGTCGGGATGTTGATCGACGCCAAGGCCCCAGCGCGCGATGTCGATGTCATGCACGCCGTCGTTGCCGAAATCACCCGCACCAAAATGATGAAACCAGCGCCAGTGGCCGGGATGATACGTGCTCTTGAACGGCACCTTGGGCACCGGGCCGAGCCACAACTCGTAATCCAACTCTGCGGGCGGTTCGCTGACCGGTTGGTGGCCGTGATTCTTGCGCAACTGACTGTTCCAGGCCTTCGCGACCAAAATGTCGCCAATCACGCCGCTGCGCAGTTTGTCGATGATCTGCGCGATGCTGGCGGTGCTACGACTCTGCGTGCCGACCTGCATGCACACCTTGTTCTTCGCCGCGGCCTCGATCATGAGCCGGCCCTCACGCAGATTGTGCGAGCAGGGCTTCTCCACATACACATGCTTGCCCGCATTCGCCGCGAGGATCGCCCCCGGTGCATGCCAGTGATCCGGCGTCGCCATCAGCACGGCCTGCACAGCCTTGTCATCAAACACTTTTCGCATGTCGCTGGCGATCTTCGGCGTCTGACCGGTCAGTTCCTGAATCGTCTTGGCGGCTGCTTCTGCACGCTTCGAGTCCGCATCGCACACCCACGAGAAGATCACATCCTTGCGCTGGCACATCGTCTTGACGTGATTCGTACCCATGCCGCCGGGACCGATGAAGGCGAGGTTGATTTTGTCCTCCGTGCCGGCGGCCTTGAGCAGGGCGGGAGTGGCAAACGAGGCGAGGGCGAACTGGCGGCGGGTGAACGTCTTCATGGTGACGCTCATACGCAATCAAACAGCCTCTCCATGCGAACGGCAGACATTCCGCCGCTTCGTTCTTCACTTCTTCGCTGCTGCCTAGTGCGCATCGAGTGCGGAGTAAAGGGGTAGGGGTAATGGAAGAATCCGTACCCTTAACGCATCACCTTTTTCTCCTCACGCCGCCTTCACCGCTGCCACGATTTTTTGTGCTGCATCGGTCAAATCGCTGGCGCTGGTGATCTTGAGGCCGCTGGCGGCGAGGGTGGCCTTGCCGGCTTCGACGTTGTTGCCTTCGAGGCGGACGACGAGCGGGATGTTGAGGTGGGTTTCCTGCGCGGCGGCGATGATGCCGGTGGCGATGATGTTGCAGTCCATGATGCCGCCGAAAATGTTGACGAGGATGCCTTCGACCTTCGGATCGCCGAGGATGATCTTGAAGGCTGCGGTGACCTGCTCCTTCGTCGCACCGCCGCCGACATCGAGGAAGTTGGCGGGTTCGCCGCCGTGGAACTTGATGATGTCCATCGTGGACATGGCGAGGCCGGCACCGTTGACGAGACAGGCGATGTTGCCGTCGAGACCGATGTAGTTGAGGCCGAATTCACTCGCGGCGACTTCGCGCGGATCTTCTTCGGTCGTGTCACGCATCGCGGTGACATCTTTCTGACGGTAGAGCGCGTTGTCGTCGAAGTTGAACTTCGCATCGAGGGCGACGACCTGACCGTCGGTGGTGATGGCGAGCGGATTGATCTCCACGAGGGAGCAATCGGCCTTCAGGTAAAGATTCCACAGCGCGGTGAAGAGCTTCACGGCCTGAGTCATCAACGGACCGCGTAAACCGAGCGAGGCGGCGATCTTGCGGCACTGGTAGGCCTGCAGGCCGAGGGTGGGATGCACAAACTCCTTGCTGATCTTCTCCGGGGTCTTCTCAGCGACTTCTTCGATGTTCATGCCGCCTTCGGTGCTGGCGATGATGGCGTGGGTGCTGGTGCCGCGATCAAACAGGATGGCGAAGTAGTATTCCTTGGTGATGTCCACGGCTTTGGCGATGAGCACCTTGCTCACCAGTTTGCCTTCGGGGCCGGTCTGGTGCGTGACGAGCGTCTGGCCGAGCATCTTGCCCGCGATGTCCTGCGCTTCTTCGGGTGTGTTCACCACATGCACGCCGCCTTTGAAACCGTTCTTGAAGGTGCCTTTGCCACGACCACCCGCATGCACCTGCGCTTTGACGACGAGTCCTGGGCCGCCGATCTCGCGTGCTGCAACTCCTGCTTCCGCCGCCGTGCTGGCGACGATGCCTTTGGGGCTGGCGACGCCGAATTTTTCAAACAGTTGCTTGGCTTGATACTCGTGGATGTTCATGGCGGGGAAATGGGGGAGCGCGATAGTAGAAGTGCCGTCCAAAGCGTCAAGGCGCATTCCCGCTTGCAGGAAGAATGCCGCGCTTGCCGTGGCGAACGGGCTGCGGCATAGCACGCGCATGCGAATTGATGTGGTGACACTGTTCCCGGAGCTGGTCTCGGTGCCGATGGGCCTGAGCATGATGGGACGTGCGCAGGAAAAGGGCATTCTCGACCTGCGCGTGCATGATCTGCGTGAGCAAGGACTGGGGAAGCACCGCCAGGTTGATGACACGCCCTACGGTGGCGGGCAGGGGATGGTGATCCGCCCGGAGCCGGTGTTTGAAACGCTCGACCGCCTCGACACGCCGGAGGCGCGCATCATTTACCTTTCGCCTGCTGGAAAACGCTTCGATCAGGCCTCGGCGCGGCGCTTATCCGCCGAACCGCATTTGATCTTCCTCTCAGGTCATTACGAAGGCATCGACCACCGCATCATCGAGCACTGGGTCGATGAGGAGATCAGCCTCGGTGATTACGTGCTGACCAACGGTGCCATCGCCGCCGTCGTTGTCATGGATGCCATCGTGCGCCTACTGCCCGGCGTGCTGGGCGATGAGATGAGCGCGGTTGAGGAAAGCTTTGGTGCCAGCGGCCTGCTGGAGGCACCGCAATACACCAAACCGGCGGAGTATCGTGACATGAAAGTGCCGGAGATGCTGCTGAGCGGGAACCACGCGAAGATCGCCGCATGGCGTGCCCAGCAGGCGCTGGAGCGCACACGGGCGAACCGCCCCGATCTGCTGTGACAACGAGATGCGCGTGAGGATGACATTTCGTTTGACGATCTCCCACGCTGCACGCTAAATAGCGCCGCGCTGCCCCGACCGGCAGAAACACGCAACGGTGAGGTGGCTGAGTGGTCGAAAGCACATCTTTGCTAAAGATGCGTAGCCTTAACAGCTACCGAGGGTTCGAATCCCTCCCTCACCGCCAGTTTTTCCTGCACCGCAGTGAACTGACTTTTAGCGACCGCCTTTGCTATGTCTGGTTGTCGCTATTTTCTCCTTCAATCGTATTGCCTCATTGATCTCTCAAGGGAAGGACGCCGAAGCGGAGGCCGCCCTGCGCTCCGCCCTGGTCACCCAGCAAGAGTTGGCGGCCAAGGATCCGGCCGATCCCGATCTGCGCAACAACCTCGCTATCACCCTTGGCAAACTGGCCAATTTGTGCTTTTCCCAAGGCCGCGCTGAAGAGGCGGAAAAGCACTTCCGGCGTTGCATCGAGCTGGAGACCCGACTGGTCGAGGAGGTGCCCGGCAGGCCCGAATGCGCTGTCTTGCTGGCGGGCTATCTGAAGAATCTAAGCGCTCTGCTGCACAAGGCCGGCCGGGTGAAGGAGGCCACTGAAGCCGTGCAGCAAGCCCTCGACACCCTTGACGAACTGGGTCACAAATCCGCCCCCACTGCGGAACAGCGGAAACTCCAGGCTTCCTTGCACCACTCCCTGGGCATTCAGTTTCGCGAGCTGGGCCGTCCGCAGGACTCCGTGCAGGCCTTCCAACGGGCGCAGGCCATCTTGGAGCCCTTGGTGGCTGAGTTCCCCAGCCTGCCGGCTTATCGCATTCACCTTGCCAGTGTTCATGGCGACCTGGGTAACCCTTTGGCAGACATGGGGCGGTTCCCAGAGTCGGAGGCCGCCTTCCGGCGCAGTATTGAAGAGAGCGAGAAGATCTTCGCCGAGTTTCCCGATCTTGTTCAGGCACGGGGGGAGCTAGCCAATGTTTACAATAGCCTCGGCATCACCCTCGTCCGGCTGCACAAACTTGACGCGGCCGAAGCCGCCTATCGCAAGGCATTGGAAACCAGCCAGCAGTTTGCCGCTAAGTTTCCCGATAACCCCGACTATCCGCGTGAAATCGCCGCCGCCCACACCAACCTCGGTATGCTGCAGCTCGACCAGGCACACCTCGTCGAGGCCGGTGCGGAATTGCGCCAGGCTCTGGACCTGCGGGAAAAACTCATCCGTGACTTTCCTGAGGTCAGGAACAATCGGGTGGACCTCGCCGGGGCGCGTCACAATCTGGCCATGGTGCTCGGCAAGGAGCCAAAGACCCAGGCGGAAGCCCGGGCGCTCTACCAGCAGGCCATCGAAATCCAGCAGCAGGAACTCACCCACAATCCCCAGAACGCCCTTTCCCGGCGCTACCTGGGCAATCACTTCTTTGCCATCAGCGAGCTTTGCCTCAATCAAGGAGATCATGCCACCGCCGTTCTCCGTGCCTTCGACCTGGCCCAGCTCAACCCGCAGGCAAGCGGCGCTCAAGTGACGGCCGCCAGCCTGATGGCCCGTGGAATGCCGCTGGCAGAGAAAGACCCGTCCGTGTCGGCCGGCGAGCGCGCCGATATTGTCGAATCTTACGCCCGGCAGGCCGTGGAACTGCTGCGCCAGGCGCTGGCCAGCGGCTTCAAGCAACTGGACAAGGTCAAGATCGATCCCGCCTTCGCCCCCCTGCTCAACCGCGCTGATTTTCAAGCTCTCTTCCAGCCGTGAAGGAGGGGCGTTTAATGAGAGGAGTCAGAAATTAAAGTCCAGACGACATGCGAAGCGTGGCTCATCCAATCACAACGTCACTTAATTCGATTAACTTTTCTTAACTATCCGAGAACAAGTCAAATATCTGTTTCATGGCTCCTCGCGCATTCCCTGAAGAAAAGGAATCGGTGCCGCTGTCAGCGCTGACGGCGAAGATCTACGCGGTGCGGGTGACTCGGAAGGTGGAGTAATGTATTTGGACGTAGCATCAGTGTGGCGAAAGCCCGCTCGTCTCGTAGCGCGCACGTTGGCGAAGCGGGCGTCCAAACAGCCGGGTGGGCTGTCGCCACACCCGGCATACAGCGTTCGCTCAATCGCGCCACGAGCAGATATTGTCGTGCCAGGTCTTGGGATCACGGTCTGGACCGGAGGAGTAGATGAGGATTCTCGATGGGATCTGAGGAGTTGCTTTGGCCGAATCAGAATCAGGATTGGCGATCACGTTATCTTCGTTGGTGTCGATAATGATGTGGAACGGTTCGCCCCAGGCATCGCTGAGCACCCATTCACCACTGTCTTGCCAGAGGCCAGATTTGCGCTCTCGTGCCATTGGCAAATCGATGAATTTGACCTTCTTGAAGTTCAGTATGGCGTCGTCGAAGGGAAAAAGTTCCGCTAACAATTGCCCGCGTGATCGCAGATGGCTGTCACTGCCTTTTTCGGCGGCGATTGGGAACGCATGGTATTCGTACTCGTAACTCCAGATTGCGACTTGGAGGTCTTTTGCGGTTTGCAGCACTTCGAGAAGACGGCCATTGACATCTGTCATATAAAAACAGCGGTGCATGCCGAGCAGACAAAGTGCAGCCAGAATAAAAGCACCGATGGCGAGCACGCCTTTGCCCAGGGGGACACACACCGTCATACGATCAATACGCCGTTCGTCAGTCATGGGTATGTTCTACCCGATATGCCTGCTCGTTGTCGAGATGGTTGTGCGAGCTGGCCGTGTCCAGTAGCGGAAGACGTCAGTCTTCCGCCGTGTGTTCTACAGCTTGCGAAAGCTCCAAGAACGGAACTCTCACGAGTTCCGCTACGCGGTGACCAGTCCCGCCGCAGCCACGAGCGATTCCTCGTTGACGATCTTGCCTGCGAGGTCGGGTTTGCAGTCGCCTTTGAGTTCGTCGCGGAATTTCTTGATGAAGCTCTGGGTGGGCCAGGAGGCGGCTTCGCCGAAGGCGCAGATGGTCTTGCCTTCGATCTGATTGGCGACGGTTTCCAGGGTGTCCACGTCGTCGGGGCTGGCGTCGCCGGCGACGATGCGGTCGCTGATTTTCTTCATCCACAGGCTGCCTTCGCGGCAGGGCGTGCATTGGCCGCAGGATTCGTGGGCGTAGAAGGCGTTCAGGTTGTTGATGACCCAGGTCATGCTGCGGCTGTCGTCCATGATGATGACGCCGCCGGAGCCGGCC